>DASWMI010000034.1:0-16730 GCA_036399835.1 Pyrinomonadaceae bacterium | reverse complement strand
TGCTGGACCGCAACGTCGCGCCGAAACGCTTGGTTATGTGGTTGATGGCCTCCTTCGCCGCGCTGGCCCTGCTGCTCACGGCGATAGGGCTTTACGGAGTCATCAGTTATACGGTCAGCCAGCGCACGCAGGAGATAGGCGTGCGGATGGCCTTGGGAGCGCAAAGAAGCGATGTGCTCAAGCTCGTCGTCCGACAGGGTATGAGGCTCACCTTCATCGGACTCCTGCTCGGAGTCTTCGCGGCCTTCGCACTGACGCGCGTCATGTCGAGCCTGCTCTTCGGCGTCAGCGCGACAGACCCCTTGACCTACGCGGGTGTCGCGCTGCTGCTCGCACTGGTTTCGCTGGTCGCCTGCTTTATCCCCGCGCGCCGCGCCACCAGAATCGATCCAATCGTCGCGCTCCGTTACGAATAACAGTCTGAGAGTCTGGAGTCAAAAGCAAAAAACTTGTCTTTGACTCATGACTCCAGACTCTCAGACTCTGAGACTTCGCCAGGAGGTTGTGATGGGAATGTTGCTGCAAGATGTGAGATACGGTTTTAGGATGCTGTGGAGCAGGCCCGGCTTTAGCATCGTTGCGATTATCACATTAGCTCTCGGCATCGGTGCGAACACGGCTATCTTCAGCGTCGTGAATGCAGTTTTGATCCGGCCTCTTTCTTTCAAAAGCCCTGAGCGGCTGGTCATGGTCTGGGAGCACAACCGGCCTAGAGCGATTGAGCGAAACGTTATCAATCCGGCCAACTTCATGGACTGGCAGGAGCAAAACAGCGTCCTTGAAGAGATGGCGGCATTTTACGATGCCCCTTTTAATCTGACCGGAGTTGATGACCCTGAAGAATTGCCCGGACAGGTGGTGACGACCAACTACTTTCACGTGCTCGGAGTTCAGCCCTTGATGGGCCGCGAGTTTGCGCCTGATGAAAATCAGGCGGGCAAGGACCAGGTAGCCATCCTCAGTTATGGTTTATGGCAGCGACGCTTCGGGTCCAATCCTGCCATCATCGGTCAAAAGGTTCTGCTCAACGGACAACCACAGACTGTCGTCGGCGTGATGCCGCCGGATTTCAATCTCTTTATCAAGAACTCTTCTTTTACGGGTAAGAAGGCGACCATCTGGCAGCCTTTGACCGTGACGGAGAACACACGCATCCGGCGTGGACGCTTTATGTCTGCTATAGCGAGGCTCAAGCCGGGCGTGACGCTCGAACAGGCGCAGGCAGAGATGGACCGCATCGCCGCCAATCTCGAACAGCAGTATCCGGATTTTAACAAGGGCTGGGGCATACGGCTCGTACCCTTGCAGCAACAACTTGTCGGCGAAATCAGACCCGCGCTGCTCGTGCTGCTCTGCGCCGTCGGCCTCGTCTTATTAATCGCCTGCGCGAATGTCGCTAACCTCCTGCTGGCCCGCGCCGTGACCCGTGAAAAAGAGATTGCCATCCGCAGCGCACTCGGCGCAGCACGCTTTCGCATTATTCGCCAGTTGCTGACCGAGAGCCTTTTGCTGGCTCTGCTGGGCGGCGTGCTCGGACTCTTGCTGGCGATGTGGGGCGTGGATTTGCTCGTCGCGCTGAGTCCGCCGAATCTGCTCCCCCTGGGCGGAACCGGCGTCAGCCTTCGCATACTCGGTTTCACGCTCGTTGTTTCGCTCCTCACAGGCATAATCTTCGGCCTCGCTCCGGCGCTTCAGATTTCAAGGCCGGATTTAAATGAATCGCTCAAGACGGGCGGCAAGGGAACGGCGGGCGGCACGGCCCGACAGCGCGTGCGCAATACTCTGGTTGTCGTCGAGGTGGCGCTGGCTCTACTCCTGCTCACGGGTTCGGGGTTGCTCATTAGAAGCCTCGTTCGTCTGCAATCGGTCAACCCGGGATTTGACGCCGCGAACGTACTCACCGCCAGAGTCCTGCTGCCCAATTCCAAGTATGGAGAGGAACATCAGCGCGTGGCATTTTTCCGAGAGCTGCTGGAGCGCGTCGAAAGGATTCCGGGCGTGCGCTCTGCCGGGGCTATCAGCTTTCTGCCACTGACCGGACCGGGCGCGGCCACCAGCTTTCGCATCGAGGGCCGACCCGAGCCGCCTCCCGGCGAGAAGCTCACGCTCGATGTCCGCGTCGTGGACCAGAACTACTTCCGCACGATGAGCATTCCTTTACTCAAGGGGAGAAACTTTAACGCGCGCGAGATGAATGAGGCCGCGCACGTCGTTATCATCAACGAGGCGCTGGCCCGCAAACATTTTCCAGGCGAAGACCCCATCGGCAAGCGTCTGACGATTAACATGAAAGGGCCGGAAAACGCGCCGAGCGAGATTATCGGTGTGGTCGGCGATGTCAAACACGCCGGACTCGATATAGAGCCGAGAGGTATGTCTTACTGGCCGCACGCGGAGCTGGCCTATCCCTTTATGACGCTCGTCATACGCACGGAGACTGACCCGCAGGGCATCGCCTCTAGCGTCCAGCGCGAAGTGCGCGCGATGGATAAGGACCAGCCGCTCGCGGACGTTCGCACGATGGAAACAGTGCTCGCAGATTCCGTGGCGCGTGCGCGTTTTAGCACTCTGCTCTTGAGCATCTTTGCCGGTGTCGCCTTGCTGCTCTCAGCCGTCGGCATTTACGGCGTGATGGCCTATTCTGTTTCGCAGCGCACGCATGAGATAGGCATCCGCATGGCTTTGGGAGCGCAGGCGCGCGACATCCTGCGGCTCGTCGTCCGGCAGGGGATGCTGCTCGTCCTCCTGGGGGTTGTCATCGGACTCGGAGCATCCTTTGCTTTGACGCGCTTTATGAAAAGCCTGCTCTTTGGAATCGAAGCGCATGACCCGCTGACGCTCTTGAGCGTCTCTTTGATACTGGCAGCGATAGCTTTGCTGGCCTGCCTGATACCCGCGCACAGGGCCACCAAAGTAGACCCCATGATTGCGCTTCATTACGAGTAAGAGGAAAGGTCTGGACCAGAAGCGATAAGCGCGGGCGGCGCGGCGGCAATGAATGCGAAATAAAAGCAATCGGTCCAAAGCTCTTTGCCTGTGGGCTGTTCATTCATCGCCATTGCGTCGCCCAATCTATCTTTTGCTGTTTCGGGAAGCAGGCTATACGATGTCTCGTTGTTAAGATAAGCACCGGATTGACTGTTTCAAACGTTCGACGCGCGCTGCTTCAGCTTAAACATGCCACGAATCTTAATCGCAGACGATCAGCCGGATGTCATCGAAGCCCTGCGTCTCTTGCTCAAGGGAGAAGGCTTCGAGATGGAGTCGGTCAATTCTCCGGCGGGCATCCTCAAGGCTTTGGAGGCGCGCGATTACAACGTCCTCTTGATGGACCTCAACTACGCGCGCGATACCACTTCGGGCCGCGAGGGGCTGGACCTGCTGAGCCGCATACAGGCTCTCGATAGCACGCTTCCCATCATCGTCATGACGGCCTGGGGCAGCGTTGATGTGGCGGTCGAGGCCATGCGGCGCGGCGCGCGCGACTTCGTGCAGAAGCCCTGGGATAATGCGCGCTTGATGTCCATCCTGCGCACGCAGATAGAGCTGGGCCAGGCCCTGCGCAAAGAGCAGCGGCTGGAAGAAGAGAATAAGCTTCTGCGTGATGATGGCGGCAAGCCGAGCCTGATTGCCAGCTCTGCGGCCATGCGACCCGTGCTGGAACTGGTCCGGCGCGTAGGGCATTCGGATGCCAACGTGCTCATCACGGGCGAGAACGGAACGGGCAAGGAAGTCGTCGCGCGCACTCTGCATACGCTTTCTGCTCGCGCGCAGAAGCCTCTGGTCGCCGTCAACATCGGCGCGCTCTCCGAAGGTATTTTCGAGAGCGAGCTGTTCGGCCACGTCAAGGGCGCTTTCACGGATGCCAAGACGGACAGGGTCGGGCGTTTCGAGTTGGCCGACGGCGGCACGCTCTTTCTGGATGAGATTGGAAATCTTCCGCTCAACCTGCAAGCCAAGCTCTTGCGCGTGCTGGAAACGGGCGAGTTCGAGCGCGTCGGCTCTTCTAAAACACGCAGGGCCGACGTGCGCATTCTCTCAGCGACCAACTCGGATTTGCACCAGGCCGTAGAGCAGGGCCGCTTTCGTCAGGACCTGCTCTTTCGTCTCAACACTGTGGAGATTAATCTGCCCGCCTTGCGCGAGCGCAGGGAAGACATAGTGCTCCTCGCAGAGCATTTTCTTGAGCAGCACGCGCAACGTTATCGCAAAAAACTGTCGGGCTTTGAACGCGCCGCACAGGAAGCTCTGGGGGCTTATCGCTGGCCGGGCAACGTGCGAGAGCTGGACCACGTCGTCGAGCGCGCCGTCCTCATGGCGCAGGGGGAAAGCGTCAGCGCCTCGGACCTGGGCCTCAAGGGAGAGCGCGAGAGCGCACGCAGCCTGGAAGAGATGAGCCTTGAAGAGGTCGAAGCCTTCTTGATACGCAAAGCACTGGCGCGCTTTAATGGTAACGTCAACCAGGCGGCGGATGCGCTCGGGCTGAGCCGCAGCGCGCTTTATCGCCGCCTGCAAAAGTACGGGCTGTAAAAAGCCCTGCGGAAAGCGATGCCATTAAAAGGTGCTACGCTTCAACAAGAAGAACCCTTCGCCCAAAGAGCGGGCCTTGCGTCCGGCAGGCAGGCAGCGTTTGAAACATGAGCATCGCGTCTTGGTCCTGGCCCTCGCGGCAGGACTACCGGGCGTGCTCGTCTCGCTCGTCCTTCTCTGGACCGGAGATTACACGGCCAAAGTTGAGTGGACCTTAACGACGCTCATTATCTCTTTCTGGCTGGGCTGCGCGCTGGCTTTGCAGGGACGCGTCATCTGGCCGCTGCAAACGCTCTCGAACCTGCTCGCCGCGCTGCGCGAAGGCGACTTTTCTATACGAGCGCGCGGAGCCACGCGCGATGATGTGCTCGGAGATGTCCTGCTGGAGGTCAACGAGTTGGGCGAGACGCTGCGCACGCAAAGATTAGGCGCGTTGGAAGCCACAGCGCTCCTGCGCACTGTGATGACGGAGATTGATGTCGCGGTCTTTGCTTTTGACAGGGAAGAGCGTCTCGTTTTGATTAATCGAGCGGGAGAGCGGCTGATGGCCCAACACGCCGAGCGATTGATGGGGCGCAGCGCGCGAGAGTTGAATCTTGATGATTGCCTGCACATGGAAGATGAAGCGCGCACGCTACAGATGAGCTTTCCGGGCGAGGCCGGACGCTGGGAAGTGCGCCGCAGCACCTTTCGCACACGCGGCGAGCCTCATCACCTGCTGGTCCTCTCGAACCTCAGCCGCGCTCTGCGCGAAGAGGAGCGGCAGGCCTGGCAGCGGCTGGTGCGCGTGCTCGGCCATGAGCTGAACAATTCTCTCGCGCCGATTAAGTCAATCGCGGGGAGTCTGGAAAATCTTCTCATACGCAGGCCGCAGCCGCCCGACTGGGATGAAGATATGCGTCGCGGCCTCTCCGTCATCAACGCGCGCGCGGGGGCGCTGAGCCGCTTTATGTCAGCCTATGCGCGGCTCGCGCGGCTGCCGCAGCCACGTTTTGAGCCGGTTGATGTCGCGCTCCTGATTCGCCGCGCCGTCAAGCTCGAAACGCGCCTCGACATACTTCTCGTCCCAGGCCCCGAGCTGATGATTGAAGCCGACGCGGACCAGCTCGAACAGGTCCTGATTAATCTCTTGCGCAATGCCGTGGATGCAGCGATGGAGACGGGCGGCGGCGTGCGTATGGGTTGGCAGAAAGCGAACGCGCATCTGGACATCTGGATTGAAGACGAAGGGCCTGGGCTGGCTAACACGACCAATCTCTTCGTGCCCTTCTTTACGACCAAGCCTGAAGGCTCAGGCATCGGCCTGGCGCTGAGCCAGCAGATAGCCGAAGCGCACGGCGGCGCGATTACGCTCGAAAATCGCCGCGCGGGGCAGGGCTGCGAAGCCAGGCTGCGGCTTCCCCTCTAAACAACATCAAGGAGCTGCTCAAGCAATCATGATTCAACTGCGAAACGTCGAAAAATTTTACGAGTCGGGCGTCGGCAAAACCTTCGTCCTGCGCCGCATAGACCTTGAAGTCGGAGAGGGCGATTTTGTTTCCGTCATGGGGCCGTCAGGCTCTGGCAAGTCAACCCTGCTTCATCTGCTCGGGATGCACGACACATCCTGGACCGGCGAATATTACTTTATGGACCAGCCCGTACACGGCATGGGCCAGAAGCAGCGCGCCGAGCTGCACAAGAAATATATAGGCTTTGTCTTTCAGAGCTATCACTTGCTGGACCACCTGACCGTTTATGAAAATCTGGAAGTCCCGCTCTCTTACAGGGACATCAGCCGCTCGCAGCGACAGAGCCTGATCGCGGATTCGCTCGACCGCTTTCAGATCGTCGGCAAGAAGGACCTTTACCCGAACCAGTTGTCCGGCGGGCAGCAACAACTGGTCGCCATCGCGCGGGCCGTCATCGCCAACCCAAAGCTCATCCTCGCGGACGAGCCGACGGGCAACCTGCATTCGAGCCAGGGCAAAGAGATTATGGAACTCTTCAAGAGGCTCAATGATGAAGGAACGACTATCATTCAAGTCACGCACTCCGAGCTAAATGCCGCTTACGGTAACAAGATCGTGCAGCTCTCCGACGGCTGGATTGTCAACGAGCAGCCGTCCCCTCAATGACCCGGCGCACAAAGAGAGCGCAGGGAGTATGCTCTTCAAGCTCAAGCAATTCTCAAAGTCTCACGCGCTTTCTCTTCACAAACTGGTCCACCCCCTGGTCTACACCACTTGAGTCCGAACGCTCACCAATCCGTGCAGATGTCTTTGCACGCCTCGCGTCTACGGGCCGCGCCGAGCGTCCGCGGAATTTACGAGCATCTATTTATTCGGTGATTTCATCCATTTAAATAGACGAATCTCCCCGCGTTTTGAGAAGCCGGGAGGCACGCCGCTTGCCATTATTGATGTCTGGCCGGGGATGTTTGGTCCGGTCAGAGGTAGGTGGCAGATGAAAAATATGAGACAAGATTTATGGCCGTATATGCGCACGGAAGCGCGTGTCTATGTCAAGGGTGACGAGGTTTTCATAAGCCGTGAATGGGCTGGCAGGGATCACAGGTGGATACGTCGCCAGAGATTTTTCCATCACGTCACGCCCTCTTCGCTGGCTCGCTTGCAGCGACTCTATGCGGTGCGCCGCGAGAATTATGGCGCGGACCATTACGAGCTTTACCGGACCACCTATCTGAGACAGGCCGCTTAACTCTCGAACCATCCCCTGATGGACCGAGCTACGAGAAGCAGCGACATGAGGGCGCAGACAAAAGCCATCTGCGCGGAGCTTTAAAAATCGCCGTGGAGTTTTGAGAATCGCTCGCCTGGCTCTCAACCGAAAATTATAGACCGCTTGGGCTACACGCCCGAGCGGTCTTTTGTTTGATAGCGAAAAATAGTTTGAGGCGGGCGGGAAAGCTCGCAAAAAAGTGTAAGCTTTGGCTGTTTGATTTCTGTCGGCGGTGTATGGCTTTTAGTCGTAATTTGGTCTACGCGCACGCGCTTTCCCTGTAAATTCCCACATTATTTTATGGCATGACGTTTGAGAATTGCTGTTTGGTTAAGCCATTCAGACCAGGGCATTCATCTGCCTGGTTTTCGCGGGCAGGAGAGGGTTTCCGGCAGTTGCCGCTTCGTAGATTGACGGTGTGAAGGAGGTTTGGACGTGATGAGGGGTGATGATTTTCAGCCTTACGATGAGGGACAGGGGAGAGAGCGCGAGAGGGATATTTCCGGCATCAACTCACGCAGACGTGCGCGATACGGGCCTGACCGTTCTGGTCCAGGGAGCTTGCACGGCGAGTATGACCGCGTCGCTGACGAGCGCGCACAGGAGCGTGAGCGGGCGGACCAGGACGAGCGCCGCTGGCTGGACCGCGCCGCAGACGAGGTGGCTTCATGGTTCGGCGATGAAGAGGCCGAGCGCAGAAGACGCGTGGACCTCAAGGATGATTACAGAAGCTATGGTGACGGGCGCTGGCCCGAGGCCGGACGTAACGGCAGGGGGACGCGCGGCGGAGGATGGAGCGAGGTCCGCGTCTCAGACGTGATGACGCGCGATGTAGTGACCGTCCGGCCTGATGATTATGCAGAGCACGCTGCGCGTTTGATGCGTGAGTTTGACTGCGGCGCGATTCCGGTCGTGGACAGAAGCGGGCGGCTTGTCGGGATGTTGACGGACCGCGACATTACGGTCCGGCTGGTCGCGCGCGGGATGGACATCAGGCGTGCGCGGGTCGGCGATTGCATGACCGAGCGGGCTTTCGCCTGTCATCAGGATGAGGCGGTCGAAGGCTGTGTGCGCGAGATGGCCCGTCGGCAGGTGCGGCGCATACCCATCGTGGATGATAGAGACCGCGTGGTCGGCATCATCAGCCAGAGCGATCTGGCGCGCCATGCCGGAGGGCATCATGGCCGGGGCGAAAGACGCGAGATGGCAGATATGCTCAGCGCCGTCTCAGAGCCTTCGCGCAGGATATATCGCTAGGGCTGAAAGCGGCTGCCTTCAAACTCTACTCACGCGACGCGCGCACCTCTTCTGACTTCTGAGAGGATGTGCTTGAGAGTCAAGAGCGGTTTCGGATAACAGGTCCGAAACCGCTCTTGTTGCATCCGTCGCATCATTAAACAAGTGGACCATGACAAGCTTGTTTTAGTGTCTCTGTGCCTGCGGTGGCTCATCTACGGGTTTTGGAATATTCTCTAAGTCAACAATGGAATTGAATCTGGTAGACATCCTGCTGGTCCTGGTCATTCTCTTGAGCATGGTATACGGGTGGCAGCGCGGGTTTATCCTGGGGCTGCTGGACCTGCTGCGCTGGGCAGGTAGCCTGCTGCTGGCCCTGCGTTTTTACCAGCCGGTCGCGCGCTGGCTCGGGTCGCACATCGCCTGGCCCGAATTCTGGGTGAGGCCCGTTGCCTTTATGCTGCTTGCGACGCTGGCTGGTATAGGCATACATCTGCTCGGCTACGCTTTGCTGCGACGGCTGCCGAAGGACATACACAGGCGGCGTACCAATCGCGTCTTCGGTCTCCTGCCGGGTTTCCTGAGCGGTCTGGTGACGGCGGCCATTCTCGCTCCGCTGCTGCTGGCCCTGCCTCTGCCGGAAGGTCTGCGCGATTCTACACGCGAGAGCGCCGTCGCCAATCGCCTGGCGGTTATCACTGAGCGTCTGGAGACCAGCTTGACGCCAGTCTTTGACGAGGCGACCAGGCGCACGCTCAACATGCTCACCGTCAGGCCGGAGCCTGAATCGGGCGAGTCCGTCAAGCTGCCCTTCACCGTCAACTACGCGCGCGCCAGACCGGACCTTGAAGCGCGTATGCTCGCGCTGGTCAACGAGGAACGCGCGAAGGCCGGACTCAAGCCGCTCTCGCCCGACCCTGAGTTGACGGAAGTGGCCCGGCACCATTCGACAGACATGTTCGAGCGCGGCTATTTCGCACATGTCTCGCCCGAAGGCCACAGCCCCTTCGACCGCATGCGCGAAGCGGGCGTGACCTTTATCATTGCCGGAGAGAATCTGGCCTTAGCGCCGACGCTCTCGATTGCGCATCATGGGTTGATGAACTCTCCGGGCCATCGCGCTAACATCCTGCGGCCTCAATACGGACGGCTAGGGATAGGCGTGATGGACGGCGGAGTGCGCGGGCTGATGGTCTCGCAGGAGTTTCGCAATTAAGCTCTTCAAGGGCCGTGCATCTTAGGCTAGAGCTATGAAGCAATCCTTTCAATTTCATATTGATGAAGAGCAGGCTGGCCGCAGGCTGGATGAATTTCTCGCCTCTCGACTGGACCGGCTGAGCCGTATGCGTCTGAGAACTCTCGTCGCAGGAGGGGCCTGCACCGTCAACCAATCAACGGCACGCGGCGGGCAACGCGTGATGCGCGGCGACGTGATAGAGATAGCCTTTGAAGACGGCGCAGCGGGCGCGATGATCCCTTCGGCTGTGCCGCTCGAAATTATCTATGAGGATGATGATCTGCTCGTCGTCTCAAAACCCGCAGGGATGCTTGTGCATCCGACGCGCGGAGTCAAAACCGGCACGCTCGCCAACGCTCTCGCCTATTATCTGAACCGCGAGCGGTTTGGAGATGACAGGCAAGCTCTAATGGACGAAGAGACGGGCATCGCCGAAGAGCTTGAAGAGAGAAATGCGGCGGAAGTCTGTGTCACCCCGCGCCTCTCAAAGATGTTGCCCACTGTGCGTCCGGGCCTCGTGCACAGGCTCGACAGGGCGACCTCGGGGTTGATGGTCGTCGCGAAAAATCAACGCGCGCTGAGTATTCTTTCGCGCCACTTTCACCAGAGGCTCGTCGAGAAGAGATACCTGGCGCTGGTCCAGGGAAGGGTCGCTGTGGACCAGTGCGTGATCTTTGCGCCGATAGGCCGCGATGAAGGGGCGCAGCCGAAATGGCGAATCATGGCTCAAGGCAAACCCGCCGAAACGCATCTCCGCACGCTCGAAAGAAGAGAGAGCATGACGCTCGTCGAGCTTGAGCCTGTCACGGGGCGCACTAACCAGTTGCGTATACATTGCGCTTATCTGGGCCACCCCGTGATGGGCGACGAACTCTACGGCGGCGCTCTGGCCGGAGCACGGCTGGCCCTGCACGCGGCCCGCCTGGCCTTTCATCATCCGACGGGCGGCGCATGGATGGAGTTTGACGCGCCTCTGCCCGCAGAGCTGTTGGAAATCATCAAGGGCTAAAGCCCGGGGAAACTGCCGATGGAAAGACCGAAGCTCTTTGTCATGGCGATGTACGCCATGAAGCTGGACCCTGAGCGTCTGAACTTCACGCCGCAGCCTGATGGCACTGTCAGGTGGGAGTTGAAAGAGACGCTGGATGAACGTGCGGGCATCTTTCCGGCAGTCTCTTTGTGGGCAGTCGGCGCTCTAGCCTCTTCAGAGGAACAGGCGAGGGAGGCAGGCATGCAGCAGTTGCTCGAACAATGCCCCTGGCAGGAGGGATGGGTCAATCATCATCTGACCATCAACGCCATCCCGCGAGAGATACTCTCAAAGGCCGTCCACTGGTCCAGGGAAGATACTGCCGAGAGTGAAGAGGAGCAGGACTTGCCGGAGCTTTTGATGTGACGCGCTCAACTGCGATTTCCATTCTCCGGCTTATGCTTGAAGATTGGCCGTCGGTAGAAACTGCGGTGGGCGGCGAAGCCTGGTCGCCTGCTCAAAGGCATAGCCGAGCTTAATCAAGAGAGGCTCGCTGTAGGCTCTGCCAAAAAAGGAGATGCCGACCGGAAGGCCGTGAACGTAACCCGCGGGGACCGTCAGGTGCGGGTATCCGGCGACGGCTGAGGGCGTCGAGTAGCCGCCTGTAAAGTGGTCGCCGTTAAGCAGGTCCGTGGGCCAGGGCGGGCCGCCCGTCGGGGCGATCATCGCGTCCAGCCTCAGTTTGTTCATCACCGCATCAATCCCTTCCGCCCTCGAAAGCCGACGATTTTTTTGCAGCGCACGCAGATAGTCACGGCTCGCGAGCGACCCCTTGGCCTCAGCCTTGATAAAGAGGTCCTGCCCAAAGTAGGGCATCTCGCTCGCGCGGTTTCGCTCATTGAACTCTATCACTTGCTTGAGCGAGCGGACGGGCGCTTTTGGACCAAGCGAAGCCAGATAAGCGTTGAGGTCCGCCTTCAGCTCGAAGAGCAGGACTTCCAGCTCCGAATCATCAAACTTGCCCGCCGTCGGAATCTCTGCCGGATCAACGATGACGGCTCCCTGATGCTTCATAGCATCAATCGCATCGCTCATCAGCGCATCGACCTTTTCGTGAAAGCCGAAAAACTTTCGGGCCACGCCGATGCGTGCTCCCTTTAATCCCTGCTGGTCCAGAAAGCGTGTGTAATCGGCCAGAGCTTTTCCGCGACTGCTGTTCGTGGCGCGGTCTCGCGGGTCTGGACCAGCCAGCGCTCCGAGCAGGATGGCCGCGTCTGAGACCGTGCGCGCCATAGGCCCCGCGGTGTCCTGGCTGTGCGCGATGGGAATGATGCCGGAGCGGCTGATGAGACCGAGCGTAGGCTTGAGGCCGACGATAGAGTTGGCGGATGAGGGACAGACAACCGAGCCGTCAGTTTCGGTTCCGATAGCCGCGGCGCAGAGATTGGCCGACACGGCAACGCCGGAGCCTGAGCTTGAGCCGCAAGGGTTGCGGTCCAGCGCATAAGGATTCCGGGTCTGCCCGCCGCGCGCGCTCCAGCCGCTGGTCGAGTGCGTGGAGCGGAAGTTGGCCCACTCGCTCAAGTTTGTCTTGCCAATGATGACGACGCCTGCCTGGCGTAGCCTCTGTGCGACAAAAGAGTCTTGCGGCGCGATAGAACCCGCCAGCGCCAGAGAGCCCGCGGTGGTGGTCATCCGGTCGGCAGTATCAATGTTGTCTTTGATGAGGATGGGGATGCCGTGCAGCGGGCCGCGCACGTTTCCGCTCTTGCGCTCTTTATCGAGCGACTCGGCTATCGCCAGCGCGTCAGGGTTAATCTCTATGACGGAGTTGATGGCCGGACCGCGCTTGTCGATCTCTTCTATCCGCTGTAGGTATTTCTGTGCGAGCGAACGGGCTGAAAGTTTTCCGGACCTCAACATCTCCTGCAACTCTGAGATGGTCGCCTCTTCCAGCTCGAAAGGCTTGACGGTCACCGGCTGAGCATCCGGCTCGGAGTCCGCAGGCAACGCGGGCGAGATGGGAGAAGCCAGCAGGAGCGCGCCCCCGGCCATCCCTTGATGCAAAAATGCTCTGCGATTGACCCCGGACCCCGGCTGCTCTTTTTTCTTCTGTTGGCCCATGACAGGACTTTTGAGGAGCGCGCCCTTTTCTTCGCGCCGCACAGGATGCTTGTTTAGACAAACATTCGCGGCGCGCGCTCAACTCTGTATGATGGCTGCGTTCAGCGCCGTTCGGCCTTGATCGTGCTCCATTTATTCCAGGTCAGATACGGCTCTATCTGGCTCGCCACTTCGCGCAGGGCTTCCAGGTTGTCGAAGCTCAGCGGATATTCCAAAGCTCCCAGACGCACCCTCACGCTCCGCGCCTTCGTTATCTCGGAAAGCTTCTCATAAGTGAGCGTCATCCGAGTAGTCTCGACCAGCAGGCCCTTCTCTAGCTTCTTCGATGCATACTCGACGGGCGCGGACAAGACCCAGGGCTGCCCGTTAATCAGTATGCTCAGATCATGCGCGTGCTGGCTGTTGGCCTGCTCGGAGACGAAAGCGAAGGCGAGGTCTATGGTCGGAGCTACGCCCAGCTTCAGGTCGTGATGGAAGAAGGAAGCCGCGAGCGTGAACCTAGCGCCACGCATCACATCCAGAGCCGGATACTCCATCACGGTCTTATACTTGCCAGCTTTCTTATCAATCTTGCTGACAATCAGCGCGGTGTGTTTGTAGGGTGATGGCGGCGTTGGCCTGCAAAATTTCTGTCCGAATCCGATTGAGGCGCAAACCGCAAGAAGAGACATCAGCAGGGGAATTCTGACCAGGGGATTCAAATTTTTCACTTCCTTTGAAATTCAGGGGGTTGAACGAGCGCTGGCCCGCTTGTGAGCGGGACACCCAACATCTTGAGTGCGCCGGTCCAGTGGAGCACTACAAAGTCGGTGCGCAGAAAGTACGCAATTTTTTAAGGGGAGTCAATGGTTATTCTTGAAACGCTTCCAGAGAGAGCCATTGACCATGAGGAGAGCGATGAACCGAAGACAAGCCCAATCTGGCATCCGGCTTGCCTCATCTTTAAATTTACGACAACCGGACCTCTAAGTGCAATAGTGCGTGCGCGTTCTTTAAGAGCCTCGCGCCGGATGCGTACTAATGTGTAGCGCGCACGTTCGTTTAGTGAACATAAAAGAAGCAGGAGGGGGCAGAAAAGATGGCGGACGAAAGGAATACGAACGAAGCTCGCGGCACGGGCGCTGCGGCAGGTGCGCAAGGCAGCGCGCAGGGACAAGGAGTTGAAGCTGACTCGCGCAGGGGCGACACGCAGGCGGACCAGATTAGCGGCGAGACAGCGAAAGGCGCTCTGAATCAGGAGACCGAGAACAGGAATCCGCAGGGCCAGCAACCGGACCAGAATCAGAGCGCACGGCAGGAAGATAACAGATTGTGAGAGGTGACAAGATGGCTGCTCCGACTGAAATTGCAGAGAATGAAGAAAGCTGGCGAGAGAATTTAATCGAAGATGACGCGGGCATCAAAGCTCTGCTCGCGGAAACACGGCGCATCGCCGTGCTCGGCATCAGGACCGAAGATTATTCTTCGAGGCCAGCCTTTTATGTTCCGAGTTATCTGGTGACAGCAGGCTTTGAGGTGATTCCGGTTCCCGTCTACCATCCTGACGCGACCAGCATCCTGGGCCAGAAGGTTTATCACACGCTCTCTGAGATACCCGGAGAGGTTGACCTTGTTAATGTCTTTCGCCGCGCACAGGACGTGCCGGGCCATCTCGATGACATCCTCGCTAAAAAGCCGAGGGCCGTCTGGCTTCAGTCCGGCATACGCAACGACGAGGCCGCCGAACGGATGGCGAAAGCCGGAATCAAGGTCGTGCAGGATCGCTGCCTGATGGTCGAGCACAGACATCTGGGCCGCTAAACGCGGCGCGCATCAATTCATCTTCACGAACGGGAGAGCTATGAACGTCAAACTCAAAAAACTTGAAGAGCAGGTCATCGTCATCACGGGCGCTTCGAGCGGGATAGGGCTGGTGACGGCTCGTTTGGCTGCACGGCGCGGTGCGCGACTGGTGCTCGCGGCCCGCAGCGAAGATGCTTTGCAGCAGCTCGTCTATGAGATTACTTCATCGGGCGGAGAGGCCATTTATATCGTCGCGGATGTCTCACAGGAAGAAGACGTGCGGCGCATCGCGTTAATGGCACTGGACCGCTTCGGCGGATTCGATACCTGGGTCAACAACGCCGGCGTCTCCATCTACGGCAGGATCATGGATGTTTCCATAGAGGACCAGCGGCAGCTCTTTGAGACAAACTTCTGGGGCGTGGTCTATGGCTCGCGCATCGCCGCAGAGCATCTGCGCCAGCGCGGCGGGGCCTTGATTAACGTCGGCAGCGTCCTCTCCGACCGCGCGATCCCGATTCAAGGCACTTACTGCGCCTCGAAACATGCTGTCAAGGGTTTTACAGACGCGCTGCGTATGGAGCTTGAAGAGGAAGCAGCGCCCATCTCCGTGACGCTCATCAAGCCGAGCGCGATTGACACGCCCTACAGGGATCACGCCAAGAACTATCTTGAAGTCGAGCCGATGAATCCTCCTCCGGTCTACGCGCCGGAAACGGTTGCCGAAGCGATTCTCCATTGCGCGGAACACACGGAGCGCGATGTCTTCATCGGCGGAGGCGGCAAGGCCCTCTCCGTCTCCGGCAACTATACGCCGCGCCTCACAGATAAAGTCATGGAGTGGACCATGTTCGATCTTCAGAGGTCGGACAGGCCCGCAGGCAAACGCGAAGAGAACGGTCTTTATGGTCCATCAGGAACTCTCGAAGAGCGCGGCGGTTATCCGGGCCATGTCGCGGAGAGTAGCCTTTACACAAAGGCTTCGCTTCATCCGCTGGTCACGGGCGTAGTCCTGCTAGGTGCAGGGCTGGCGCTCTCTGCCCTCTGGCGTGGGAAGGGTTCAAACGGAAACGGCGCGCGCAGTTAAAAGCTCATTTCGTCTCTCTTGAGACATGAGTTGCCAGGCGAGTTAGACAAACTTGAAAGCCACTGAAGGCAGCAGAAGTGCCGCCTTTATGATTGTTCGCTCAGCGGCGAAACAGAAACATCGCGACGGCCATCATAACTCCGATGGCTATCACAGCATAGCGGACGAACTTGCGTCCGAGCTTGTAAGCTAAGCTCGCGCCGAAATACCCGCCCGCGATGGCAGCCGTCGCCATCAGCAGTACGTCTACCCAGATGACCGCGCCGTAGATGATGAAATAGAGCGCGGCCACTCCGTTAATACAGATAGCAAAGAGATTTTTGAGCGCGTTCATCCGGTGAAGATCGGAAAGCCCCAGAAAGCCCAGTGCCGCGAGCATGATGATGCCTATGCCCGCGCCGAAATAGCCTCCGTAAATACCTACAAAGAATTGAAAGATGATCGCCACGGCCCACCAACTGCGCGAAGGCTCTGCGTGCGGCGTGCGCCGCAGCCAACGCGAGAGCGGCTCCTGTAGCGCCATCAACGCTGTGGCGAAGAGAATCAAGAACGGGACCAGCCGCGCGAAGAGATTTGAAGGCGTGCGTAAAAGCAGTAGAGCACCTAGCACACCGCCGACCAGCGAAGGCGCTCCGAGCAGCAGTATCCAACGTCGGTTCCCATGAAGCTCACGACGAAATCCGACCATCCCGCCAAAAGAACCGGGCCACAGCGCAACAGTGCTCGTCGCATTCGCCAGCACAGGGTCGCGCCCCGCCCAGATTAGCACGGGGAAAGAGATCAACGTGCCGCCGCCCGCAATCGAGTTGACCATCCCGGCCAGAAACGCTGAGACAACGATGGCTGATTCTCCCCACAAATTCATTCGCACAGACTAGCATACGCCGTGCGAGCCGGAGCAGCTTGCCCCGCAGACGACCGGATGTTGCTGAAAGATAGTCATCGGATGCGGGCCTCTTGACGAAAGTCGTTATAAGGTGTATATTGTCTCGTATGGGCAAGCGACTTCAGACAGAGATCAGGCAAACGAAGCCTTTCGTCAG
>DASWMI010000033.1:0-8262 GCA_036399835.1 Pyrinomonadaceae bacterium | reverse complement strand
CGCCGCCGATGGCAACCAGCTTTAGGCCGTAAATAATTTCCGCACCAGACAAGCTTTTATCTCCACAGAGGAGCGAGCGCACGCAGCCTTGTCGCGCTCACTGTAGAAAATCATACCTAAAAAAGCAGAGCATTGAAACTTTTTGAGCGTTGGCGGCAGAGAAACTTGTAGTCGCCGAGGCGAGAATCGAGAGGAGAAGGGGTTTAGTAGCGAGGGGCAAAGACCAGTTGCTCAAATTCAGGATCGTTGCGTAACAGCGAGAGGTCCGGGTCATGCTGTGCGCGGACACGTAGGCTTGGCTGAATCTCCAAAGCATGCTGCAAAGATTCGAGCGCCGTGCCGATGGAGCCTAGACGCGCGCGTGTCGCCGCCAGCCCATAATGTATATGAGCCGACTCAGGCTCGCGCTTGAGCGCACGTTCAAACAGTTCCTGCGCCGCCACGTAATCGCCGCGATTCAGCTCTATCACTCCACGGTCATAGAGCGAATCGGCATCTCGTGGAAGGCTGCTCTCCGTGCGCAGACGCGCTTCTGCAATCGCCAGATAGGTGCGCGCACGCGCAGCCACTTCCGCCGCCGCAGAGTATTTCTCGATGAGCGTGCGAAATTGAGTGCGCGCCTCTGTGAAATGGCCGCGCACGAACTCTTTATGTGCGCGCTCGAAAGTGCGCAAAGCGGCTGCCTCGTCAACATGACGCGGGACGGACTGCGGCGAGGCTGTAGATGTGGGCTTCTTGCGTTCAGGTGGCTGCTTGGCGGCCTTTGCCTGCGCCGCGCGAGCCTTCGTCGGGGCCGGAGTGCTCTTCTTTTGCGGTTTGGCCTGCGCGGGCTTGGAAGTAGATTTGGAAATTGCCTTCGGAGCGGGCTTGCGCGCAGCCGTTTTACTTTTAGACGCGGCGGCGGATTTCGGGGGCGTGGCTTTACGCGGCGGAGCGCTCTTTGCAGGTTTCTTCGCCGCCCTGTTTTTGCTTGAAGCCTGTGCGGTTGATTTGGTGGCCTTGCGCGCGGGTGCTTTCTCTGTCAGAGAACGTTTGGCGATGGGTTTGGGCCGCGCAGCTTTCCCTGCCACCATACGATTCTTTGCCGCAGACGTTGTGGTAGCGGTGCGCGAGGAAGGGCGTGTGGGAGACCTTTTGACTCCCTTAATGACAGGATCGCTCATGCGAAGCCACCGACTTTCCAAAGGACTGCTCAAAAAGCTTCAGAGCCGCCGCTAAAACTTGGCGTAGCTTAGCACAGCCCCAGACCTAAATCAACGTAAGAAGAGGATTTGCGGCTTCAACGCACTAATCCACGGTCAAATTCTCAAGCTCTTGCTAAATATAGAAAAACAGTTGCAAGGCCATGTTGTGCTATGTTAAAGTTCCTCTCGGTTTGAACCCTCTCCTCTGAGTCACACAAACCGCAGGAGAGGAGCGCAGGCTTCTCTCAGAGCAAAAGTTAGAGCCTTTGAGTCCAACAGTTTAGCTTCCGGTCGGCGCTCTTTTACTTGAACCGAGAAGAGCTTTCCCCACCTCGCCCGCTTCAAAAATCCGAAGAGAAAGCTGTACACATGGCAGACACTCCCATCGTAATGCGCGAGCAGCAGTATCACCAGATTAAGGCTGTTCTGGCTAAGCTGCGGCTGGATTCAGCGGCCCGCGTGGCTTTTCTGGTTGATAAGGATGGTCAGGAGATAGCCGTGCACGGTGAGGTCGGGAATCTGGATACGACAAGCCTGGCCTCGCTCGCGGCGGGGAATGTGGCGGCCACGGGCGGGATGGCTCAACTGATTGGGGAGAAAGAGTTTCCCACGCTTTCGCATGAAGGCGAGCGCGAAAGCATACACATCTGCGTGATCGGTCGCGTGCTGTTGGTCGTGGTTTTCGACGACCGTTCCAGCCTCGGTCTGGTCAAATTGCGCGTCAAGCAGGCGACGCACGAGTTGACAGTCATCTTTGAAGAGGTCGTCCGCCTGTCGAGCAACAGAAGCGCAGCGGATGTTTCACTCTTCGCTGAAATCTCGGACGAAGATATCGAAAGCCTGTTTAGTTAGCCGCAGCGCGGGCGTTGATAGCCCAGAAAAAGTAACGCTCGCGGCTGCCAGTTATCCCTTAACCCGTCAACTTTCAGTTAAAATACTATGACTTTCATCAATTACGCTTCACGCGAGATCAACTGCAAGATCGTCTACTACGGTCCGGGCCTATGCGGGAAGACGACCAACCTGCAATACATCTTCGATTCGACTGCGCCGCAATCAAAGGGCAAGCTCATCAGCCTGGCGACGGAGACAGACCGCACGCTCTTTTTCGATTTCATGCCGCTCGAACTCGGCACCGTGCGCGGCTTCAAGACGCGCTTTCATCTTTACACTGTGCCGGGGCAGGTCTTTTACGACGCTTCACGTAAGCTGATTCTGAAGGGCGTAGACGGCGTAGTCTTTGTCGCGGACTCGCAGGAAGAGCGCATGGACGCCAACATCGAATCGCTTTACAACCTCGAAGAGAACCTGCGCGCACAGGGTTACGACCTGCTCAAGCTGCCATACGTGCTCCAGTTGAACAAACGCGATCTGCCCAACGTGATTCCCGCCACGGACCTGGCCGTAGAGCTTCAGCGCAAGGGCGAGCCTGTCCTTGAAGCCGTCGCCTCGACGGGCGTCGGCGTCTTCGATACTTTAAAAGCGGTCGCCAAGCAGGTCTTGACAGAGCTTCGTAAGAGCTGACACAACTCGCCAGACTGTTCAAGCGAAGAGCCGGAGTCATCAAGAAATTTTGACTCCGGCTCTTTGCGTTTAGAATTTTGTCTTGCGGATTCTGAGATGGGTTTTAGTCCAGAGACTTAACCATCAACAATCCGTCGCCACCGTTTGAGTAGTAGCGCGGCAGCGTCTGTGTGTCGACGTAGCCGAGGTTGCGATAGAGCTGCTGTGCGCCGATATTAACCGTTCTCACCTCAAGCCGCACCATCCGCACGCTGCGTCGTCTAAAGCCTTCTTCCACGCGGTCCATCATGCGTGCGGCGATGCCCTGGCGACGGTGTTCGGGCGCGACGCCGACAGTCGTCACGTGACCCGTGCGGTCAGGCTCTATGAGGCCGACGATAAAGCCGACCATCGTGCCGTGCTGCGTGACGGCGCGGTAGGCGATGGCATCGGGCGAGGTCAGTAGATACTCGAAGGTGTCACGGCTGTACGCTTCGCCGTCTACAAAGCAACGCTGGTCCAGACGCCAGCAGTCGTCAAGATGCGAAACGGTCATAGGCCTGATGTCATAACGATATTCGAGCAGCCCAGGCTCTGCCGTCGCCGCGCTCTCCTTGAGCTGCGACCCCTCACCCGCGCCATTACCCTGCGACCAGAGGCGTGAACGGATTTTTTTCAGGACAGCCATAATCTCTTGAACGCTTGAATCGTCAATCGCAAATCGTGAGCGACGGGTTTTATCTTTTCACGATTCAGGATTTGCGCTTCACTAAATTATTAACATGCAATCGCCGTAGCTGTAAAAGCGATAACGCGAGGCGACGGCGTGGCGGTAAGCCGCGAGCGTCAGATCGCGTCCGGCAAAGGCGCTGACCAGGACCAGCAGCGACGAGCGCGGGAGGTGAAAGTTCGTCAGGAGCGCATCCACCGCGCGGAAAGTGTAGCCGGGCCTGATGGTCAGTTGCGACGTGCGCGCGCCCGCTTGAATCTTACCTGACTGGTCCACGGCAGATTCTAATGCGCGCGTCGTGGTTGTGCCAACGGCGATGATGCGTGCACGCCTTGACCGTGCCTCGTTGATTGTTTGCGCAGCCTGCTCATCTATCTCGCTCTCTTCGGGCGCAACCGTATGACGGCTCAAATCTTTAACACGCACAGGCTCGAAAGTTCCATAACCGACGTGCAGTGTGATTTCAACCATCAATGCGCCACGAGCCTTAATCTCTTCAATCACGCGCGGCGTAAAATGAAGCCCGGCGGTCGGCGCGGCGATAGCGCCCCTGTGTCGAGCATAAATGGTCTGGTATCTCGCGCGATCTTCGTCAGGGTCGCCCGCAGGTCTTTTAATATAAGGCGGGAGCGGTGTCTGGCCCAACTGGTCCAGCAATTTCTCGAACGGCTCATCGCCTTCAAAGCGCACGAGGCGGCGACCCTCTGCGAGCAGCCCGACTATCTCTGCGCGCAGTTGGCCGTCGCCGAACCCGATATGCGTCCCCAAGGGTAACTTGCGCGCGGGCCGCGCCAGCGTCTCCCAGACACGCGGCTCTCTCTCCCGGACCAGAAAAAGCTCCACGCGGCCCCCCGAAGGCTCGCGTTGGCCCAGCAGGCGAGCGGGAAAGACGCGCGTGTTGTTGATGACGACCACGTCGCCTGCGCGTATGTGAGCGGGCAACTCTGCAAACCTGTCGTCGCGCCAGGACTCTTCAGCGCGATTAAGGACCAGCATCCGCGCGCTGTCTCGTTCTTCGAGTGGTTGCTGCGCGATCAGCTCTTCGGGAAGCTCGTAATCGAAATCGGTGATGAGCATCATCGAAAAATGCGCTTCCAGACAGGTTGAGCTTTAAGGGAATGACGCGGGGGCCGTGGCCGCGTCTGCGGCTGAAGCCTTGAGAGGCTCTACCGGATGCTCGTAATGAAAAACGGCGGTCATCTGTGCTCCGAAGAGCAGGACCAGGCTAGAGACGTAGCCCCAGGTCAGAACCGCGACGACCGCGCCGACAGAGCCGTATATCTCGTCGTAATGAAAGTAGTGCAGGCTCCAAGCGAAAACATATTTGGAAGTTTCCCAGAGCAGCCCGCCGAGCACGGCGCCGGGCAGCGTCTCGCGCAGCCTGACGCGCGCGTTCGGCATAAAGCGATAGACGAGGACAAAGAGCGTGATGGTGATAAGAATGCTCGTGATGGCGAAGATGAGCTGCCAGAAGGCGCTGCCGAGAGGCGCGAGCCAGGTCATACGCTCAAGCTGGCGCGGGCTGAGGCGCGAGGCCAACTGCTGTAAGCTGACGAGCACGGAAGTGACCAGGACCGAGGCCGCCAGAAGTAGCCCGACGATGCCTATCATGCCGAGCGTCAGCGCGCGCCCGTGCAGAAAGGTGCGCGAGGTCGTGCCCCAGATGCGATTAAGCGCGCGCTCGACGACGGCGAAAACCCAGGAGCCTGCCCAGAGCACGAGGACGACGCAGGTAATGATGACTCCCAGCCCGACATCCGAGAGCGACTCAATCGTCTCGCGCAGGAATTTACCGGAACCCGGATAGACCTGCATGATATGCGTGAGCATCTCCTTGCCAGCGGGCAGCCAGTTGCCCAAAGCGAGCATCAGCAGCAGCGCTGGAAAGAGCGTCAACAGTCCGAAGTAGCTCATCGCCGCTGCTGAAGTAAAAAGATCGTGCTCGTGAAACTGGTGGAGCGCGTGCGCGATAATCTTGGACCACGGCGCGCGATTACGAACGCCGAAAGAGCGACGAGAAAAAGAGGATAGCCGACGCATAAAAACTGATAGATGATGAATGATGAGATAAAAGCTATTTCTTATCGCTCATCATTTTCTGCCCCTGTCTTGTTCGAGCATTGTGCGTGCCACAGCAATCGAGGCGAGCGCGCGCGGCACAGGGCCGCTCAGGGCGCGCGCGTTCGTCAGAGCCTTTTCAAAATCCAGATGCGCCATTGTCGCAAAAATCTTGTCCAAACGAAACATCGCCGTTTCGATGATGAATGGCTCGGGCGTCTCTTCGGATGACTCTTTGGACGACTCTTCGTCCGCCGTCAAATCAAGCTCAACCTCTTCGCCCGTGTAATCCTCAATCGCATTGGCCGCCTTGACGGTCAGGGCCAGCATCTCCCAGGCGCGCGCCGCGTCAAAGCGCGAAGCCGAAGCGGTCAGGACAGCATAGACGGCGGCGCGTTGGCGTGTGCCCTGCTGGACCAGTTCGGCCTGCCTCTCGGCCTCTTGAAGAAGCTCTAGGCCCCGCGCACGCTCTTTCTTTTGCGCAGCTATCTCCGCGACCAGAGCCAGCCCCCAGGCTCTGGCGAATGCGGGCGCATCCACGTTAATCAAGAACTTAACCATGCTCTCGAAATCATCTTCACGGTCCTCCGTGTGAGCGCGCGGGATGTCTGCAATCTGGCTGATGGCGATAAAAGAAAGAGCTGCGCGACGCGAGCCTTCAGCTTCTATCTCTGTGGCAATGCGGCGAGCGCGTTCCCATAATCTTTTGCGAGCAGCCGTCTTCGTCAGAGCAAGCCGAATCCTGTCTCGGTCGCTGCTCTTGCCGGCGCGTGCGAGCTGTTCTAGTTGTGGACCAAGAGGGTCGCCTTCATTTTCCGGCGTCAGGCGATTGAGGCCAGCCTGCGCCGTGAGCTGTTCGCGGCGCGGCGCTTCTAATTCGCCGGCGAGCGTCTGCAGACGCGCTCGAAGCTCGGGCGCGTATGGCGCAGCCTCGCGCTCAAAGAAGGGCAGCAGCCTCTCCAGGGTATAAAAGAGCGCGGGCGCTTCGGGTCTCAAGCCTGTCTCGCTGCGCGCAGCAAAGGGGCGCAGCAGTATGCTCGCGGCCAGTTGATAAAAGCCCATCCGCGAGCTTTGAGAAAGCGAGGCGGGCGCTTTCACGCTCGTTCTGTTCGGCGCGATGGGCCTCAACTGTAAAGAGCCATAACTGTCAAAAACAATGAGCAGCTCGGGCGAGATAACCGGCGTGGAAAGCAGCAGCACGTCATTAGCGTTTGCGCCCGGATCATTTCCGGTCCGTTCGAGCGCTGCGCGATAGAGCCTGTCCGCGGCTGAAGGATTACGCTCAGAGAGCCGCAGCATAAAGAGGACCAGAAGATCGCTGACGCCTTCTTCAACCGCAGGCATAGCGACTTCATAGGCTTGTTGAGCCTGCTCTTCATCAAGCAGCTCGAGGGCCAGAGAGAGACGGCGCAGGCTGTTGGCGCTCGGCTCACGCCGAAACGGGCGTTGCGCTGAAGGAGCGTTTGACTGGCCCTGCTCGCTCTCTCTTTCAGCCTTCAGCCGGTCCAGAAAAAGGTTGGCGAGCGAGCGGTCGCGCACCGCAGCCCTGGTCAGAACTTCTCTGCGCGCTTCCGTGAACTGCGACATCGGCGGCGTAGAGCCGGAGCCTGAGAGGCTCGCTAATTCTTCCTGCTCGGCTTTGTCTGAAGCTTCGGCTGCGTCCCAGGCGCGGCGAAAGATTTGTCGCGCACGCGCTTCATCAAAGGGCCACAGGGCGTCGCCCGCGAGAGCCTGAACCCGCGCGCGGTAAAAGAGGTCTTCAAGGCCGCGGGCTTCGTTTGCCGTCTCGCTCAAAAGCTCTACGGCTTGCGCCCGGCGCAAGCGCGCAGCCTCCCTGTTTTGGACCACAGATGTTCCGGCCCGTCGCGTCTCTGTGCGTCTTTGGGCCAGACCGCTGCTCGCCAGAAGCGCGCAGGCCAGCGCGACGGCTAAAGGCGTTTGAAGCAGGCTGGGTGTGCGAGGTCTATTGTTCACGGGTTGATAAAAAAGGCTCTCGGAAAATTCTATTCGTTGTCGAAGAGTCCGTGTCCGGGCGGCTTGGGCGTGAGCGGCCTGAGGCCGAAATGCTCGTAGGCGAGACGCGTCACCATTCGACCGCGCGGCGTGCGGTTGAGAAAGCCTATCTGGATCAGGTAAGGCTCTATAATCTCTTCTATGGAATCCTTCTCTTCGTGAATCGAAGCGGAGATAGTGCCGAGGCCGACCGGCCCGCCGCCGAACTTTTCGATAATCGTCATCAGGAGCTTGCGGTCAACCTCGTCCAGCCCGAACGTGTCCACCTCCATGCGATTGAGCGCGTCGCTGGCAATCTCCTGCGTGATGCGGCCCTCGTAATCAACTTCGGCGTAATCGCGCACGCGACGCAGCAGCCGATTGGCGATGCGCGGTGTGCCCCGCGAGCGACGAGCAATCTCGCGCCCTCCGCCCTCGTCAATCTCTACGCCGAGAATGCCAGCCGAGCGCCTGACGATAATCTCTAAATCTTCCGGCGGATAAAAATCTAGATGAAAGACTATCCCGAAGCGACCGCGCAGGGGGGCCGTGATGAGACCCGCGCGCGTCGTCGCGCCGACGAGCGTGAATTTAGGAAGCTCAAGCTTGATAGAGCGCGCGGCTGTACCCTGTCCGATCATGAGGTCCAGGTGATAATCCTCCATCGCGGGGTAAAGCACTTCTTCGATGGCGGGGTTGAGACGATGAATCTCGTCTATAAAGAGCACGTCGCTCTCCTGTAAATTCGTCAGGATGGCGGCCAGGTCGCCGCTCTTTTCGATGACAGGCCCGGCG
>DASWMI010000032.1:0-11264 GCA_036399835.1 Pyrinomonadaceae bacterium | reverse complement strand
AGCTCTGCGCTCATCTCGTTGGCGATGATGTTGGCGAGCGTCGTCTTGCCGAGTCCGGGTGGTCCAGTGAGGAGCACGTGGTCCAGCGCCTCGTGCCGCCTGAGCGCAGCCTTGATGAAGATGCTCAGATTATCTGTCGCGCGCTGCTGTCCGATGTACTCGGCGAGACGAGTCGGGCGCAGAGATTTCTCAAACTCCTTCTCCTCGTCCATCACGGTCGCGTCGCGCGCGTTGGCTGGCTCAAGCTCTTCAGACATAAAGCGGAAAGTATGAATGCGAGCAGAGATGAATCAAAAGCGATTGGCTCATTAAATTTAACGAGCCAATCCCTCATAGCTCATCGCTGACCGAGTTTCTCGTGTCGTTCATCCTCTGGCAAGCGTGCGCAGAGAGCGGCGCAGGATTAGCTCGACGGAAAGCTCGCCGCCCTCTTGCATCGCCGTGGTAATGGATTTTTCGGCGGAAGCCTTTTGATAGCCGAGATTGAGCAGCGCCGAGAGCGCGTCGTCGCGCATGGACTCTTCCGTCGTCGGGGCGCTGCCCGTCATGGTCGGCGCAAACTCTTCTTCGAGCGCGGGCGAAGAGAGCGCGGCGATTTTGTCTCGCAGCTCTATCACGAGCCGTTCGGCAGTCTTGCGTCCGATGCCCGGAATGGAAGTCAACCGCGCCAGGTTGTTGGTCCGAATCGAAGCGATAATCTCGTCTGCGCTCATGCCTGAGAGCATCGTGATACCGAGTTTTGGTCCAATGCCGCTGACGGAGATGAGCTGCTGAAAAAGCTCTCGCTCGCGTGCCGTCCTAAAGCCGAAGAGCTGCAAGGCATCCTCGCGAACATGCGTGTAGATGCGCAGGGAAATGCTCGCGCCCGGGTCTTCCATGTCGTAAAAGGTCGAGAGCGGAATGGCAACCTCGTAGCCGATTCCGCCAACATCTATAATCACAGTCGTCGCCTGTTTGGCGAGCAGCTTGCCGGATAAGTGTGCAATCATGCGTTGGTTAAATTCTAACCGAAGAAGAGAATTTCGGGAGCGCCTTCGTATTCGCCCTGAATTGTAGTTGATAGCAGCGACCTTCGGCAACCGGAGGATAGTGACAGGTGATAAGTGACAGGTGACGGGAGAAAAGCATATTCTTTCTTGTCACCTGTTACCTGTCGCTTGCCACTCTTTTTGAGCTATACTGAAGGCTCTCCCGGAAGGGCCGCGAAGGATGAAGTCAGAGAAAATCTCAGAACTGACAACCAACCGCTTGAGCGTCTACCTGCGCTGTCTCAATCTGCTGGCGGCGGCAGGCATCAAGACCATCTCGTCGCAGGCGCTGGCGGACCAATTCAATCTCAACTCGGCGCAGATCAGGAAAGACCTCGCGTACTTTGGCGAGTTTGGCGTGCGCGGCGTGGGCTATTTTGTAGAAGAGCTGCGCCAGCACATCACAGAGATTCTGGGCCTCGACAGCCCGCATCGCGTCGGCATCATCGGCGCTGGCAATCTGGGCACGGCGCTCGCCAACTATCACGGCTTCAAGCAGTCGAACTTTACGGTTGTCGCGCTCTTTGATAACGACCGCGAGAAGATCGGTCGGCGGATTGGCAAAGATGAAGTGCTGGTCCATGACGTCAAAAGAATCGCGCGCGTGGTGCGCGACGAAGCGATTGATGTGGCCGTCATCGCTGTGCCCGCACGCGTGGCGCAGAGAGTCTTGAACCAGGTCATGTCTGCGGGCGTCAAGGCCGTGCTGAACTTTGCGCCGGTCCGATTGCACGCGCGGCTCGGCGTCAAGGTGAAAACGGTTGACTTGACCATCTCGCTCGAATCATTATCGTACTTCCTGGCGAGACCGCAGATAACCTGCATCACGAACCCGCGCAGCATTCTGCCCTACGAAGAGATTGCGCAGCGCGAAGAGCGCGAGTTGTAGCCGCGACGAAGACCGAAGGAGTAGAGGTTATGCCGTCCTTCATGCTCAAAAGAGTTCTGCCGTTCATTTTAACGCTTGGTGTTGGCGTCGCTCTCGGAAGCCTCTTCAGTCCCAAGCCTGTCTTCAGGGCGAAGGTCGTTCTGGACCAGAATGACAGCTATCGCCAACGCTCCTGGACCAGCAACCATCATCATTCCGGTAATATTTCGCCTGTCATTATCACTCGCAAGCCTCAAGCCTCCTACACTGAGCTGGCGCGCAAAAGCCAGATTACGGGGAGCGTTAAATTGAGGATGCTGCTGCGCAAGGATGGGACTGTCGCGGAGATTACGCCTGTCAGGACATTGCCCGGCGGGCTGACCGAAGAGGCCGTCAGGGCAGCCAGCCGGATTGAATTCATCCCCGCGATGATTAACGGCGAGCCTGTTGATATGGTCCAATGGGTCGAATACAATTTTGACGTAAGCGAACGCGGCCAGAGCGACCCCCTCTTGACTTACGCCAACTGAGAGAGCTTGAGCCTTGCAAAGCTGGTTTTGATGGATGAACAAACTGCGCGGCGTGAGATCGTGCGCGTCGGCAAGCTGATGTACGAGCGCTCTTATGTCGTCTCTTCGGACGGCAACGTGAGCGTGCGGCTCGACGACGATCGCATCGTGGCGACGCCGACGATGGTCTGCAAGGGCCGTATGACGGAAGAGATGCTCGCCGTCACGGATGCGAGCGGCAAGGCGCTGACGGACAATCGTCCTTCGAGCGAGCTCGCCATGCACCTTCTAATCTACCGCGAGCGGGAGGACGTAAGGGCCGTCTGTCACGCGCACCCGCCGCACGGGACAGCCTTCGCCGTCGCCGGACTCGCCATTGACCAGCCGATTCTTTCCGAAGTGATTCTGACGCTGGGCTGTGTCCCGCTCGCTGAATACGGCACGCCTTCGACGGACGAGCTAACGCAAGCGATGCTCCCTCTGGTCAGGCATCACAACGCGCTCCTGATGGCGAATCACGGCGCGGTAGCCTATGGCGCGGATTTGTGGCAAGCTTTCGACAGGCTCGAAACTCTTGAGCACACGGCGAAGATTGCTATCCTCTCGCGTCTGCTCGGAGGCTCAAAGAATCTTCCGGCGGATGCCATAGAGAAATTGATTAACGTCCGCGAGGCCGCCGGATACTTGGGCGCGAACGCGCGCTGCCAATCTTGCGGCTATCTGCACGAAACGCAGTTGACTTGCCCGACAGGCGAGCGCACAGTCTCAAGCAACGCCGCGCGCGCCGCCACAAACGGCGCAGGCAAGATAGCCTTAACACGCGAAGAGCTGGTCGAGCTACTGAGCCAGGCGACGCAGTTATCCAACTCTTGAATCGTCAACGCGTAAATAAAAATAGCTCGGCTCTCATCAAGATGCGCGGCCAGCGATTCAAGATTAACGGCTAACTGTTCACGATTCACAGTTCACGCATTGACGATTAACGATTTACGATTCACGAAAAGTTGAGGAGCATATCGAATGCCACAAGAAGCACTCGGCATGGTTGAGACAAAAGGGTTGGTGGCGATGATCGAAGCGGCGGACGCGATGGTCAAGGCTGCCAACGTGACGCTCATCGGTTACGAAAAAATCGGCGCAGGATTTGTGACGGCGATTGTGCGCGGCGACGTGGCGGCTGTGAAGGCCGCGACGGACGCGGGGGCTGCGGCTGCGCGTCGCGTCGGCGAGCTGGTCAGCGTCCACGTCATCCCGCGCCCGCACGGAAGCGTTGACGAAGCCCTGCCCATCGGCAACAACAGCTAAGCTCTTGAATCATCAGTCGTCAATCGTGAAAAGATAAAAACCATCTCTTCACGATTGACGACTGATGATTGACACGTTGACGAAGCCAATGATTATCGCGCGCATCCTCGGCACGGTTGTCTCGACGCAGAAAGACCCGCGCCTGTTGGGAAAGAAGCTGCTCATCGTGCGTCCACTCAATCTTGATGGAACGTCCACGAGCGGTTATGTCGTCGCCGTTGACACGGTCGGCGCGGGCTTTCACGAGCGCGTCCTGGTCGTCGCAGGCTCCAGCGCACGCCTCGCGCAGGGCATGAAGGATACGCCCGTTGACGCAGCCATCGTCGGCGTGATTGACACCGTGGATGTCGTGGACGATTGAACAAGTCTGAGAGTCTGAGAGTCATGAGTCAAAGGACAAAAGCTTTTGTCTTTTGACTCCGAGACTCCAGACTCTGAGACTCTCGGACTCTTTATGCAACTGGCTCGCGTGATAGGAACAGTGGTCGCCACGGTCAAGAATGATTCTCTTGAGGGGCGAAAGCTGCTTGTCTTGCAGACGCTCAACGCGGATTTGAAGCCGCAGGGAAAGCCGCTGGTCGCGCTCGATGCGATAGGGGCGGGCGTCGGCGAGCTGGTCTTCTGGTGCAGAGGCAAAGAGGCCAGCTTTCCTTTTAAGCGCGAGGACACGCCGACCGATTGCACGATTATCGCCATCGTGGATTCGGACGCGCACGTGACGAACGGGAGACTCAAGAGATGATTCTGGCGCGCGTGCTTGGCAATGTCGTCGCGACGCAGAAGAATCCGCGCTATACAAATGCGCGCATCATGCTCTGCCAGCAGATTACGCCCGAAGGCGAAACGACCGAGACGACTATCCTCGCGCTGGATTCGGTTGATGCGGGAGTGGGCGATACTGTCTTGATCGTGCAGGAAGGTTGGGGCGCGTCAACAGCCGCGACGGGCGAGGCGGGCGCGGCGATTGATTCGGCGATTGTCGGCGTAGTGGATTATGTTGATCTGCTGGACCAGTCAGGAAGGCAGGCCCAATGAGCACGGAACAGGACCAGGCACGCATACTCGCAGAGCGGATTGCGCGTCGCCTCTCACAACACGACGCCGGATCGCAGCCCGGAAAGGCTCCGAGCGCAGATGGCGTGAGCCAGGAGTTGGCCGCCATGCGCGCCAGCCTCTCTGAGCTGCAAAACAGGCTCTCGCACATAGAGTCTCACCTGACGCAAGATGAAACGGAAGCTTCCGGCCCGCAGAGCGCGCTCGCCAGGGGGCCTTCAAGCTCCGCCCGAGAGAGCACGCAGGATGAGCGACAGAGCATTCAATCCGACGCGCCTCAGACTCGCTCGCCGTGGCTGAGCGGCGTTTATGTGCCCGCCACGCATCCGAGCCAGGAAAAGTTCGGCATCAATGAGGCTACAGTTTCTGAGCTGGTGGATTTCTTCGAGAAAGAGAAGACCTGCTCGCTCGAGCCTGGAGGCAAGCCCTGCGACCACTGCGCCATGTGCAACACGCGCGGATTCTGAAAAGCCTTGATAGGTGACAGGTAACAGGTGACAAGAGGGACAGGCCCTGCTCTTGTCACCTGTCGCTGTTTACACGTCACTTATTCGTGTTGCCCTGGTTGCGGCGCATCTGGTTGGGGTCAATCTTGGGAGCCTGGCGCGCCGTATCGTCCGCCTTGAAGTATGGCTCTTCTTTAAAGCCGTAGAGCTTGGCGGCGATGACGGTCGGGAATGAGCCGCGCGTCGTGTTGTAGTCCTGGACCGCATCGTTATAGTCTTTGCGCGAGACGGCGATGCGGTTTTCCGTCCCCGTCAGCTCGTCCTGTAGCTTCAGGAAATTGGTATTCGATTGGAGGACGGGATAGTTCTCCTGCAAAGAGAGCAGGCGACCGATAGTGCCGCCGAAGCTGTTGTTGGCGGCGATGACCGCTTCCTTCTGCTCGGGAGTCTTATCGCCGTTCTCGCCCTGCGGCTGCGCGCTCGTCGCGTTCAGTAGTTGAGAGCGTGCCTGTGCAATCTGCCCGAAGACCTCCTGCTCCTGTATGCCTGCGGATTGGGCCGCCGCGACAAGATTCGGAATCAGGTCTGCGCGCCGCTGAAGCTGGTTTTCAACGCCGGACCACTTGGCCTTCACGTTCTGCTGTTTTGACTGAAGCGTGTTATAGCCGCACCCGCTCGTCCCCACTGCCGCGAAAATCAAGAGCGCCAGCAGTAATAATCTTTTCTTACTCATCTTTCTTTCTCCTCCGGCTCATTACTCGTCAACGTGTGAATACGTCAACTACCTTTTCTCTTCACGCGTTGACGATTAACGCGTCCTACGATTAGCGATTCATCCACTGCTTCGATGACCTGCTCAATCTGCATCATGTAGGCAGCGAATAGTTCATTCGCCTCTGCGTCCGTTAAATCCATAGAGCCTTTCGCGTTCAATTCAAAAATACGCTCGAAAGGCTCTGCGTCGAGTCCTAAAAGCTGCACGGTCGCACGCACACAATCGGCCTTCTGGACCGGCGGCTCTTTCCCGTGCAAGAGCAGCACCGCGCGAAAGAGCGCCGCAAAGCTTGAGAGGCTTTCGCGCATCAGCTCGATCAATCTTTCCGGCGAGACGGAAGCCGGAATATAGAGCCTGCGAAGCTGTATCAGCTTACTCCTCAACTCGTACTCGGCCTGATGACGCAGGTTGGCGTCCGACAGCTCGACGAGTTCAAAAGGGTCTTGCCCGTAAAGCACCACGCGCGACTTAGCCATCTGGTGAAACTCTATTGGAAAGACATCAGCCGCATCTCTTAACTCTTCGACAGTAAAATAGACGGGCAGCGCGTGGCCCAGCCGCTGCCATTCGCGCATCGGCGGCTGAGACAAACGCAGGTCTTCCGGCGTGATGCGATGCAGTGCGATGAGCAGGTTGTAATCCGAGTGCAGCTCGGATTGCGCGCCCGCAGCCGGCGAGCCGTAAAGCACAATCGAAGCCAGATTGTCTCCATGCGTCGCGCGCAAATCCTCAGTCAGATGATTGAGCGCCTCTTGAACGATCTTGTTAGCCATCAGTCTTCACCCGATTTAAACCATGAACTCAGAACTCAGAACGCGGAACCGAAGAGATTGATTCATTGCTCCTCGTTCATCCTTCATCGGTCTGTTTTTACCAGCTTCCGCCTGCGCCGCCGCCGCCAAAGCCCCCGCCGCCACCGAACCCCCCAAAGCCTCCACCGCCTCCGAAGCCACCTCCGCCGCCGAAACTGCCGCCGCCAAAACCGCCGAAGCCCCCGCCCCTACGCCCGCCGCCCAAGAGCGAGCCGAGCAAGAGCATGTTCAGACATCCACCACCGCCGCCGCCTCTTCTGCTCGAAGAGAGAACGATAATGATGATAAGGATGATAAAGAGAATCAGACATGGAGAGCCTATACAGTTGCCACTTCCTCCGCCTCTGGGAATGCGCGGCTGAGGTCTCTGCGGCTGACGATAAGCATAGCTCTGTTCTATACCCGCGAGGCTGAAGCCGCGTTTCTCCGCGAGCGTCGCCATGTAAGTCTGGACCGTCTCATAAATTCCTTTGCCATACTGCTGTTGCCTGAAAGCAGGGACCAGCCGCTCGCGCTGTATCTGCCCGACCAGGCTATCCGGCAAATCGCCTTCAAGATGCTCGCTGACCTGCGTGAAGTATTTGCGGTCGTCAACCGCCACGAGCAGCAGTATGCCGTTGTCGTTCTCGCCCTTATAGCCTATGCCCCATCCACGCGCGACCGCCAGCGAGTAATCGAAAATATCCTGCTCGCCCGTGGTCTTCACCGTGACAGCCGCAATCTGTATTTTTTGTGCGCGGTTAAGACTGGTCAGAGTCGTCTCAAGACGCTCTTTCGTCTCAGCATCCAGCACGCCCGCGTAATCGTTGACGTACCCGGTTGGAGGGGGAAGCGGGGACTGGGCCACCTGCGCGCGCGCGACAAGAGTAGTCGCCATGAGTAGGCAGGCGAACGCCGCGATTGAGAAGAATGCGAATGTCGGGTGGTTGCGTTTCAATGGGCCAATCATACCAACTCGGGCGCTACAGTTAAAGTCTGGGTTTGAGCCATCGGTGAATATGTAGGCATAGAGAACCGCTGATGCCCCGTCTTTAAAGCGTTATGCTCTAACCTTCAATCACACGATGCAGAATGTAAAAGAGCGCGACCCCGACAAAGACGACGATTGAGACGACAGGGTTTTTCTCTTCCTTATGATTGACCTCTGGGATAAGATCGCTCGCTGCGACATAGAGCGTGACGCCGGCAGAGAAGGGCAGTGCGTAAGCGACAGCCGTCTGCATCCTGGCACGCAGCAGCGCGACGCTGATGACTCCGGCAAAGGTCGCCGCGCCTATAGCGAGCGAAGCGATAAATGCTGTACGCGAGGAACGCCCCGAAGCAAGCATGATCGAGGCGACGGTAAAGCCTTCAGGCATCTTGTGCAGCAGGATGGCGACGAAGACAAGCAGCCCTACCTTGAAGTTGATGAGAAACGCTGCGGCGATAGAAACGCCGTCAAAGAAAGTATGAATCATCAGGCCGCCCATGGCCGTGTAGGCAGCCGAACGGCGCAGGACCGATTCCGGGTGAGTCTCGGCGCCGAAATGGAAATGCGGCGTAATGGTGTGCTCGACAAACTGTATGAGTAGATAGCCGGCGAGCAACAGCGTCATCGAACCCAGCACGGCCTCGGCAGCCTGCTCGCCGCCCGTCGTGCCTTCGGTCCAGATACCGATTGTCTGCGGGATAATCTCAATAAAAATGGCCGCCAGCATAAACCCCGCGCCGAGCGCGACCAGGTATTTGAGGAAACGCGCGTCCATGCGCCGCGCGCCCGATGATGCCAGTAGCAGCCCGCCAAGTATATTAGCCAGGGCCGCCAGCCCACCGAAAAAGATAAGCAGGGGAAGTCCGCTCAGAGACATCTTCGGAATCAGCTTCTACCTTGTAAATGGAATATAAAGCAATATGGCGCGCAACTATACAGGATGCGCACACGCTTGGCTATCCTCGCAGATGTTTATCTCTTAATATTCGTATAGTTTAAAGACAGACTTTAGCCTCACGACAACCCCGGACCTGCCATCTCTACACCATATCGTGCTTAAAATTTCTCTGCCAAACAGGTTTTTTCTGCTTGACAAGGCTTAAAAAACGAGCGTACTATGCGCGGCGGGGTGGAGAAAAGTGGTCGGAAGTGGGCTTTTCTGAATAGCTTGTGTACGGCCTTTAAAGTTTTACTAGAGCTTTTAAGCACCCGGTGCTCAGCCCTATTCACCGAAGCCCTATGTTAAGAGGCAATTACACGGCACGGATTGACGATAAGGGACGGTTGAAGGTGCCGACTCCATTCCGGCGCTATTTGGAAGAGAAATACGGGGCGACTTTTTACGTCACGAGCCTGACGGGCGAGAACGTTCGCCTTTACCCTTTACCCGAATGGGAGTCCATAGAGCAGCGCCTTCAGCTTCTTCCCTCGATGGACCCGGCGCGGCGCAAGTTCCTTGACAGGACGAACTATTACGGCCAGCAGTCGGAGATGGACGCACAGGGCCGCGTGCTCATACACCCGCTGCTGCGCCGCAGCGCAGAGGTCATAGGCGATGTCGCCGTGCTCGGTTATCTGACCTATTTGGAAGTCTGGGAGCTGGAAAAATTTCAGCAGCGCATGCTGGCAGACCCCTATACGGAAGAGGACGAGGCGGCGATTGCCAGACTCGGAATTTAAAAGCAGTAACAGGTCACAGGTGACGGGTCACAGGAATCAGAAGAGCGACAAGAACAAGGTGACTGATAAAGCTTTTGCTTGTCACCTGTCACTTGTCACCTGTCACCCTCTTCAGTTCTTTGAGATCACGGGGCGGTGGTGATGGTTGCGCCTTTGGGGGGCAAGGGCGCGACTCACCGCCCCGTGCTGCTGCAAGAGACGATGGAGCTGCTACGACCCGACCGTGGCGGACTCTTCGTTGACGGCACGCTGGGCATGGGCGGGCACAGCGAAGCAATCCTCGAAGCCTCTCAGGAGACGCGCGTCATCGGCATTGACCGCGACCCGGAGGCGCTCTCGCAGGCCACAGAGCGGCTGGCACGCTTTGGCTCGCGCTTTCAAGCCGTGCACGCGAACTTTCGAGAGATAGAGAGAGTCTTACTTGAAGCGGGCGAAAGCGAAGCGAGCGGGGTGCTGGTGGACCTGGGCGTCTCTTCGCTTCAGTTCGACGCGGCGCACAGAGGATTTAGCTTTCGGCAGGATGCGCCCCTGGATATGCGCATGAATGCGGAGAGCGATGAAGAGAGCGCCGCAGACCTCCTCGCGCGATTGCCCGAAGAAGAGATCGCGCGCATCATCTTTGAATACGGCGAAGAGAGGCGCTCGCGGCGCATCGCCAGATGGATAGTCGAGAGACGCGAGCGTGGCGAACCCGTCAAGACCACTAAAGAGCTGGCCGAGCTGGTGTCGCGCGCCGCAGGGCACAAACGCGGAGAGCGCATACATCCCGCGACACGCACCTTTCAAGCCCTGCGCATAGCGGTTAATCAAGAGCTTGACGGGCTGGACCAGTTTATTGAAAAGGCCGTTGATCTTTTAAAACCTGACGGGCGCTTTGCTGCCATCAGCTTTCACTCGCTCGAAGACCGCATCGTCAAGCAGACCCTGCGCCGTCTGTCTGGATATTGCCAGTGCCCTCCGCGCGTGCCGGTCTGTTCCTGCGGCGCGCGACGTGCCGTTGAAATTCTGACGCGTCGCCCAGTCGCTCCCGTCGAGCAAGAGGTAGAGGAAAACCCCCGCGCGCGCAGCGCCAGGTTGCGCGCTTGTCGCAAGGCTTGATGCGAACGTCAGCACTTCTATCAACGTTGATATAAACGCTGAACGGTCCGGTCCTTGAAACTCTTCGTTCCCAGCCTGGACTTCAAAGCTTGACCCGATAAGGTGTAAATCGTAATGAGAAGATTACCCCCAACACAGCCAAACTACGCAGTGCGCCGCGAGCGCGATGGCCGTGCGCTGTCGCGTCTGGCCCTGCTGCTCTTTTGCGGACTGGTGCTTGCTGGCGGGTTCGTCTTCGCGGCGGGCCAGCATTTCGCCGCGGTTCGTTACGGGTACGAGAGCGAGAAGCTGCGCAGTGAGCGTGCGCGTCTCCTTGAAGAGCAGCGCAGACTGCTTCTGGAGCGTGAAGCGGCCACTTCCCCTATGCATCTTGAAGCGGCTGCGCGCGAGATCGGATTGCAGCCGGTCCAGCCCGCGCAGGTCAACACGCGCCAGAGCGCCAGTGCAGCTTTGCCGCAAGCGGCGATGGTGCTCGGCGGGCCGTCATCGCTCAACCGTTAGACGGACTGGACCACAACTTCAGGCGGCGACCCCCTCTTGACACACACACTCTCTCACGCGCCGCCGGGAGGAAGCTTCGGATTTTGATTCTGTTAGACAAGCGCGAGTCCTTATATATATGTCTGAGGCCGAGCGCAACTTGGGTCAGAGAAGGAACAGGCCGCATAGCTGATGCTCGCACGCTCCTCTTCATCAAAAGCACGACCTGACACCCTGCAC
>DASWMI010000031.1:0-5271 GCA_036399835.1 Pyrinomonadaceae bacterium | reverse complement strand
CATTATCGCTACCGTGGCTTTTCTAGGGATGGTCGCCGCCGGACTCGCCGCCAGCCGACGCTTTATGTTTATGACATGGCTCATGAACAGGATTGCGCGGTTAGGATTTAAGCGTAAGCGCAGGCAGATTCTGCACTGGCGCTCGAAGATACATCACGTCGAGCAGGAAGTTTATAACTTTTACCAGCGCAGGCCCGGTGCTTTCTTCGGCATCCTCGGTTACGATTTTCTCTCGCATGCATCGAGCGTGCTTGAAGTCTACGTCACGCTCAGGCTGCTCGGTTTTAACCCGCCCATCGAAGCCTGCTATATCATCGAATCGCTGACCAAAGTCATCAACTTCGTCTTCGGGTTCGTGCCCGGCACCATCGGCGTTTACGAGAGCGGGACGGTGGTGATTTTAAAGACGCTCGGTTTTGCCGCCGCCACCGGCCTGACGCTCGCGCTGGTGCGCAAGGCCGGGATGATTTTCTGGACCGGAATCGGTCTCGTGATACTGGCCTGGCGCGCTCTCCCTGATGCTCTGGGCCGCCTCGTCGCGCGCAGCCCGCGCCTGCAAAAACTTATGGACAGCCTCGTACTCTCAAACATCGCACACAGGCCCGCGCGCACAGCCGTCAGCATCTTCGGAATCGCCGTCGGCGTGCTGCTCATCATCTTTACGGTCGGGCTAGCCCACGGAGTCCTGCGCGAGCGCGGGCGGCGCGAATCCAATATCGGCGCGGAGATTATGGTCCGCGCTTCCGGCAGCACAGGCATAGGCTCTCAGCCGCTGACTTTGGACGCTGCGCATGCTAAAGAGCTGGCCCAGATTGAAGGCGTGAGGGCAGCCGTCCCCATCGGGCAGGTGCTGGACAAGACGGAGAGCGGTTTTGGCAATCGCCTGATTGACGGGATAAGTTTCGCGGAATACGCGGGCATCGCCGGACTGACGCTCAAGGAAGGTAGAGAACCTGTAGGGGATGACGAGGCCATCGTCGATACCGTCTGGCAAAAGGATCATCACGCCGCGCTCGGCTCGACCGTCGAGCTGTTCGAGCGCCCGTTTCGCATCGTCGGCGTCTTCGAGCCGCCGGGCGGGGGCCGCGTCAAGATTCCGCTCAAGACGATGCAGGAGCAGATGGGCGCTGAAGGCCACTGCTCCGTCATTCTCATCTCGTGCGTAGACCCCGCCGCACAGGACCAGTTGGCCGAACGCATACGACAGCGCTTCCCCGATGACCAGATTATCTTCACGCGCGATTTGCCGGAGCTGTACGCTTCCGGCGTGCCCGCGCTCAACATCTTCATCAAGGTCGTGGTTGCCATCGCCGCGGCTATCAGCCTGCTCGTCATCCTGCTCGCGATGTACACCACCGTCACAGAGCGCACACGGCAGATAGGCACGCTCAAAGCCCTGGGGATGTCAAAAGCCAACATCGCCTGGGTCATCGAGCAGGAAGCGATTATCGTCAGTCTGCTCGGCGTGATCCTCGGCGTGATCCTGACGCTCGTCGCGCGCTTCGCCATCATGCGCGCGACGACCCTCAGCGTCGAGATAGAGCCGCGCTGGATACTCATCTCGCTCGGCATAGGACTGCTGGGCGGCACGCTCGGCGCACTCTATCCGGCGCTGCGCGCAGCCCGCCAGGATGCCGTCGAAGCCCTCAGCTATGAGTGAGATTTAAGAAAAGAAGCCTGCGCCGTCAATTCTTACTGTTCGCGCTGTTCGCCATCAACCCATCCTGGCGCGGCTCGCCGAAATGAAAGGGATCGAAAATCAGGCTGCTGGCGCGCATCTCCTGCCGCGCGCGGGCGATGAAATTTTCGATGTCTGCAATCGAGCGCGGGAGCGCGGCTGTCATCCACTTGGCCCCGTTATCCGTCACGAGCAGGTCGTCTTCGATACGCACGCCGATGCCCTTGTATTTTTCAAAGGCAGGACGCACCGCAGCGATAAAACGCTCGTTCTCCGGCGTCTTCGGCAGATAATCAAGCGCGTCCGTGCGTATGTAGATGCCAGGCTCGTTGGTAAAGACTGCGCCCGATTCGAGCCTTGTTTCGCGTGTCCCGACATCGTGGACGTTCATCCCCAGAAAGTGCGATGTGCCGTGCATAAACCAGATGCGATACTGGTCCGAATCCCTGTCCGTAATTAGCCCCAGCCGGAGCAATCCGTCCTTGACGACATCTAGCGCGGCCTTGTGTACATCGTTGAGCGTCACGCCCGGACGCGTGGCACGCCCGGCTGCTTCCTGCGCGTCATAAACTATCTGATAGATGGCAGCCTGTTCGGGCGTAAACTTTCCGCTCACAGGGAAGGTGCGCGTCACATCCGCGGTGTAGTGTTCATACTCAGCGCCGACATCCATCAGCAATAACTGGTTGCCGTTGATGGGCGATTGCGATTCGATGTAATGGAGCGTGGTCGCGTTTGGTCCACAGCCGACGATGTTGGGATAACCCCAGTTCTCCGCGTTGCGCCGCTTGAAGGTATAGAGCACTTCGGCATCCACTTCATACTCATGCTGCGCGCGGTTGGCAAGAGCCTGCGAGCGCTCGTGCGCTTCGATGCTGATGTCTATCGCGTGTTGTAGAATCTGCAATTCCATGGGAGATTTGCGCAGACGCATGCGCGTAAAGATGGGCCAGGCGTTACGCACGTTAAAGCCCGTCGCGCTCCTGGCCCACTGGCCCGCGAATGCCTGCTCCTGCCTGTATTCCCTGCTGCTCTCCTCGCGTTGAGACGGAACTAAAAGATAAAGCTCCGCCTCGCCCGCGCCCATCGCAGCAAAGAGCCGCTCAAAGCCTGTCGTCGTCGCGGCTGACGCGCCCATGCCCTGCGCAGTCTGCGCGGCTGCGGCTTGCGGTCTGGTGGCCGTCGCGTTCTGCGTGGTCAGGTTGACGGGAGACTGGCCCGTCACGGGTCGCGCGGGCGTGGCCGCCCCTGCCTGCGCTGTCGTCTGCTCGGCCATCGGCACGGGCGGCGTGACGGGCTGCGCAGCGCGCGTTGCGCCGTCGCCCGTCAAGAGTTGCGCTTCCGGTTTGGGACGATAGGGCTGGCGGCTGCGCAAGGCGCGCATAAAGGGGTCGAATTCCCCTGCCTCCCAGATTTCGCCAATGCCCGAGACGGCGCGCGCCTCCTCCGGCGAATACATGTGCCCCGTCCAGGTTTCGGCGGCGGGGTCGCGCTTCGGCAGGAAAAGGATTTCCGGCGACTGCGGATTGCCGGGCATGAGGACCAGCGTCGCGCCCTTTTGTTTGAGGTTGGTCAGGTAGTAAAGATTGTTCTCCTGCCGATAATGATAATCCACGTCGTTGGTATAGACGCGCGGCTCCGTGCTAAAGAGCACGAGGATGCTTTTTGGTCCAATCTCCTGCGCGACGCGCGAGCGACGCGCGGCCAGCTCACGCAGGCGCGCCGCATCGTTTATCTGGGGTGCGGGCGGCGTGACGTGTATCACCGAGCCGGATTTCTTATCGCGCGCATCAAGGGCGCGTGTGGCGCTCAAGGGCAGCGTATTCAGAACGAAAAGAGAACCGAGCGCCAGGATGCAAACGAGCCGACGATGAGCTTGATGCTGTTTCACTTTTTTATCTCCTCAAACTGATGTGCGCGACGGGCCGCGCACGGACAAACGGGGAGCGCGGACGCACCCTTCGGGAGGCGCGTCACCTGTAAAATTTCTGCGGCAGGGCGAGCATGCTTTTGATGCTCTAAATATACAGCCTTCCCTCTCTATTTATAAAGCGACGAGCGGCAGAGCGGTAGAGCTTTCAACTGCGCGTGTGCGTGCGCGTCGAAAGACAGGTTTGCGCCGGTTCTTAATTTCTGTTTCGCCCGTGCCTTATTGGCATTCCCTGTTGGAGTGCGTCCGCACGGGGCTAAAGCGGTCCTGATATTCACCGGAGGTGATAAAGGAGCAGACCATCCCGCGATAATTCCCTGGCTCTTTATTGTTCAGCACGTTGAGCCAGAAGAGATAACCGCCCTCATCAGGGTCGCGCCTCAGATAGCCGAAATACTGGGCCAGGACGAAGGCGCGATTGTATTCCACCTCAATGTACTCTGCGTACTCTATCAACTTGCGCAGGACGCGTGCGCGGCTCTGCGACTGGTCGCCGCCGGCGTTGTACTCGCCGAGCAGCTCGCCGCGCTTGCCTGACAAATCCACGCCGGATGTATTCTTGACCGTCAAGAGCAGAGCATCCACAAAGGATTCGGGCGTCGTGTTCTGTAAATATTTATTGACGAACGGCGAGCGCCGGACAAACTCCGCGGCATAAGCCTCTTTCTCAGCATTGAGGTTCGGCCCTTCATTCAAACGGCTGCGATCCGCCATGAATTCCAGATAGCTTGGCCGCTGGCCCAGCCCTGCGCGATACATGCGATGGATAAAGAAGCCGGTCTGCTGAAACTCCGTTTCGACAAAGAAGGCTGCGGAAACGCCTATCTTCCTTTGGAGGAGGCAGAAAGCGTTGTTGCCGCAAGAGGCTATCTGGCTGGTCCAGTAAGCCAGCCCGCCCGGGTCAGGCTCGCGGTTGAGAAAATCCAGATAGTGTTGCCGGACAAAAAATTCCGGCTGGTCCGCAGGATTGGTGGTCGGCTCAGCCGTTTCATTATCATGGATAATGAGCAAGGCCGTGCTCTGATTGCCTAGCGAGACGCCGCCCGTCGGGTTACTTAAAGCGAGGTTGACAGTTTCGCTATTCTCAACATAGAGGTCGTCCGTCAAGAGTATGCTAAAGCTTCGGCTAATTTCTCCGGGGGCGAAATCAATCGTGCCCAAGGCCGTGATGTAGTCGCCGCGTTCGGAGGCAGTGCCGTTGCTCGTCGCGTAATTGACGGAAGCCGCAGCGGAAGCATCGCCCGAACGCGAGACATTGATCGTAATGCTGCCATCATCTTCGCCCGCCTGGTAGCTCGATGCGTCGAACTGGAAGGCAGGCCCTGTCGTCGGGGGCTTAACGTGAAAGTTTGCCGTGTAGGTCGTGTCGGAGCTTTGCGTCGAAATATCGTGTATGGCAGCGCCGCCATCCGACCATGAATCGAATTCGTAAGTCACGCCGTTCAGGGTTTGAGGCGAGAGAGCGCCGAGCGTTCTCGTCATGCCGACCACGCCGACGACCGCAGCCGGAGCGGTCACGGGCTGCCCGTCGAGTGTGAGCAGTAGCCATTGCGGGTTGGTGGCAAGCCTGATCGTGGACTTGCGCGGAAGGATGTCGCGCAACACAGTTGTCGAGAATCCTCCGGAGTCCGTCACGGTCAGCGTCAGGCGATACCAGACGTTA
>DASWMI010000030.1:0-3092 GCA_036399835.1 Pyrinomonadaceae bacterium | reverse complement strand
CAGTCGAGCTAACCTGACAGCCCCTTCAATATTGATCTGACCTGCTCCCTGCTCGAACATGTTAAAGCCTGCCAGCGGCTGTGCCGTGTACATCAGGATGGCTTTGATGAGATTGGGAGTTAAAGAAGGATTGGCCTGGAGAAGCAGTGCGGCAGCGCCTGCGGCCACTGGTGTCGCCATTGATGTGCCGCTCAGATACATCATCTTCTCATTAGCACTCGCGCCCACGCCAGCGTCCAGCTCCGGGTGCGCCGTGACAATGTTGTTGCCGGGCGCTTCTGCCCAGATGACCTTGTTGCCGGGCGCGACCAGATCAGGCTTAAACAGATTATCGTAGTGCCTGACGCCGCCATCGTCCGTCCGGTAGCCGCGCGTTGGTCCACGCGAGCTGTAGGTCGTTATAGCATCATCGCCGCGCTCGTCCGTGCCGAAAGTGTTTGTCGCGCCGACGGTAATCGCCGACGGCTCATCGCCGGGCGAGTGTATCCGCCCGTAAACCTTCTGGCCCGCTGAATCCTTGCCGTTATTGCCTGCGGCGGCCAGGACCACGACGCCCGCGTCAACCAGGCGGCGGACGGCCAGGCAGACCGGGTCGTCCAGGTAAGAGTCAATCGCGGGAGTGCCGAGGCTCATGTTGACGACGCGTATGTTGTAGAGCGTGCGATTGGTCATCACCCAATCGAGCGCGCCGAGCAGACTTGAGATATTGCCGGTGCCTTCAGAGTCGAGCACGCGCAGGTTGACGAGCTTCGCACCAGGCGCGATGCCCGTGTAGCTGCCTTGAGAGAATTGGCCGTTACCGGCTGCCGCCGAAGCGACGTGTGTACCGTGACCGAAGGGGTCGTCCGTGCGACCCTCGCCCGTGAAATCCTGGTCCACGATGACGCGGCTCAGGCCGTTTGCGTCGAGGAAAGATTTATGAGTGCGTTCGATGCCGGAGTCGATAATGGCAATGCTCAAGCCCGCGCCGTCGAGCGTCGTGGTCGTCGTCATGGTGGCCGTCACTATCCCGAAGAGCGTGGTTGTCGTAGTCTTAACTTGCGTGCGTATGGCGTCCGTCCCGGTCGTGCTGGTGATGTGGCCGTATGTCCCCGTCTGCCTGTCAACGGAGATATAACGCACGGCATCATGTGCGGCGAGCGCTTCGACGGCGTGGACGGGCAGGCTCACCAGACGCGAATTAAAATTGCGAAACTGGCGCAAAGAGCGCGTCCCGTTTCCCTTGAGGAGCGATTCGATTTCTTCGTCGGGCGAGCGATTGAATTGAACGATGACATTGACGCGCGCATTGTCGTTGCGCCTGCTGCCTGTCATCCGGCGCAGGTCGGGCGCAAGCTTTTTGTAGATTGAAGTGGCTTGCGCCCTGTTGTTGCCCGCAGGCAGCAGGACCGTGCAGAGAGCTATCAGCAGGGCGAGTAGAGAGAGCCATGTGGTCGTCCTGTAATGCTTGATGTATCTCAACTGACGCCTCCTCCGGCCCTGACTGTGAAAGATTCTCTCTGTGACTTGAAGGAACAAAATCGCGGATTGCTTCTGCCAGCTATCGCAAACCCCGTACCCCTCTCTATTAAATTTTCCAGGGCTGAATCGCTGCTCGAATCCTCCGCGCACGGGCCGCAAAAGGGGCCGCTTGCACGTCGCGGGGATTCGGGAGAAAGGCTTAAAACTGTTGCAGTAGAAGGAGAAGCAACTGTTATGGTCCAGCCGGAGGAGTGATCGCAGGGCTGGCCCCGAGGTCCGAGGCTGAAAGGGAGAAGCAAGAGAGGGCTGGCGAGGGCGCGGGAACTGGCTGCCGTATTGTGCGTCGGAGCGTTGTTTGTGCCGTAGCAGTCTGCTCCATGCGGCTGCGAATCTTCCAAAGCGCGCGGGCTGGAAAATGCCTGGAAGGCCAGCAGGATGGAGCTTGCGAGGCGACGAATTTAAGAGCGTGCGGCGTGCGCCGCAAAGCTTCTTCATGCTCAAGAGCCGCGCAGGTTTCCGCTTTGAACCGGACTCTCGCCAGAGAGCCGCACGGTCGGCTGGCCGAAGCGGTCAGCCTCAAGCTGGCATGGAGTTTGCCGAAAGGATTTCCGGCTACAGCGCCTTCTCTCCTGAATAATTTGAAGCGCCGTCAAGGCAGCCACGCGAGCCGGACCAGCCGTGAGCTTTTTCGCGTAGCGTACTGGTCCAGATGGCTGTCTTGGATGGATAAAGATAGACCCGACTCTTTCTCTTTTAAGCGAACGGGGTGCGGCCATGTCTCAACATCGCAAGGGTAAAGCCAGGCTGCTCATCGCCGACGACGAGCCGGAAATCAGAGCTGTGCTGCAAGACTTTTTGTGCGGCTCTTATGACTGCACGGCGGTCGGCTCGGCGGAAGCTGCGCTGGGCCGGTTACGCGCGACCGAGTTTGACCTGGTCATCAGCGACATCATGATGAAGGGCATGAGCGGGCTGGAGCTGATACCGCATCTACAGACTCTCGCTCCGCGCACTGTCATCATCATGGTCAGCGGCGCGCAGACGATTGACAACGCCATCGGAGCTTTGCGCGCGGGAGCTTTCGATTACATCACCAAGCCTTTCGATCTTTATCACGTGGAGGCTGCCATCCGTCGCGCACTCGAACACCGCGCGCTGCTTGAAGCCAAGTATCAATACGAAACTTATCTGGAAGAGCTGGTCCGGCAGCGTGCCAGGGAGCTGGCGGAGGCTCTCGACTCGCTGGAAAAATCTTACCGCACGACGCTCAAGGCGCTGGCGGCGGCCCTCGAAGCCCGCGACCATGAGACGCGCGGACATTCGGAGCGCGTCGTTAGCTTTAGCCTGCGGTTGGGGCGCGAGCTGCGGCTGGACAAAGACGAGATGCGCGCTCTGGAATTCGGCGCGCTCCTTCATGACATAGGCAAAATCGGCGTGCCCGATGCCATCCTGCGCAAGCCCTCCGGATTAACGGCGGAGGAATGGACCAGGATGCGCGAGCACCCTCGGCACGGCGAGCAGATTCTGCGCGGGATAGATTTTCTGGAAGGCGCTGCGCGCGTCGTCGGGCAGCATCATGAGAGATGGGACGGCACTGGCTATCCGCTCGGGCTGCGCGGCGAAGAGATAGA
>DASWMI010000029.1:0-6982 GCA_036399835.1 Pyrinomonadaceae bacterium | reverse complement strand
CTGTCGAAGGCGCGAAGAAGGTCGGCGAAGGCGCGAAGGATGTCGGCAAGGGCATCAAGAAGGCCGTCACTCCTTAAACTGCTCTAAGAAAATTCGAGTAAACGGTAAACAGGGCGACCTCTTCAACAGCGGTCGCCCCGTTTTATTCCGGTCCACTTTATTTTCGTCACGCACGATTTTATCGAGCCGGACCCTGCCGCGCCGCTCCTTTGAAACTTCCCGCGGGTGTTATAATCCAGACGATGGTCGCCCTTGTCTAACTTCGGTTTTCAAAAGCGCGACCGAACTTCAGCCCAAAGGACACCCTGACAATGGCAGACCAGACACGCTTTACGATCATCTGCCCGTGCTGCGAGGCGACCTTGAATGTGGATGCGCAGACGGGAGTCATCATCTCTCACGAAGAGAAGGCCAAGCAGGTCGCATCTTTTGACGAGATGCTCAAGGGCCTGGATAAACAGAAAGAGCAGCGCGAGCAAATCTTTACGCAGGAGCTAGGCTCGCTTAAAGACCGCGAGCGCCTGTTGGAAGAGAAGTTCCGCGAGGCCCTGAAGCGGGCCGAGAAGGATAAGGACAAGCCCTTTAAAAATCCGCTTGAGATGGATTAGCCGGAGGCGGGCCGAGCGGAAGCTTCAACGCCACGGCTCTCGTGCGTCTCGAATCTGCCTGGTACAACACGCACGCGCACGCGCAGCATCTCAAGAGGGCGAGCAGCCCGAAGCGAGCCTGGCTCGCTCATGGATTTCCCGGAAATTTTTACAACCCTTTGAAAACCTTTGGCGGAGACCGTATGCGGCTATTTAAAACAGTCCTGTGTCTGAGCCTGCTCTTCATCCTTTTCCATGCCGGGCCCGCGCCTGCGCAGAGCTTTGAGGTCAAGACGCACACGCTCAAAAACGGCATGAAAATCCTGGTCCAGCAGGATAGCTCGATTCCGAACGTGGCGTTCTACGTCTTCTACCGGATAGGCTCGCGCAACGAGCGGCCAGGCACGACCGGCCTCTCTCATTTCTTCGAGCACATGATGTTCAACGGCGCGAAAAAATATGGTCCGGGCGAGTTTGACCGTGTGATGGAGGCGGCGGGCGGCTCGAACAACGCTTACACCAATACGGACGTGACAGTTTACCAGGACTGGTTTCCGCGCTCGACCCTCGACCTCATCTTCGAGCTTGAAGCCGACCGCATTGAGAACCTCAATTTTGACCCGAAGATGATTCAATCCGAGCGCGGCGTCGTCGCCAGCGAGCGCCGCACCTCGGTTGACTCGGACAACGCGGGGCTGCTCTACGAACAGCTCTGGGCGACGGCCTACACGGCGCATCCATACCAGTTTCCGGTCGTCGGCTGGATGGTGGATATAGAGAACTGGACGATGGACGACCTTAAAAACCATTTCCGCATGGGCTATTCGCCGAGCAACGCGACGATGGTCGTCGTCGGCAACGTCACACCCGGAGAGATTTTCAAGCTCGCGGAAAAATATATCGAACCGATTGCCGCACGCGAGCCTCCGCCGAAAGTGACGACGCGCGAGCCGGAGCAGCTAGGCGAGCGCCGCGTCGTCGTCAAAAAGTTTGCGCAACTGCCGCTTCTCATGCTCGGCTATCATGTGCCCGAGACGGCCAACCCGGACTACTACCCGCTCAAGGTCTTGCAGACGATACTCTTTTCGGGTCAAAGCTCGCGCATGTACCGCCGCGTGGTGGATAAGGACCAGCTCGCGCTCTTTATCAACGCCGATTACGATTTCGCCTTTGACCCGACGCTCTTTATGTTGACCGCGCAGCCCAAAGAGGGCATCGCGCCCGAAGCGGTCGAGAAGGCCGTCTATGAAGAGCTGGACCGCGTCAAGAAGGAGCCTGTCACGGACCAGGAGATTGAGAAGGCCAAGAACATCCTACTCGCCAACTTTTATCGCCAGATGAAGACCATCAACGGCAAGGCCAACACGCTCGGCAGCTATGAGGTCTTCTTCGGCGACTATCAAAAGCTCTTTACCGCCGCCGAAGATTTTAAGAAGGTCACGAAGGATGACGTGCGCCGCGTCGCGCAGAAATATTTCGGGGAGAAGAACCGCACGGTTGCCACGCTGATTCCCGAAAAAGAGGAAGCCGGAGAGCAAAAGGCGACGAGCGGCCAGCAGCAGCAGTAATCGGCCAGCAGTGAGCTTTGATTGGTGAGCAAACTAATCTGGCCGCATGCTTTGATAGCCATCTTCGCATTGTCATCATTCCAGTTGGAGGAAACCTTGAAGCGTTTATTGACACTCGCACTCTTGCTCATCTTTGCCCTTCCGCTGGTCCAGCCCGCTCGTGCGCAGGAAGGCGGGCTAAAGCTTCCGCCCTACAGAAAAGTAAAGCTCAAGAACGGTCTCACGGTGCTTCTCATGGAGCAGCACGAAGTGCCCATCATCAGCTTTAACTTTATCGTCAAGGCTGGCTCGACCGCAGACCCCGCGGGCAAAGAGGGTCTGGCCGCCATCACTGCCGGGCTATTGAGAAAGGGCACGAAGACGCGCAGCAGCGAACAGGTTTCGGCGGAGCTTGATTTTATCGGAGGGCTGCTCGGCGCGGGCGCGGTTTACGACTATTCGACGGGGACCGCAGAGTTCGTCAAAAAGGACATCGGCAAGGGACTGGACCTTTTCTCCGATGTCATGCTCAACCCGACTTTTCCGCAGGAAGAAGTGACCAAGCTCATTACGCAGAGCGTGGACGAGGTTAAGTCCGACAAGGATGAAGCCTCGGAAGTCATCGGTAGATATTTCAACGCCTACCTCTTCGACGGCCACCAGTATGGTCGCCCCGTCAGCGGCGATGAGAAGAGCCTGGCCGCCATCACGCGCGACGACATAGTAAAGTTTTACCAGACTTACTACACGCCCTCTAACACGATTATGGCCGTGGCCGGAGACTTCAATTCTGCCGAGATGGAACGCCTGCTGACTGAAAGATTCGGCGCGTGGCCCGCACGCAACGCTCCGGCGACGAACCTCCCTGAGCCGAAACTGGTCCAGGGCAAACGCCTGCTCCTCATCAACAAGCCCGACTCGACGCAGACCTTCTACCAGATAGGCAATCTCGGCGTCGCACGCAATAACGAGGACCGCGTCTTTATCAACGTCGTCAACACGCTCTTTGGCGGGCGCTTTACTTCCATGCTCAATAGCGAGCTTCGCATCAAGACCGGGTTAACCTACGGCGCGCGCTCCTCCTTCGACCAGCGCAAGCTCGCTGGTCCATTCGTTATCTCCACCTACACGCGCAACGAGGCGACCGAAAAAGCCATTGACATGACGCTCGACATCCTCAAGCGGCTGCACGAGAAGGGCATCACGGAAGAGGAATTGAAATCGGCCAAGGCTTACATCAAGGGGCAGTTTCCGCCGCGTATAGAGACGACGGACCAGCTCGCCGCCTTAATCGCGCAACTGGAATTCTTCGGCCTCAACGAAGGCGAAGTCAATAATCTCTACGCCAGGATTGATTCGATGACGCTGGCCGACGCGAAGAGAATCATCAACCAGTATTTCCCCGCCGAGAATCTGGTCTTTGTGCTCATCGGCAAGGCCGAAGAGATACAGCCCGTGGCGAAAAAGTACGCGCCGAAGATGGACTCGAAATCTATCAGCGACCCGGGATTCCAGGCCGCCAGCAAGTAAGCCGGAAAGATGTGATTAAAGATGTACTCGCTCAAGAACAAACGCGCCTTGCTGCTCCTGCTCCTCTTTTTCCTGTGCTTCGGCGCGTTGAATAAAGCAGCCGCGCAGGATGAGCCTGAGCAAGAAGAGCCGACCGCCGCTGCCGCGTCGAATGCCGAGATTGCACGCCGTCTCGCCAACCCCGACCCGCTTGAACGCCAGCGCGCGGCGGAAGAGCTGGCACGCCTGACCGCGGTGGACCAGCTTCAACTGGTCGCGGGTTATCGTTTGCAGGAAAAGAGTTCGCGCGTGCGCCTCGCGCTCGATTGGGCCATGTACAGGATGGGCAGGACCGGCTCGCTCTTTAACATTGTCAGGGAGCTGGATTCATCAAGGCACGAACAGGCCGCGGGTTATCTCGCGCAGCTGGATAATCCAGAGCCGCTCTACATCTTTCTTGAGCGCGTCAACGAAAAGACGCTCGCGCGACTGCTCTCTGTCCTCGCCAGGCTTGGCGATGCCGGAACGCTGGAGCGTATCAAGCCTTACCTGGACTCTTATGATGAAAAGGTTGCTCATGCCGCAGAGCTTGCCACGCGCGAGATAAGGGGTCGGCTGGCGAGCCAACAGCCCGAAGCCGCGACGCGCCCGCGCAAGACCGGAAACACGAGCGAGCCTGCTTCAGAGCCTCGATAGCCAATCTTTGATTCTTCATCACACGAAACGCCTTGAAGGAGCGCAAAGGGAAGAGCCTTGCGCTCTTTGCCGTTTATCTTAATGGCCCGCGCTCGTTTTTCTCTTTGCGCCTTTTACGGTTAAACTTTCTCGCATGCACCCGAACCTCCGTTCCTTTCTCGATCTGCTCAGGCGGGAAAAAGACATTCTGACTATTGAGACGGAAGTTGACCCCTGTCTTGAGCTGGCGGAAATTCATCGCCGTGTGATTGCAGAGGGTGGCCCGGCGCTCATCTTCGAGCGGGTCAAGGGCAGCCGCTACCCTGTCGTGACCAATCTCTTCGGGTCGGCACGTCGCATCGAGCGAGCCTTTGGTCCAAAACCGGAGGCGCTCGTGCGCGAGGCCGTACAGATGGCGCAGGCGCTCTTGCCGCCAAAGCCTTCCGAACTCTGGCAGCATCGCTCGCTCGCGCTCGAAGCCTTGAGGCTCGGCACGCGCAAGGTTCGCAGTGGACCAGTGACGGAAGTTCTGGACCAGCCCGCGCGGCTCGAAGAGTTGCCTGTCCTGACGACCTGGGCTGAGGACGGCGGGCCTTTCATCACGCTCCCGCTCGTTTACACGGAGCACCCACAGACCGGCAAACACAATCTCGGCATGTATCGCATGCAGCGTTACGACTCGCAGACGACCGGACTCCACTGGCAGATACACAAGGGCGGCGGCTTTCATTATCACGAGGCCGAACGCGCGGGCCAGCCCTTGCCCGTGACGGTCTTTCTAGGCGGGCCGCCCGCACTCATCCTCTCTGCCATCGCGCCCCTGCCCGAAGATGTGCCGGAGCTGGTCCTGGCCTCCGTCCTCGCGGGCGAGAAGATAAGGATGGCCGGAAATCCTTTGCCGGACCATCACAGGCTGGTGGCCGAGGCGGAGTTTGCGTTGGTCGGCCATGTGCCCCCCTTTGAAAGAAGGCCGGAAGGTCCTTTCGGAGACCATTACGGTTACTATTCGCTGCAACACGATTATCCTGTCTTTCATGTCGAGGCTGTCTTTCATCGCCGAGATGCCATCTATCCGGCGACGGTCGTCGGCAAGCCGCGACAGGAAGATTTTTACATCGGCGACTATTTGCAGCAGCTTCTCTCGCCGCTCTTTCCCCTCGTCATGCCGAGCGTCCGCGACCTCTGGACCTACGGCGAGACGGGCTTTCACTCACTATGCGCGGCGGTCGTGCGCGAGCGCTACAAACGCGAGGCGCTGGTCTCTGGCTTTCGCATCCTGGGCGAGGGCCAGCTTTCGCTGACAAAGTTTCTGATTCTGACTGATACTCCTCAGGACTTGCGCGATTTCAAATCCGTCTTCGAGCATGTCCTGGCGCGCACACGCTGGGAAAGCGACCTCTTCATCTTCTCGAATCTTTCGATGGACACACTCGACTATACGAGCGGCAAGATTAACGAAGGGAGCAAGGCTATCCTGCTCGGGCTGGGCCAGCCCGTGCGCGAGCTGCCGCGCGAGTTTCGCGGCACGCTGACGCGGGATATTAAGCGCGCGGAGGTCTTCTGCGCAGGCTGTCTGGTCCTGGAAGGTCTGCCATACGAGCAGGACAAGGGACAGGCCGCCCGGATTGCGCGCGAGGAAGCCTTCGCAAGCTGGCCTCTCATCATCCTGCATGATGATGCGAGCGTGGCTCATTCCGCGTCGGATTTTCTCTGGTCCACCTGGACGCGCTTCGAGCCTGCCTCTGATATACACGCGGCGGAAACCACAGTCCTTCGTCATCATCTTTCATATCACGCGCCTATCGTCATTGATGCGCGCATGAAGCCGGGCTATCCTGACGAGCTGTTGGTCAGGCCGGACATCGCGGAGCTGGTGGAGCGGCGCTGGCGTGAATATTTCCCGCATCAATAATTTCCTTGAATCGCCTGTCTTAATTGTTTAAGCTACACGCGTTTTAAGATGCTTCACCGAAGTGCAAGGCTTCACTGGACCAGAAAAGCACTTCCCGTTTCTATCCGGCTTAAACCCCAGGTGAGCTTATGAATACGATTGATCTTGAGATGGCCGCCACGGAAATCAGGCAGGCGTGTGATGATATTCAGGGAGGACGCTTGCCGTTCTTCTTTCTGGTCGGCGCGGGAATCTCACATCCGCCCATCAAGCTCGCTGCCTCCATCGAAGAGGATTGCAAGAAGGTCGCTCAAAAATATAATCGAACTGAAGCGCCGACGGGCGATCATGCCATAGATACTTACTCCCACTGGTTTGATAAAGCCTATCCGCAAAAAAATCAGCGCCGGAAATACTTGCAGGAGCTAATCGCCGGAAATTACATCTCGCAGGCAAACTTTCGTCTCGCCCATCTTCTTCTGGAAAAGAAGATTGCGAATCTCGTCATCACTCCAAATTTCGACGACTTTCTCTCTCGCGCCTTAACCCTTTTCGGCAAACAGCACATCGTTTGCGACCACCCGAAGATGGTCGAGCGGATTGACCCCGAAGATCAGGACAACATACAGATCGTACACGTCCACGGCACATACTGGTTCTACGATTGCTGCAATCTGCGTTCGGAGATTGCTGGCCGCGCGCAGTCTTCGGCGCAAACCACGGCGACGATGTTGAGCCTGCTCGACAACATCATGTGGAGACGCTCGCCGCTC
>DASWMI010000028.1:0-30777 GCA_036399835.1 Pyrinomonadaceae bacterium | reverse complement strand
AGCGACGAGAGATTACAGGCCAGCGAGACACAGACCATCAGACAGAGCGCCCAGCCCAGAGACTTTCCCGGATGAGCCGGCTCGCACGATTGGAGACCGCTTTGTTTTCTCATGTTCCGCTCCTCGCTTAGTGACTTTGAGAATAGCTGGCTGCATCTTGCCGCGAATCGAACAGCCCTTGAAAAACAGGGGTGACTCTATTTCCATTTGAGCAAGAGAGTCAAGATTTTGCAGGATGGAAGACTCGGCTAAAGCAGGTTGACGCTGTTGGGTATCGCTCGCCGCATCATCATACTTATGCCATTCGGAGAGCTTTCGGGTTGACAAGTTATATAGATAGTTGTATATATATTTCAGGGAGTATATATGGACGCCACACAATTTCAGCGGATCGCCAAGGCTCTGGCCGACCCGCGCCGCTTTGAAATCCTGGAGGTCATCGCCTCGGCTGGCGAGGAGATGTGTTGCGGCGCTGTGGTCGAGTGTTTTCCGGTGGCGCAGGCGACCGTCTCACACCATCTCAAGGAGCTGACGGACGCGGGCCTCGTCGAGACACGCTCCGAGGGACAGTTCAAGTATCTACGCGCACGAACAGATGTCCTTGCCGAATACGTCGCAGAACTCCAGCGCCGTATTGACCCTTCAGCCGGCAAAAGGCGCGGGTTGAAGAGCGCCAATCGTCAAAAATCCAACGCGGCATGATTAAAGCAAAAGGATTGACACTCGGGCGACAAAGTTTCGCATCTTATATAGACGATTGTATATATGTACAACACCTGAAGCGGTTAGCTTGAAACGCACCGGAGGGAGATGCTCGCCATGAACGAAATTTTAGACCTGACGCCGGGACTCCAATGCTGCCTGAGATGCGGGCGTCTGCTGACAGACCGTGCGCTTCATGATGCGATTGAGGAGCCAGTGCTGGCCTCAATCCGAATGGCGCATCCCGAATGGGTCGGGACGGATGAAGTTTGCCAGCCGTGCCTTAAAGAGTATAGAGACTTGCTGAGCGAGCGTCAGTCGCGCTCCGAGCGGCTGATTGAGGAAGAACGGCAGCGTCGGCCATCCTGGATGGCTAAGTGGTTTTCGAGGCAGGTCAATGCCGTTTGAATTCGATGAAAGGTTCGGCCTGAACGGAAAACAGAAGAGGGAAGAGTTCGACAACTAAAGTGAAAGGAAATAAAAGCGATGAGTGAACAGGTCAGAGAAGTGAACGATACAACTTTCGAGCAAGAGGTGCTGCAATCGGACCAGCCCGTGTTGGTGGATTTCTGGGCCGCTTGGTGTGCGCCGTGCAGGATGATAGCTCCGCTCGTAGAGGCTGTGGCCGATGAGTACAAAGAGAGCGTCAAGGTCTTCAAGCTCAACGTGGACGACAACCCGGCTACTTCGCAGCGCTACGGCATCAAGGGCATCCCGACTTTGATCATCTTTCGTGGCGGCAAAGAGGAAGAGCGCGTCGTGGGCGCGACCTCTAAGGAGACGCTGACACGGCTTGTCGGCAAACACGCCGGTCTGGTCAGCGCCTGAGAGCGAGTAACAATCATGCCCCGTAGAACTTCAATCAAAATCATCAAGCGCGGCGAGCGTGAGCGCCCGCCGCAAGCGGTCTCGCCGCGCGCGAGTAAGAAAGATGGACCGCGCGATCCTTCGCGCGAGGTCGCTTCAACCGTCACGGGTTGGGTTCGAGAGTTTCAGCACAGGCGGCGCACGGGATTATCGCGCGTAGAAGAGTAAGCGGAAGATGAAAGCTGCGGGCAGCATCTTCGAGTAGTCTGACAAGAGAAGAGAATAGACACTGCCCCTTGAACGGGACGACACGCTTTATCAAGAAGGAGATTATTATGATTAAGACTAACGGATACGCCGCACACGGCGCGTCCATGCCGCTCGCTCCATTTTCATTCGAGCGCCGCGAGCCTGGACCAGATGACGTACTCATCGAAATACTCTACTGCGGCGTCTGCCACTCGGACATTCACCAGGTGCGAAACGAGTGGTCCAATTCTATCTACCCGATGGTCCCGGGCCATGAGATCGTCGGACGCGTGGCGCGTGTCGGCTCTGAAGTTACGCGTTTTAAAGAGGGCGATCTGGCTGGCGTAGGCTGCTTCGTGGACTCTTGCCGCGTCTGCCGTAACTGCAAAGACGGCGAGGAGCAGTATTGCGAGAATCATCTGGTTTCGACTTATAACGGGACCGAAAGGGACGAGAAGACGCCGACCTATGGCGGCTACTCGAATCAGATTGTGGTGGACCAGAGCTACACTCTGAAGATTCCTGCAAATCTTCCGCTCGCCAATGTAGCCCCGCTGCTCTGCGCCGGAATCACTACCTATTCGCCGCTGCGCAGATTCAAGGTCAGTGCGGGCCAGCGGGTCGGGGTCGTGGGCCTGGGCGGACTGGGCCACATGGCCGTCAAGCTGGCCGCCTCTATGGGCGCAGAGGTCACGGTCTTGAGCACGTCGCAGGATAAAGAGCAGGACGCGCGCAAACTCGGCGCGCATCACTTCGTTGTGACGAAAGATGCGCAGAAGCTAGAGCCGCTCGCCAATAAGTTTGACTTTATCCTTGACACCGTGTCCGCGCCGCACGACCTCAACGTGTATCTCAACCTGCTCGGACGCGAAGGTGCGATGGTGCTTGTCGGCGCGCCGGAGAAGCCTGCGGAGGTACACGCTTTCTCGCTCATCACTAACGGCAGAACGCTTGCGGGTTCGCTCATCGGCGGCATACGCGAGACACAGGAGATGCTGGATTATTGCGCCGCCAGGAACATCACTTCCGAGGTCGAAGTGATTCCCATACAGCAGATTGATGAGGCTTACGAGAGGACAGTTAAAGGAGACGTGCGCTACCGCTTCGTCATTGATATGAAGTCGCTGTCTCAAAGCGAAAAAGCCTGAGTTCAATTCTCAACAAAGGGGTAGTGAGACTATCGCTACCCCGTGCCCCGCAAACTCTTTTCGACCATTTACAGCTCTCTGCTCATCAACGACTAGACCAGTTCCAAGATTGTCTCTGCTCCCGATTCTGGGATTAACCAATCCCAGAATCGAACATTTGCGCCGCCCGCCTTCCTCTTATCTCTCGAATTAAACTAAAGGCTTCGAGCAATTCAGCCCTTCGGCTTTCCTGGCACGTCATTTGTTACTCCTTATCGCCAACAGCAATTTAACCTGCGCCGGACCCGTTGGTCCGGGGAAGCCTTGACTGTTTGCGCGAACTCTCGCTTGGGGAAAATAATCATGGAAACATTGTGGAAAGACCTGCGCTACGGCGTGCGCGCGCTCTTGAAGAAACCCGGCTTCGCTGTGGTGGCCGTGCTGACACTGGCCCTTGGGATCGGCGCGACGAGCACTATCTTCAGTTTCGCCAACGGTATTCTGCTGCGCCCGCTGCCCTATCAACATCCTGAACGGCTGGTGCTGCTCGACGAGACTTCCGTCAAGCGCGGGCAGGCTTCGATGGGCGTCTCCTATCCGAATTTTTTGGACTGGCGTGAACAGAACCACGTCTTCGAGGACATCGCCACGTATGTAGAAAACAGCTTTACGCTGGTCGGAGGAGCAGAGCCTGAGCAGTTGAGGGGCGCAAGGATTTCGAGCGGGCTGTTCGAGATTCTGGGCGTGGCCCCCGTCATGGGCCGAACGATTCGCCCCGAAGAAGACCGCCCCGATAACAGTACCGTCGTCATCCTCGGCAACGGTCTGTGGCACAGCCGTTTTGGCGCTAATCCGGGGATTATCGGCCAGACGATTAATATCAATAGTCGCCCGCACACAGTCATCGGCGTGATGCCGCCTGATTTCAAGTTTCCGCAAGTGGCCGAGCTATGGCTTCCGCTGGCGCTCACGACAAAAAGCTGGACGCGCAATGACCACGGCCTGCGCGCCATCGCCCGTTTGAAACAGGGCACGACGCTTCAACAAGCGCAGGCCGAGATGATTACTATCGCGCGCAACATAGAGCAACAGAACCCTGTCACCAACGAGGGGATGAGCGTCACGGTCGCGAATCTGCGCGATGGGCTGGTGGGTGATTATCGCCAGGCTCTACTCATCCTGCTCGGAGTTGTCGGCTTCGTGCTGCTCATCGCCTGCGTCAACGTCGCCAACTTACTACTGGCGCGTGCTTCGACCCGTCAGAAAGAGATTTCCATCCGGTCCGCGCTCGGAGCGACGCGCTGGCGCATCGTCCGGCAGTTGATTACAGAAAGCCTTCTGCTTAGCGTGACGGGCGGCGCGCTCGGCCTGATTCTGGCCTTGTGGGGACTCGACCTGTTGCTGGCAGCCGTTCCGATTGAGTTTCCCTTCTGGATGAAATTCAGCTTGGACGGTCGCGTGCTGGCCTTCACCTTTGCCGTCTCGCTGCTGACAGGACTTGTCTTTGGCGTCGTGCCCGCGTGGCAAGCTTCAAAGGTTAATCTCAATGAGACACTAAAAGAGGGCGGGCGCAGCGCGGCCAGCGCGGGGCGGCATCGCCTGCGCGGCCTCCTGGTGATTATGGAAGTGGCGCTCTCGCTCGTCTTGCTGGTCGGAGCGGGACTGATGATGCGCAGCTTTTTGCGTTTGCAGCAGGTCAACACGGGTTTGAATCCGAAGAACGTACTCACGATGACCGTCTCGCTTCCATCGGCCAAGTATAAAGAGCCTGAGAAACAGATTGCTTTCTTTCAACATCTGCTTGAGCGCGTCCATTCACTTCCCGCCGTAGAATCTGCCGGGGCTGTCTCCAATCTGCCTTTGAGCGGCTCGCTCTGGGGACGCAGCCTGACGGTCGAGGGCCGTCCTGTGCTCTCCGTCGGAGAAGCCCCCATGATTAACCATTGTGTGACGACGCCCGGCTATTTTCGTTCGATGGGCATCCCCATCATCGCTGGCCGCGACTTTACAGAGGCGGATACGAAGGACGCTCTTCAGGTCACGTTGATAGACGAGCGGCTGGCGCGCGAGTATTGGCCGAATGAAAGCCCTCTTGGCAAGCGCATCAGGTTCGGGCCGCCGGAAAGCAACGAACCCTGGTTCACAATTATCGGGATGGTCGGAGAAGTCAGGCACGAGCGTTTGGACCAGGCGACTAGAAAGACCGTCTATGTGCCCTACCAGCAGATTCCTGACCGCCAGATGACGCTCACTATACGGACCACAACCGACCCGACGAGCCTTGTGGCCGCCGTGCGCCAGCAAGTCAAAGAGCTGGACCCTGAGCAGCCCTTGATTAATGTGTGGACGATGGAAGAGGTTATCTCAAGGGCAGTCTGGCAACCGCGTCTGTATGCCATTCTCTTCGGCGTCTTCGCGGGCGTCGCCTTGATCCTGGCCTCTGTCGGAATCTACGGGGTCATGTCATACGCCGTCACACAGCGGACGCATGAGATAGGCATCCGTATGGCTCTCGGCGCGCAAGCTCGCGACGTGCTCAAGATGGTCTTAGGGCAGGGACTCGTGCTGGTGCTCATCGGAGTCGCGGTCGGACTCGGCGGGGCCTTCGCGCTCACGCGACTGATGGCGAGCCTGTTATACGGCGTGAGCGCCACAGACCCCGCAACCTTTTCGGCAATCGCGCTGCTGCTCATAGGGGTCGCGCTGCTGGCCTGCTACATCCCTGCGCGTCGCGCGATGAAGGTTGACCCGATGGTCGCGCTGAGATATGAGTAATCAGGGCTGAGCGAGAAAATACAAGAGTCGCCCTCGCATCTATCTCCTCGCACGCGCCGAGAGCTACTCCGGCGTGGACCAATCTCGATAACTGTTTCTCCCAACGGCGCGGCATGGTGGCAAGCCTCTCCCATGCCGCGCTCATCGCCGACCATCATCGTCCTCCTCTTTAACACCTCAGAACCCGCTCGACGCCCGCTCTAAACTACAGCCGCGACAAAGAACTCGCCTGCTGTTCGATTCATGCTGGAAACCCCAGATGATGTAGGCGTACCGCTTTATCCTACGCATTAGTTGTGGTAGAGTCTGAAAACTCGGATGCCTGGTTTTCAGCCCTGCCGTCCAGTCTTTCCGGCAGAATCCGGTCTGGATTGTCTGCGGTTTAAGAACATCAGGAGCCGAAATAACTCAAACTTTATCTTAAAGTCTTTTCAGAATCTTATTGTCATTCTCGATTTAATCGCCTGCGACGGTTCATTTGATGTTCGGAAAAATTAGCGCGCCACAACCTCTCGCCTTGTATGCCCTGGCTGCCATCGCAGCCCTTGCTCTCGGCTTCGCCATCACACATGGACTGGCGAGGGAGGACACCGGCTCTCAATCGAAAAACACTTCACTGGCTGCGCCCGCCAGCGACAAGGACCAGGACGGACTGGTTGGTCCGGTCAATAGTGTGAGAACCGAGACGGCGAAGCTGTTGCTGAAGTCCGGCAGCCTCAGAGAGGAGTCGCGCGAATTGCTCGAATTAACCACGTATGACGTTAAGGGCAACAGGGTTGATAGCTCTTACTATCTGGTCTCCGGTAATGCCAGGCCCGGCAGGGAGGAGTATGCATACGATAATAAGGGCAACATCAGCGAGATGACCTTGCGCGATAATAACAATTCCATTCTGAGCAAAGAGATTTATAAATACGACTATGACGCTGTTGGCAACTGGACCAGGATGATGACCTCGCGTGTCGTCTATGAAGGAGGCCGCTTGAGTCAACAGCCTGTTGAAGCCACTTACCGGAATATCACTTACTATTTCGATCAAGCCATCTCCGACATGGTCAAATCCGCCCCGGCAGGGACGGAGAGAGATTTAGGGACGCTGCGTAATGCTCTGGACGAATGGATTGCCGCGACCAATGCGCGCGACGTAGAGAAGCTGATGGGCTTTTACGATGCAAAGGTCGGCATCTTTTATCGTGCGCGTGAGGTTTCGCGCGAGTTTGTGCGGGCCGAGAAGACGAGGCTCTTCCGTCGCTCTGATTTCCTGGAGGTGCGTGCGGGCGCTCCGGAAATAACCATCATCGGTGATGGCGGCACGGCCACCATGCGCTTTCATAAACAGTATGACATCAAGGAGAAGGGGAATCTACGCAGTGGCGAGGTGTTACAGCAGTTGATCTGGCGGCGGAGCGGCGGCGCGCAATGGAAGATCGTCGGCGAGCGCGATGCGCAGGTCATCCGTTAACCCTTTCTGCGCGCATGCATCCAGGCCGATGCGCGTCTCACGAAAAATCATTTGCGACTGCGTTTCTGAGTTAAGTCTTTATCCGGGGAGCTAAATGCAAAGCACAAATTTCGTGGTGCTGACGGGACATCTGAACGATTATCCGCTCGCGGACCTGATAGGGATTTTGCGCCACCAGCGGAAAACGGGCCGTCTTCTTGTTGAGTATACGCTCGGCCCATGTTCCTTTTACTTCCTCGAAGGTAATCTGGTTGACGCGCAGCTCAACACGCTGAGCGGTCTGCATGCCGTCCTCGTCGCGCTCTCGCAGCCGAATGCCGCCTTCAACTTTAATCCGCTCATCGAGCCGCCGCGTCGTTCAATCAACGAATCGTCACAAAGAGTGATCCTTGAATTGCTCGGGTGTTGGGAAGAAAAAACTGTGGAGGTCGAAGCCAGGAAGGGAAACGGCCACGCGCTCCCGCCAGTGGTTTCGGTCGAAGCGCTGCCAGCCGAGACTGGACCAGAAATGTTACCCGCGGCGAGAGAGGTGCGGGCCTTGCCTCCTTCGCCTTTGGAGCGTGCGAGCCGTCGTCGGCAACAGAGAATCTTAATCGCGAGCGCGGTCATCTCGCTGCTGGTCAGCTTTATCACGGTCGCCGCGCTGATGCGCTGGATGGTCAAGAGAGACATCGCCGCCGCTTTGTCGGAGATGACGAAGAAGCAGGAATTGGCCGGGGGCAAAAGCGAGCCTGCGGCCTCAAGCGCGCAAACAGTCAAGGTCGTCGTGCGCGTTGAGAACGGGCGCATCTCACAGGCTTTTGTTGAAGAACATCGAGCGGGCCTGGAGGCTTACGAAGCGCTCGCGTTGAGAATCGCGCGCGGGCGTCGTTATGCCGCGAGGGCCAACGGGCAGGACACGATTCCCATCAAGATTAATTCGCCGAAGTGAGCACGGGTGCGGACAGATGAAGCTTTGGATGCTCTTCATCTACGGAGTCGGCAGAAAAGACAGGAGGCCAGTTTATGTTGTTTCTCACGAGCAGAGTTCTGAATCATGATTTGAATGATGACGAGCGCCTTCGCCTGCTGGCAAACCTGGAGGAGAAGGGGATGCGGCCTCTCATCCGCTCGACGCGTTTGAGCTGCTACGAGTTGGCGATGGCAGACTTCGACCGTGCCAGCGAGATGGAAATCATCATCGCCGCAGCCGCCAACGCGGATGGTCAGTCTCCGTATGTCAAGGGCGAGATTTTCTGCTTTGAAGACCACGTGCTCTTTCTTATTTTCGGGGAATCTGCGGGCGGGCTGAGGGGAACGCGCGCGGGGATAGTTTATGAACGCCGAACGGCAGAGCCTCTGCGTAAGCTCGATTCATTTTGCGAGGTCGTGAGCCAGTCTCTGTCGAGTAACGGGAGCGAAATCAACAAAAGCGTCGAAGATGAGGAAACAAGGCTCTCGGCATGGAAGCAGGACCTGTCGGCTGTACACCAGGGATTTATGCGCTTTCTGGCTAAGCAGGACCTGGATTCGGTCTACACCTTTGCGCGGAAGGAATCGCTTATCGAGCGTGTCCGCGCATCCGAGATGCTGGACGATAATTACACCAGATATTTTCTGCATTGCGTCAAGGAAGCATCCGGCGAAGGATACGCCGTCGGACTTTCGGCTTCGGGGATGAGCGCGCCGACAGATTTCTCCGTCAACAGGCTGCTCGAAGTCGGGTTGTTGAACCGCGAGGTGATGGTCAGTTGCCGTCGCACGGAGCACACGCTGTTTAGTTTGCCATCGCCGGATGCCCTGGCCGCCATCACGATCAGCGAGGCCAGATGCAGCGAGTGCGGCGCGAAGATTGTTGACGAGAAGATAGAAGAGGTGGTTGTGCCGACACAGCTCGGCTCAGAACTGTTGGAGGACGGCGCGTGGATGGTCAATCGTCTTCAGGTCATCCTGCGAGAACTCGGCGTGCCGGAAAGCGAGATCGCGGTCGAGCCGCCTTCGGGCGAAGGCGAAGCGCGGATGATGGTCAACGTCTGCGACGAGCCGTTCCTACTGGTCCTCAGAGATGGCGATTTGACCCCGGCCTTTGCGCGCCGCGCCGTTGACATCAAGATCGGGACGCAGGCCCGCCATCTCGTCGTCGTCGTCACCGGAACGATTCATAAAGATGGCCGCAGGCATCTGCTGAATTTCGCGCAGCGTATGACACGTCGCGGCGTCAGCGATTTTGAATTAATCATAGGCGAAGGCGTGAGCGCGACCGGCGTAGAGCTTGAGCGAGCCTTCGAGCGGGTTTCGCAGAAGATACTGGCAGAGCAGTTATGCGAGCTGGATGACAGCCTCGGCGTCAGCGCGGCTCGGTTGCTCATCACCCGTTTTCAGCTCCTGCGAAAAACCCTCGGCGCTGTACAGAAAGTCCAGGCATCTGCCGCCACAGCCGCTGCCGCCGCGACGCAGGTCACAGCCTTGCAGGTTAATGAACAGGCGGCTCCCTTGATAGACCTCGCGCTGATTAATGTTGAAGAGGAGAATCAAAACGGCGTGAGCGCGGGCGAGGGAATAAACATGAGCAGGCAGGCAGGCTGACCAGCCTCGTCTCGGGAGTTGTGCGCGGTTGTGTTGGTCCAGAAAACTCGCAGCCTTTTATCGTGCGCCGTGCCCTCATTCTTCGGCTTGCATAATTATCCGCGATAGCATTACTCTTCACCAGACGCGATAGTCTTCTTCCCCTTCGCTGAAATTCCCCCATCAATCGAGAACGGCTGCACCGGACGGGCACACCGGATTTTGCGCCGCACAGTGCAGCTCCCGAACTTGTCAGATTGAAGAGCCGGAGGAAATAGCAGATGAAGACGGTCAGACGCATCCTTGCCATATCGCTTGTCGTCTCACTCGTGAGCCTCAGTCTCACGGCGCAGCCGCAAAAACGGCGGCGCACAGCCGCGACAACCGCCAGGCGGACCACAGCCCAACGGACCACAGCGCAGCGGACCAGCACACAGCGGACCACAGCGCCCGCCGCAACCAACTCGTTGCTGACGGGAGTCTATCGCCTTGACACGCGGCGCAGTGATGATCCGCGCGATGCTGCCGAGCGAGCTGTGGTCAATCTGCCGACCAGCGAGCAGCAACAGGACATAGACAACCTGACCCTGCGGCTTACCTCGCCGGACCAGATTAGCATCGAGCGGCGCGGGCGCACGGTGAGCCTGGCATCCACGCGTGCGCCGCGTATTACCTTCGAGGCAGACGAGCGCGACCGTCTTGAGCGTGCGGCGGATGGACACACGATTCGCACGCGTGCTTCGCTCTCCGGCGAGTCGCTGATAGTCAGTACACGCGGCCACCGCGACGACGAGTTTACGATTACCTTCGACCCCATAGATAACGGGCGCGGGTTGCGTGTCACGCGCAGCATCTACGATACGCAGCTTGGCAGGCCGATTGTGGTCCAGAGCATCTATACCAAGACTGCCAACGTCGCTCGCTGGAGCGTCTACGGTGAGCCTGAATCTTCGCGCGCCTCTGTTGCCGGAAATAATCCGAGAGTTAATCGTCAGCCTGGACCAGCTAACACGGCTCGCAACAGGCCCTTGCCAGGCCCGCCCGTCATCAGGCCGAGCACGCCGCCTCCTTCACAGCCCGCGCCCGCTGCCGGAAACAGCAACGTTTTTCAGATCGGCAACGGCACGCAATTCGTCGCCGTGCTCAACAACGATTTGAGCACGGCTCAATCCAGAGAGGGCGACGCCTTTACCATGACTGTCCGCGAGCCTGCGCACTTTGCCGGAGCGAAGCTGGAAGGCCACGTCGCGAGCATCACGCGCGGCGGGCGCGTCAGCGGACGCTCGGACATCACGCTCGCCTTTGACCGCATCACCCTGGCTGACGGGCGTTCGGCTGCCTTTAACGGATACATTGAAAGCGTGCGCGCCGCAGGCGCAGATGATATACGCGTGGACAACGAGGGCGGCGGACAGGTCCAGGAAAATAACGACCAGACAAATCGCACGATTGAGCGCACGGCCATCGGCGCGGCTGTCGGCGCGATTATCGGCGCGATTGCCGGAGGCGGAAAGGGTGCGGCCATAGGGGCAGCCATCGGCGCGGGCGCGGGCGCAGGCTCTGTCTATATCCAGGGCCGCGACGACCTTGAGCTGGCACGCGGGACTGAAATCACACTCCGCGCCAGCGCGACGCGTTGAGAAGAGTGTGGCAAGATTGCGAAGATCTGGCGCACTGCGGCTAGACCAGTTGCAGTGCGCTCTCGCTTATCTTTCAGATAATGGAAGGGATGCGAGCGATTTTCAGGTTTTAATCTGACCTTTGAAGCAAGTGTCTATGGTCCGGCAGTCTCCGCGAGAAAAAAAGTCTTCAGACCGCTTGAGCCTACGCCCTTCGATGATCATCAAAAGATAGGGATTGAAATTTCAGCATAAAATAGTTCTTGCCCGGCGTGTTAATCATCGGTATAGTTTTCAAGGGGGAATGCTCCCGCCTCTGATCTCTCAATCATCAATCTTCGTCCCACAATCCTCAGCCGCGTAATTCTTCTCAGCTTTAAGTCCTACATAAAAGGAGTCCTGATGAAACGCTATCTCCTGCCGGTTTGCCTGCTACTTTTGCTCCTCCCCGCGCTCGCCAGCGCGAGAACCATACAGGCTCTCGTCGTCGAGGTCGAAGACGGCAACACTTTTATCGCCATCAGTGTCAATAACCGGCTCAAGGTCAAGCTAAAGGCCGCCGACGCGCCCGAGCTGGACCAGGCCTATGGCAACGTGGCCCGCCAACATCTAGCCGACTTGATTCTTAATAAAGAGGTCACGATTGAAATCTCAAGGTTGAGCGCAGACCGCGTTCTAGTGAGCAGGGTTTATTTGAACGAGATGGATGTCTGCCAGCAGATGGTCAGGGACGGGGTGGCCTGGTACGACAGAGGTTACGAGACGGAGTTGAGCGACCAGGAACAGTTTGTCTACGTCGAGTCTGAAAAGGCCGCACGGAACGAGCGTCGCGGCATCTGGCAGGAAGCAAGCCCTGTCGCCCCCTGGGAGTTCAAAAAAACGGAAACGGCCAAGGCAGCGGCTGGCTCGCCCGCAGGCGATTCCTCACAGGCTGCAAGAGAAGCTCGCAAGAACGCTCGCGGCTTGAGCACGGAAGACCTACAGTCTTCAACGCGGCCCGCCGCGCTGGAGGAAGCGGAAGAAGCCCCGCGCGGTTCTGCCTCTCAAGCTACGATGGAATATCTACGACAGGCCAGCGCCTACTATTTACAGAGAGACTTTGCGCGAGCCATCCCGCTCTACCGCAAAGCGCTTGAGCTTGAGAAGAGACAACGGACGCTGAATAAGAATTTCTGGAAAGTGATGGTGGATAACCTCGGCATGGCTTACGGCGTGACGGGCGATTTGAAGAACGCGCTCGAAACTTTCCAGTACGGGCTGTCGCAAGACCCGACCTATCCCATGTTTCATTACAACATGGCCTGTACCTATGCCGAGATGGGCGAGATGGATAAAGCCATCTCTTATTTAAGGCGTGCCTTTGAGTATAGAGCTAATATGATTCGCGGCGAGCGTCTGCCGGACCCGACACGTGACTCTTCGTTCAGACGCTTTATGGGAAATGAGAAATTTATCAACGCCTTGCAGGAGATGAGCGGCAGATAGCTACCGGCGGCGAGCGGGCGCAAGCGCGATTAAGAATAGCCAGCCTTTCATCAAGTAGTGGGTCAGTTTCAATTTCCGGACCAATCCGTGCGTCCTCTAATTTCAAGCTGGCCCACTACCCGTCTTCACATTCAATCCACAGCCGCAGCCCTTTTCTGTTATTATTTATCTTATTCCCGTCCAATCAGAGAAGGCAACGGAGGTAAAACGTCTGTGTACAGACCTGTAGACTGCCCGGCTTCGTGACGAAGAGGCTGAACATCTGTAGAGCCTTTGGCTGCGTTGCTTGATTATGAATCATCGGAGGCAGTCATGGAGAACGCCGAACTGAAAACCATTCATACTACCCCGTTCGCGGGCCAGCGTCCGGGCACTTCCGGGCTGCGAAAGAAGACACGCGTCTTTATGCAGCCCGATTATCTTGAGAACTTCGTCCAGGCTGTCTTTAACACCGTGCGCGAAAACACGGAGGCTGGATTCGGTCAGGAAACTTTGGTCGTCGGCGGAGACGGGCGTTATTACAACCTTGAGGCCACGCAGACGATTCTACGCATAGCGGCAGCCAACGGCTTTGGCCGCGTACTCGTGGGTCGCGGCGGCATACTCTCAACTCCCGCCGTCTCTGCCACCATCCGCCGCCGACAGGCTCTCGGCGGACTCGTGCTCTCGGCCAGCCACAACCCCGGCGGCATTGATGCGGACTTTGGCATTAAGTACAACATACGCAACGGTGGTCCAGCGCCGGAAACCATCACCGAGCGTATCTACCAGGAGACGCTGCGCATCAAGCATTACCTCACGCTCGTTACCCCCGACATAGACCTCGCGCAAGAGGGAAGCTTGCGACTGGGCGAGACCGAAATCGTCATCATTGACCCGCTCGCAGATTACACGGCGTTGATGGAGGAGTTGTTTGACTTCGACGCCCTGCGTGCTCTCTTTAAGGATGGGTTTCGGATGCTCTTCGATGCGATGCATGCCGTCACTGGTCCATACGCTCAGCATATTCTGGAGCAACGTCTGGGCGCGCCCGTCGGTACGGTCATCAACGGCACGCCGCTTGAAGACTTTGGCGGCCATCACCCGGACCCGAATCTGGTCCATGCGGCAGAGCTGGTCGCGCACATGAACGCGGGGGATGCGCCTGATTTCGGCGCGGCCTGCGACGGCGACGGGGATCGCAACCTGATTCTGGGGCGCAACTTCTTTGTCACGCCGGGCGATTCGCTGGCCGTCATCTCCGAATATGCGCAACGCGCGATTCCTGGCTACCGCGCGGGACTCAAGGGAGTGGCGCGCTCTATGCCGACGAGCATGGCGGTTGACCGTGTGGCTGCGGCGCTGGGCATTCCTTGCTTTGAGACGCCGACGGGCTGGAAGTTCTTCGGCAACCTGATGGACGCAGGGAGGTGCACGATCTGCGGCGAAGAGAGCTTCGGGACAGGCTCTAACCATGTGCGCGAGAAGGATGGGTTGTGGGCCGTGCTCTGCTGGCTCTCTATCCTGGCCGCGACGCGTCAACCCGTGGCGGAAGTGGTCCAGGCACACTGGTGGCGCTTCGGGCGCAGCTATTATCAGCGTCACGATTACGAGGGGCTGGAGGCTGCGACCGCCGCGCATATGATTGACGATGTGCGCGCGAAACTTCCGGCGCTGACGGGCGCTCCGATTGCCGCGAGCCACGTCGCACGCGCCGACGACTTCAGCTACACGGACCCCGTGGACGGCAGCGTCAGTGCGCGTCAAGGGCTGCGCATCCTCTTGGCCGACGGGTCGCGGATTGTCATACGCCTCTCCGGCACGGGGACGGAAGGCGCGACCCTGCGCCTCTATGTCGAACGCTACAGCACGGATGATGTGGACGGAGCTATCGACGAGATTCTTGCGCCTCTCGCGCAGGCCGCCAGAGAGTTGCTTGAGCTACGCCAGCGTTGTGGCCTGGAAGAGCCGACCATCATTACTTGAATTCCAAAAGGAGAGAGCGGTGGTCATAGTCCTGATGGGAGTCACAGGCTCTGGCAAGACGACGATTGGAAGACTGCTTTCCGAAGAACTCGGTTGGAAATATTACGACGCCGACGATTACCATCCGGCCAGCAATATTGAAAAGATGAAGAGCGGATTTCCGTTGGATGATGCCGACAGGAGACCCTGGCTGGAAGCTCTACGCGATTTGATACGCGATTGTCTTGAGCGAGGGGAAACGGCCATCCTCGCCTGCTCCGCGCTCAAAGAGAGCTATCGAGAATTTCTGATGATAGATAAAAGAGTCCGGTTGATTTATCTCAAGGGGAAGCGTGAGCTGATTCAGGAGAGGTTGAGCCAGCGGCGCGGGCATTATATGAATCCTGAGCTGCTCAATAGCCAGTTTGACATCCTCGAAGAGCCGCGCGGGGCCTTGCATGTTGATGTTTCTTTAAGCCCGGGGGAGATTGTCAGGATTATCAAGAGCCATCTGGACCAGCAGAGAAAACCGCGGGTCGTAGATTAAGAGGAGCAAAGAGTGATGAGCAATCCGCTTGATGAAACCATCTCAGGCATACAGGGTCGGCTCGCGGCCTCGCTCGGCAAGTATGCAGCAGGCGTCAACGAGGCCCTCAGGGAAGCCGATAGCCATGAGGTGATGCGCCGCATCTGGCGCAAGGACGCTGCGCTCTGGAAAGAGGAAGAGAGTCATCAGAAGATTATCAGAAACTCGCTCGGCTGGCTGACCGTCGCAGACGAGATGCTTCGTATGGCGAATGACCTGCTTGCTTTTGCCGAAGAGATTCGCGGACCGCAAGGGTTTCGGTACGTCATGCTCTGCGGGATGGGCGGCTCATCGCTCTGCCCTGAAGTGCTGCGGCAAACCTTCGGCCACAGAGAAGGCTACCCGGAACTTCTGGTCCTGGACTCGACGGACCCGGACGTGCTCGCCGGCTTCGCAGCCCATATAGAGATGACACGCTGCCTCTTTATCATCTCGTCCAAATCAGGGACGACGACAGAGCCGCTCACCTTTTATAAATACTGGTACGAACAGGTGGGCCAGCGCAAAGAGAAGCCGGGCGAAAACTTTATCGCCATCACGGACCCCGGCACGCTGATGGAGCAGATGGCGACCACAGATAAATTCCGGCGTATCTTTCTCAATCCTTCGGACATCGGCGGTCGCTATTCGGCCCTCTCCTATTTCGGCATCGTGCCGGCGGCGCTGGTGGGCCTGGACATACGCCGACTGCTGGACCACGCCGAGCGCATCAGACAGACCTGCGCGGCGAGTGTTCCGGCGGCTCATAATCCGGGCGCGAGGCTGGGAGCGATCCTTGGCGAATGTGCTAAGGCCGGACGCGATAAGCTGACGCTCGTCGCCGACCCCCGGATCGCGGCGCTCTCTTTATGGATTGAACAACTGGTGGCCGAGAGCACGGGCAAAGAGGGCAAGGGGATTCTTCCGGTCGCGGGCGAACCCCTCGGACCACCATCCGTTTATGGCGATGACCGTCTCTTCGTCTCGATTGCGCTCGATAGATTAGAGAGCGCCACGCAGGCGAAGTTGAAGGCGCTCGAAGCGGCAGGGCATCCGGTCATTTATCGCACGCTGACGGACCTTTACGATCTGGGCGAAGAGTTCTTTCTGTGGGAGATGGCGACCAGCTTCGCGGGCTGGCGTCTGGGCATCAATCCTTTCGACCAGCCGAATGTGCAGGAATCCAAGGACGCGACAAAAGAGCTGCTGGACCAGTTCACGAGGGAAGGAAGGCTGTTGGAGCAAACCGCACTGGTCAGCGACGGCACGCTCACCGTTTATACAGACCACGAGACGCTTGCAGAGTTGCCCGCATCATCCGTCCTTGATGCTCTTCATGCGCACCTCTCGAGAGTCAGACCCGGTGATTACATCGCGCTGCTCAACTATCTTGAAGAGACGCCGGAGCATGAAGCAGCGATCCAGGCGATTCGCACAGACCTGCGCGATGCGACCCACTGCGCGACGACAACAGGCTACGGTCCGCGTTTCCTGCATTCGACCGGACAACTCCATAAGGGCGGCCCGGATACCGGCGTCTTTATACAGATCACCGCGCCGGACAAAGTTGACCTCCCGATTCCCGCACAGCCCTATACCTTTAGCACGCTCAAGCAGGCGCAGGCGCTCGGCGATTTTCGCTCGCTCTCAACGCGTGGGCGGCGCGCCATCCGCGTTGATCTGGGCAAGGACGCGCTGGCCGGACTCAAACGGCTGCAAGAGCTAATCAGCAAAGCCGCGCCACGCTCCGGCGTCGCAGGCGCATAAATCGCCAGCAGGCGAATCGTCAATCGTCAATAGATAAGAACCCTTTTCATCATTTACGACTGGCGAGCTGGCGATTCTTGATTGACGAGTCGAGGAGGAAGAGAAGTGAGCGAAGAACATCTGGACCAGACGCGCTTGCCGTCGAAACTGTTGAGCGGTCGTGCGGCGATTGTGACCGGCAGCTCGCGCGGCATCGGGCGCGCGACGGCGCTCAGGCTGGCGGAGGCGGGGGCGGACGTAGTCGTCAACTACATTCGTGACGAGGTGGCGGCGGAAGAGGTCGCAGGGCTTGTGCGCGAGCTTGGCGTGCGCGCTCTGGTTGTGCGCGCAGACGTCAGCGATTTGGACCAGGCCGACGCGCTCGTCCAAGAGACGGTCGAAAGCTTTGGCCGGGTTGACCTGCTGGTGGCAAACGCGGGCATCTGGGAAGGCTCGCCCGTTGAAGAGATGCCGGAGGCGCTCTGGGAGAGGGTCATTGACGCAAACCTGAAGGGCACGTGGACGGTGTGCCGGGCCGTCGTGCCGCACATGAAGCGGGCGCGGCGCGGCTCTATAGTCATCGTCAGCTCGACCGCGGGCCAGCGCGGAGAGGCGGGCTATTCGAGTTATGCCGCCTCTAAGGGAGGCCAGATAAGTTTTACCAAATCGCTCGCCGTAGAGCTTGCGCCGGACATCAGGGTTAACTGTGTCGCGCCCGGATGGGTTGATACGCAACTAAATCAAGAGGTCTTCGACGACAGGCGTTTTCAGGAGAAGGTGCTTGGAGGAATCCCGCTCGGCCAGCTGGCCACGCCCGATGATGTGGCGCTCTCGATAGTCTTTCTCGGCTCGGATTGGGCGCGGCATATCACTGGCGAAATCCTCAACGTCAACGGCGGCGCAGTCCTCTGCGGATAAGAGCAGGGATGGAGGAAAAAGGATAAACGCGCGAGCGCGACGGCGCGTAATAGCAGAGAAAGGCTTTTCGGGGAGGATTGGGCGGACGATGTTGGTTTGCGGTCTAATATCTCGAAGATAAAATCTACGCTTATTGACCGGCTCATGGTAGAATTACAGGCACCAGGATGATGAACGACACTTTTCACCAGCAGCGGCTAACAAATCTGCTCCAGTCTTCTTCAAGGAAGCTGGACGAGCTGCTGTGCCAGGTCCACCCCTTTGAGCAGGGGACGATTTCAGCAGAGCTTTTGGACGAGCTGGCGGTCGTGACGGGCGAGTTGATGCTGGTCTTGATGGAATATCAACCCGCCCACGGATCGGAAGAGCTGGTCCAGGAGGTCATTTCTCACGCGCAGAAATTGCGAGAGCATTTGCGCTCAGGCAGGTTTCGACCCGAGCAAATCAGTCAGGCCGTTGACAGTTTTACGCAAGAGGTCGAGACCATTATCCGAGATAGTAAGCTGGCTGCCTGATGTAAGGTTTGCCAAAGCATCAGGCACTTGGTAAGGTCTTGCTGAACCCACCTCAAAAAGACTTCACTTGATTAAAAATAAGAAGGATTAAAGAGCTATCAAGTTATGAGTCAGAAAGGTTATCCCGACGGAACAGAGACAGGGGCCGGTTCGCTGGCTTCAGAAGAGACAAAACAGGAGTGGGGGCGCGCCTACGACTTTTACCTGACGACGCGCGGCAGTCGCGGAGATCGCCTGCTCAAGACGGCAGAGCATTTCGGCATCAGCCATAAGGCGGCCAAGCGACGGATCAAGAACTTTGAAGCCTGGCAGCTCAGGGAGACCGGACAACTGCCGCCCGACCCGTACCGCAAGGAGATGCTGGCGCTGGGCAACCAGTTGTTGGAGAAGAAGCGCGCCGCCAGCCGTTCTGGCCGGATGGGACGCGAAGGCCAGTCCTTCTCAAACGCTACGCAAAACAGGGACAATCAAAGATGGACGCCGCGCGACCGCTATTCCAGAGAGAAATGAGCCGGGCGCTGAGCCTGTCATAATCCAAGACCTCTAAGCCTCGAACCTGTCTACGGAGAGCTGCGCGAGCAGTGCGGGCCGTAGCCTGCGCTGCCAGCCTGCTATGGCCCGCGCGCGTCTTTTGCCGTTCGCGCTGCCGCACGGCGGAAGTCTGGACCAGCCCTCTCGGGCCCGTCAGGCGCGTCATGTAGAGATAGCTTGCTCTTTATCTTTATTCAGCTCCGGCGCGTGGCCTCTTGCTCCATCTCATCAAGCAAACGCTCGACCCTGAGCCTGAGCTTTTGGTCTGTGGCGTGTTCCAGCGTCTGCTTGAGTACGGGTTCTGTAAATCTCCCGTAACGTTTAATCTCCTTGAGGGCAGCTTCGCGCACGCCCTGTGAAGGGTCGTCCAGCTTCGCGGCCTGCTCTATAACATGCCGTTCCATCTCCGGCGTAATCAACTCGGTTCTTCCCACGAGCAGACGGACGAGCTGCGATGGTTGCGGGTCTATTGTGAGAGGGAGAATCGTGTCCGTGGTCCGGCGCGGCATGAGGTAGAAGACACGCAAGCCTTCCTCGAACCAGGAGTCGCGCCAGGTATTGAGCATGGCATCCGCCTCTTTTTGATAAAGACCGCGCGAGATGAGCATGGCTTTGATGGCCGTGCGCAGGCCGTCAATCTTATTGTCGAGCGTGGGCCGCTCAATCTCCAACTCGCCCTGCGGCGCATCGCGTAGCAGATAGCCCGTCTTCCCGCCCCTGTTTTCAAAGATAACGACCTTGCCTATCTCCTGCGCGCCGGTGTTCGCAATGACTATCTTATCTCCTCGAAGCTTAAACGAGAGGGGCAGGACGAAGTTACCGACGCCGCGGTAAAAAAGAAACTTCTCTTGTTCGGTTTGCTGGTCTGTACGCAACTGGACCGGGGCGGCATCCGTCTCGCGCGCGGGATAATAGTGGTTCTCCGTGCGGTCGTGCGGGAAATCAAGGCTCGCGCCCGGCAGGATTTTAAACTGCCCCCAGTCAATCGCTCCCCATCCGGCTGTGCGTGCCTGCGGATACCACTCCGTAATCCAACCATTGGGGAAGCCGACTTTGACCGCGACGTTCATCTCCTGCTGCGCGTAGAAATAGATGACAGGCGTCTCCATACGCACGCGCACAGGGAGACCGCTTTTGGAAGGATAACGGAGTCCGCGCCAGCTATTGCCCTTGTCTATGCTGTAGACGAAAGAGGGCAGGTCGCTCTCAACGTTGAGCGGACGCCAGACGAGCGGTTGCGCGTCCACGCCAGAGACGGATGTGAATGTCCCCCACTCGTGAACTATCAGGTCATCCGCCGGCGAATTGATCGCGGCGGACTGTGGCCTTGTTCCGGCGGCGATGACTAGAGAAAGCAGGACCAGAGAGAGAACGGCGAGGCGAGATAAAGGATGCGCTAACATACAGGGGTCTCCTCTTAACTCAGCCGAAGGTTGAACTACGGAAGAGGCGCAAAGCAATCCCGGGTCCACATTGAAGATTAAGCGATAAAACGGTCGGGGTCTCTCTCTCTTTACACTAAAATAGTCATGGGCCGCACGATTTGGTTTGATTTATAGCCGGTTGCAGCAGAGAATATTTACAGTCGTGATGACTTCATCATCTATCGCCGAATGGACCGACGCGCCACACAACGCGCGCATCCGGCATGGCTCAAGCAGGAATTTGGAAGGCATCACTCGCGTCGAGTTTAGAGGTCGGCGGCCTGTCGCTCGCCGCCCGTGAAAAAGGGGAGATGATGGCGATACTTGTCACAGGCGGCGCTGGCTACATAGGCAGCGTGACGGTCGAGTTGCTGCGTGCAAAGGGCGAGCGCGTCGTCGTGCTAGACGACCTCAAGCGCGGGCATCGCGCCGCCGTCCCTTCAGACGTGACCTTCTACCAGGGCAGCGTCGGCGATCCTCAACTGGTAGCGCGCATCGCCGCTGAACACGACCTCGAAGCGTGCATACATTTTGCGGCGCTCGCCTACGTCGGCGAATCGGTCATAGACCCCGCGCGTTACTTCGAGAATAACGTCAGGCAGGGCATCGCGCTGCTCGACGCGCTGCTCAAAGCCGATGTGCGCCGCCTGGTCTTCTCCTCGACCTGCGCCACCTACGGCGAGCCGCAAAGCATCCCTATCTCAGAAGACCACCCGCAGCACCCATCCAATCCTTACGGCTGGTCCAAGCTCTTTATGGAACGCATCATGGAGAGCTACGACGACGCGTACGGGTTGAAGTTCGTCGCCTTGCGCTACTTCAACGCGTGCGGCGCGACACGCGAGCTGGGCGAGCAGCACGACCCCGAACCGCATCTCATCCCGAACGTGCTCAAGGCTGCGCAAGGGCATCTCCCCGCCGTCTCCGTCTTCGGCGACAACTACCCTACGCCCGACGGCACACCCATACGCGACTATATACACGTCTCGGACCTCGCGCTGGCGCACATCCTCGCGCTCAAACACTTGCGCGGCGGCGGCGCATCCGAACGCATCAACCTGGGAAACGGACAGGGATACTCCGTGCTCGAAGTCATCGAGACCGCGCGGCGTGTGACGGGGCGAGAGATTGCGTTGAAGATTGAGCCGCCGAGGGCTGGCGATCCCTCAAGGCTCGTCGCCAACGCTGAGAAGGCACGCGTCATCCTGGGCTGGCAGCCAGCCTATCCAGAGCTTGCTTCGATTATTCAATCGGACTGGGAGTGGAGATTAAAACAGGCCGCACACGCATCAACGCGGGGAGATTAATTCGAGCACATCAAAGATTCTGCCACAGCCGCTCTGAGTACAGGAGGGGCGCGTGGTCCACCAGCGGTTGAACGAACTCCTCTGCCAAACGGTTCGAGGTCGCCGCGCGCAGTAGAGACATAACTTCTGTCATCGGTCTAGGGTCTTGATTAGTGAGCTGGCCCGCACGGTTGATGTACTTCAGCTCGCCCAGATGTTTGTAGGCCCTGAGCGGAAAGGGGAAGGATGTTGAGGCCGGAGCTAAGATGGGAACTGTCGTCACGATGTCCCTGCCGTTGACGATGCGAAAAGCGCGCGGGCGAAAGTTCTCTGCAAACTCTTCGTCTCCGACACGCGGAGAGCCGAAGGTATAGAGAGCCTGAACGTCGCCGATGCTGCGAGAGTATCGCTCCGCGGCGAGCGTCGCCAGCGCAGCACCCAGGCTGTGGCCTGTAAACCAGACGGCCTGTTGCTCTTTGATGGACCGTAGAAAATTGGCTGCCTCAGCCCAGACTTCATCAAGCGCCTTCGCGAATCCTCCGTGAACCCCGCCCTTAAAAGCTGACGGCACTTGCACGATTCTCGCGTCCGTCAAAACATCCGCGACGATATTCTGCACGCGCTCGATCAGATGGACCTCCGTCCCCCTGAAGACCGTGATAATGACTTCGTCATTATGGACCACAAAGCATTGCGTGCTCCGCTTTTGAAGGTTGAACCCGAGAAAGAGCGGCTCTTTGTGAAGTCCTATCTTTTTAAGCTCTCGCCGGATGAAATCAGTATCCTGCGCGTAGGCGAGCAAGGAGAGGTCCATCAGCCATCCGGCATTGACCAGTTGAAAGTCTGTCGCGGCAGGTTGAAAAGGGAATGCGGCGGCGCGCTCGAAATAGAGATAATCCAGGTTGGGCGGCAGAAGTCTCTTGATCTCATCGGGAGTCATGGCGTGTAAAGTATGTCGGTCAGGATGGGATGTCAATGGACCGCCTGAGGCTCAAGCTGTGGACTCGCCGCCGGACTTTGACTGACTTGATTAACCAGGCCCGCATCCATCACATCTTCGGCCAGATTCCCGTTCGCGTCCGTAATCATCGTCGGCTTGAAATAGCTTTCATAGTGTGACGCGACGCGAAAGGCCGGGGTGTAGACGGCGTCCAGGATTTCCGTACTGCTCAAGTATGTGCGGTGACGACCGCGCGCAGAGGGAGCGCCCAGACTGGTCGGCGAAGTCGCCAGCGCGTAGGCGCAGAGCAGCCCCGCGTTGACCATCTCGATACCGAGTTGCCGCTTGTTCAGAATCGAGCGATAGCGCCGGACAAATTTCAGCGAGTGCCGGATGACGGCGCGCTGGTGGCCGCGCAGGCTCAAGGTGTCGCGCCAGAACTTGATAACCTGGTCCAGCGGCTCAAGAGGTCTCAAGACAATCGTCGAGCCGTCCATATCGCGCAGCCTGGTGTTGGGCAGCAGCATCTTTTTCTTCAGACACTCGTGAAAGAAAGGCGTGCCGAGAAGCGGAATCGGGAGCGTGATAAAACTCGGGAGGGTGATTTCCGGGGTGTCCAGGATAAATTCGATCTCGCGATTCAGCTCGCTGATACGGCGCGTCGTGACATCGAAGATCAGCCCGTAGCAGAAGAAGATTCCTGCCTCCAGCGATGAGCTAATCATTTTTACCTGCGGGCAGATGGTATTCTGCGGCTTGTTGGCGGACTTGAGCCACTCGGCATCAAAAGACTCGACCCCGCTAAAGACCAGGCGGCAACCCGCATCGTGCATCAAACTTAAATTCTCATCCTTACGGAAGAAGTCGCCTGTGACGAGCGCGGCCCATTCTTTCATGTGACCGGCCTCTCGCATCTCTTTGATTAAACCGAGGCGCGCGAGAAAGTGTTGCCTGTCGTTACCATAAAAATTATTATCCGCGAAGATGACATGCCGCCTTTTCCCCCAACCTATAATCTGCTTGCGAATGTAGTCCAAATCATATCTCTGGTAGGCTTGGCCTTCGCCCGTCAGAGCGCAGAAGGAGCAGTGGAAATTACAGTTGCGCGTCGTCTCGACATAATTGAAGTGGCGAAACCAGTATGCCAGATCGTATCGCGGGAGCATCTCTGCGGCGACGAACTCTGGTCCAAAAGCATCCCTGATGACTTCCTGCATCTGCTCTATGTCGCCGAGACAGGAATAGTCGAAATAGCGCTCGGCCAGTCGCGGCAGGGCGCGGACCGGCGGGCCTCCGGCGACGACGATGACCTTAGGGTTTTTCGTGCGCGCGTAGGCGGTCAAGTGCAACAACCTGTCGAAGGTATTGGTCAGGCCGGTGAGGACCAGCATGTCGGGCCATCCAAGTAGATGCTCGTCAAGAAGCGGCCCGCTGTCCACTTCATTGTACAGGCGTATCTCGCAAAGCTCCGGGTTAAAGGCCCCGGCCAGATAAACCGGACCCAGAACCTGCGGCATCTTGGTCGTGCGCCGGACGGGAAGGCGCGAATCGTCAAAAAAGCAATCAACGAGCAGAATCCGCTTCCTGGCACTCATCTGTCATGCTCCTTCGGTGAAAGACCGTGGTCTGGAAGATGTCAAGCTTTGCCCCGAGAACACTCGAAGCTGAAACAATCAATCAAAGCTCTCCGGTTACATTTGAAAGATTACTGGTCCGGTAAAGTTGTGGCTCCTGTTGATCTACAACCGGAAAAAGGTTTAGGAAAGATTGCAGGATGCGTCATGACTGCTACGCTCCGGCTGATAAAATGTTAGACGCGCGTGAGGCTCACGAGAAAAGCTCTCGTCAGCGGGAATACGAGGAGATAACGCGGGCACAATATGCCTCTCCGAGAAGATTGTCAATGATTGTCAGGAACAGACTTTATCCTTCTGGTCCAGCCGCCGGACCATTTCCGCAATTTATATTCCGCAGCTAAATCGAAGGGGAGCTTCCTGCTGAAAGCTCCCCTCATCGTTCTTTGAGTTGCCCTGTCATGCAACAGGCTTGAATGACGCCAGCCGCTTTGGTCCTTTGTTAGAACTGCGGGACTGCCTTGCTCAAAGCCGGGGCCATCTTAATGATATTGCTCTGCGACAACTGCGAGCCTCTTTGCACGACCCTGCTCGCCAACCCGCCCAGACCGTGAATGTCTGCGACGCTCTGATGCTGCGGGTCTGCGTCGAGCTTATTATGCATGGCCTCGTGGAAGGCTATGTTGGCGACCAGCCGCGCGTAGTCCCTATCGCCCTGCATCGGCTCCAGGTAAATCTCCGAGATCATCCCGCCCGGAGACTTCCATGTCCCGCCGGACCCGCCCGGGTGCGGCGCAGACTGGTTAAACGTCCCTTCAATCAGACCCTTTGCAGGTCTATCGAAAAAGTGAATGATAATGTCTTGAGGTTTCAGACGACCCCAGCTTGAGTACCAGGAAAAGTCTGCATTGGCGATGGTAGACGAGGGATGCTGGCAGATTCTGGTGAAATACTCCCTGAGATATGTGCCGACCACGTACATCGTCCCTTCGCCCCAGTAATACTGATTATGCTCGGCCTGGTCCACCAGGAAAATAGTAATCGTTCCGCTCTTAGCCATCTCGTTGCCTCCAAAAATTAGCCGCATCCTTTAACTGCAAAAGAGGTCCGGCGCTCGAACTCATGCAAATCGCAAAGACGAATATTAACAGGAGATTTGCGCTAAGGCGAAAGGTTTAGAGCGCGACCGCGCCGAAAAAGATGAGAGGCGTGCATCGTTGATTCTTTGCTCTCAGGCTTAACACTCGGGCAAGGTGCGCGGTCATCTCTCTCTTCAGGGCTGCGCTCGGCGAGTTCTGCCTTAAATTTATTGACAGTCGTTCCTCCCTGGCCTTATTGTATTCGCGTTGCCATATCGGCTTGCCTGTTGACGAGAAATATTCTCGCAAACTTGTGCTAAGTCATCCTCAGACCTTTTTCATCAAGCCATGAATCCCCGCGGTAAAGCTACATTACCGAAGCAGAATGTACGGCCCGTGCCGCACAAGCCTCTGTCTGTGCAAGCGAAGATGAAAGTCCCGCAAGCGGCGGCGGCAACAACGCAAGCACGCGGCGCGCGGCAAGCTTCCAAGCCCGTGCAGCCCAGGGCAGTACAGGGTCGAAGGCAACCCGCCGCTCCGCAGGCTTATCGTCCTCAGCCTCTGCCGGGAGTCTTACAGGCGAGGTTGCTGGCCGCGCCTCAGCCTTCTAAAAACTCAAAAGCTGCGCCGGTCGCGCCTCCGGTTTACAGCCCTCAACCCGCGCGCAAACTCTTGCAGCCAAAGATGGCAGGCGGCAAGCAGCAGGGACACGTCGTTCAGACTCAGCGTAGACCCACTGCGCCGCCCGTCTATCGCCCTGAGCCGAAGAAGATTGTTCAGCCCAAGATGGCTGCATCCGCTCCTGCGCGAAAGCCTGCGGCTGCGCCGCCCGTCTATCGCCCCAATCCTACACAGAAGGTTTTGCAGGCGAAGATGGCTCAAACGTTGGCCGCCGTCCCGGGCCAGCGCGAGATGACAACGCAGCGCGGGCAAACGCTTCCTGCTCACAAGCCCGCGCCCTCAGCGCAGCAGCAGCAGCCAGCCGGACAGTTGAAGAAGCCTTCCGGCTCTCCCGTGGCAGTAGAACGGATGGGCCTGCTTGCCGTGCAGCGTCGCGGAGCTTTGCAGGCGAAGATGGCTAACTCAATCCAGGCGATGATGGCAAACAGAGGAGCGCCAGGCGGCAGGGCTTCCGGCGTCATCCAGCGCGTGACGGAATGTGGCGGCGCGGGGGAAGAGAAACACATAGCCTTTGGAAATTTCTTCAAGTCGGACGCGCCGCTGAATTTCAAGTCTGCGAGCGTGCCGATTATCATCGAATTGCTGGAGACCGATCCCGCTTCTGCCAAACAGAAGGTGGAACAGCTCGTCGCCACCGGCTTGCATACTAAAATTCCAGTCGCTTTCGTCTTCGGCCTCAACATGAGAATCGGGACCGAGCATGACGACATCAAGAGTTACGGGAAAAGGGTGAAGACCGCCCTCGACGGGTTGACGAAACCATGCGTGGACCTCACGCAATACATGGAGAGCCAGGGGATTGCCGGAGGCTGTTTCCCATTAACCTGGGCGCCCACCTCTACGCAAATCGGTGGATACACGTTCCCCTTCCTCGAATGCCGCAGCATTCTGACGCTGCACGCGGGCGTCAGGCATGTGCATGAGGAGCTGAGCCAATTCGGCAACCCTGTCGTCAGAAGCATGGACGCGGATGTCAGCATGGACCCTCTGCTGACAGGTCAACCCAGCCATCCTCTGAGCATCAGTGCGAGAGAGATGGGACGCGAGCTTTCACAGGGTCTGCAAGCGGTCAGCGAGGGTTCAATCGCGCTCTTTAGCGGCGGCTATGAATGGGATATTAACGGCGTGACGGCTCAGAAACTGGTGGCCCTCGGCGTGATTCAGCAGCATGGTGTCGGGCTGGCAGGCCCGCTCGTAGATTTTATCAAGTCTCTGATCGCCATCGTCAACATAGAAGAGTTGCAGGTCAGAAGAGGTCTCGTACAGATTCATCACAAGAGCGTCTACTGGCCTGAGCCAAACGTTTATATGAGTCTCAGCCTGCGCCGTGAGGGGGCTAATCAATCAATGATGACGGCAGCCACGCTGGGCAGCGGCGAGGCTCAGCAAAAAGAGAGCACGCAGTATGTGCAGTCGAATTTTGCGTTCAGCGGTCAGTATGGAAGCGCCGTCTCGACCAGAAAGCCTCTCAAGACCTACTTCGATGATTTCATCACATACTTCGCACGCGCCTTCAAGGGAGAAATCAACCCGTCAATCAACGAGATCGAAAACGAGATTGTCCAGATACGCCAGACTCATCTGGACCTGCAAAAAGTTGTGGATATTTTGAAGTGGCACAACGCTGCGGATCATCAAATCGTCTCGATGGTAGAACCGCTCGTCCGCATGCGTCTACATGATTGCGCCTCTGCCATTCATGCAGTCATTGCTCCATCGGTCACGCCCATCTCATCCACGCGCACGAGCTATCATGACTTTATCCCCACCCCTGACGAAATGGTCAATTTAATGAGCGTCACCAGCATCAATAACAACATCAACAACAATAACAACAACAATCAATAATAGCCTGCCTTAAAGTCTCCTGGTCCTCTTCGCGTTCGTATTTAGCGGTTAATATTCCCCATGTTGTTCCCTCTCCTCGCACCTGATGCCGCTGAATTTAATTGTGATTATTGGCAATGTTCCCGGTCCTGTTGCTGTTCCGATTTTGACTCGTTTTCAGGAAAGTCTATATAGTAGCAGTATAGAGGAAAGTTCCCTTAAAGAGCCTCTAATGCGTCAAATGCGTCAAGAGCCTAATAGCCTCATTCAGATAATTTAACCTAATAAATATTGACTTTATAGACCAGTGGGAATAATTTACTCTCGTTTTAGCGTTCTCACATTTTCTGCTAAATAACTGCTTCTCACTCAATTTCAGGAAAAACAGTATGATTCGCTCAATTCTCTATATGCTTGTACCAATATTTATTGGATTAGTTTTAATCGTTGTAATCGGAGAATTATGGACTCGCTTAAAACCGCATGAGATAGCTATTGTTACTTTGAAGCCTGGAATAGTTGAAGGGAATAAAATAGAGGGAGAGGTTGATAAAAAAGATAAGTATCTAGTCATCAAACCAAAGGACAAGCCAGAAGCTATTTACACTTGGGATCAGATAGTAAGTATTACAGAGAATAGATATGAAGTATCACAAGAGATTGAAAGATTTTTTGACAGAATAGATTTAATATCTAAATTGGCCGCTCTCGCTGCCTTTGGCGTTTTAATTCTTGGCTTATATCAATATAACGAAGGACAAAAATGGAAAAGTGAAGAATTCTTATTTGGAGTTGTAAAAGATTTTATGAACTCTGATAACGCGGCCAATGCTAGATTAATGTTGGATTCATTGTATCTTCATAAGAAAGGAACAAAGTTAAGCCTATATTCTGATAATAAATCTGGAAATCATATTGAAGCGGTTTCAAACGAAGAGATTATAAATGCGTTAGACACAAATTTAGATGAAGAGTTTGACAAGAAAGCTTTAGCTATAAGAGAAAGCTTCGATGCTTATTTTAACCATCTTGACGGATTTAACCATTATATAAAGAACGGATTAGTATCAGAAGATTCTGTCTATACATATTTAAATTATCAAATAAATTTACTTGGAAGAAAGGACAGATTAAAGAAGGCTTATAGAGAAAGGATTCTCAATTACGCAACAGTCTTTGAGTTCACTGGTACTATAGGTCTAATAGAAAGATATAAAAAGCAACTTGAAAAACCTCCTAGCACTAAAAAGAAAAAATAAAAAATCTACTTTCAGAGTTCAAAATACTCTTTTACCCTAAAACCTTAGAACCCCTTAAAGACAACTACTCTCCAATTTCTAAAAGAAAGAATCACTTATTAACCTTCTTTGGCCTTCCAACATTGCGATTTTCAACTAGCTTCAAATCTTTCTCTCTAATCATATAATCCCTACCAAATTTCTGTGCTGGTAATCTTCCAGAAGTAACTAAAGCTTGAACTCTTCTAGGAGTAATTCCTAATTTCTCAGCAACTTGTTTTGTAGTTAGAAATTCCATAGAGCCTTTATAGAGCTAAATAAATTATTCGTCAAGAAGAAGAGAAATATTGAGGTTTTATTTGTTTAGGAGTAAAATCTAAATGTTTCTGCCTAATAAACATAGGCAGTTTTTTAGCAGATTGAATGTGTTAACACATCTTGGAGAAGTGAAGGACAACACTAGCTATTTGAAAAGGTTAATTGTTTTCTCGGGAAATCCTAATGCCGGAGGTCGGACTCGAACCGACATGGGGAGTGAACCCCGCCAGATTTTGAGTCTGGTGCGTATACCAATTTCGCCACACCGGCCTGTGGGTGATGACTTGTGACATGATAGAGGCAGGCCGCGCGGCGCGTCAACCGTATGGTTAGTGGAATCGGGCGGGGTGGATGCCGGAAGATAAAGATGGGGAGGCGGCTATCGGAAATGTTTGCCACGCGATTGGCAAATAGGTAGAATGAGGTTGGCGGGCGACTGGTCCAGAAATGGAAACCCCAACAGTCGCAGGACTCTTGAAATTTCCGACAATGACAGTGGAGGCTCTCTCCTCCAACGCCTTACTTAGCCCCTCTACAATTTCATGCCACAGGTGGACCAGACCTATGTTGCCGATGCATGTTGACAGACCGCGTCTCTTGATTGTGGATGACGAGCCGGAGATTAGGAATGTGCTGTCGGACCTGCTGCGCAAGGATTACGAGTGCGCTGTGGCGGCTTCGGCTGAAGAGGCGCTAGAGATGGTCTGCGCAGAGCCTTTCCAGCTTATCCTGAGCGACATCACGATGAGCGGGATGAGCGGGCTGGAAATGATTCCTCGTCTGCAAAGAAGCGTGCCGGATGTGGTCGTCGTCATGATTAGCGGTCTTCAGACGATTGAAAGCGCCGTCGAAGCCCTGCGCCTCGGCGCGTTTGACTACATCATGAAGCCTTTCGATCTGAGGCAGGTCGAGACGGCTGTCAGGCGTGCCGTAGAGCATTACCAGTTGCTCGCGGACAAGCGTCGTTATGAGAATCATCTGGAAGAGCTGGTCCGGCAGCGGACGGAAGAATTGGACCACGCCTTAAAGTCGCTTGAAGATGCCTACCGCTCGACGCTCAAGGCGCTGACTTCTGCGCTCGAAGCGCGCGACCTGGAAACGCACGGCCATTCGGAGCGCGTCGTTACTTTCAGTCTCAGGCTGGGCCGCGAATATGGGCTTGAACCGGACCAGCTCATCGCGCTCGAGTTCGGTTCGCTCCTTCATGACATAGGCAAGATCGGCGTGCCCGATGCCATCCTGCGCAAGCCCGCCAAGCTGAGCGAAGAAGAGTGGGAGAAGATGCGCGAGCACCCTCGGCACGGCGAGCAGATTCTGCGCGGGATAGATTTTCTGGAAGGCGCTGCGCGCGTCGTCGGGCAGCATCATGAGAGATGGGACGGCACTGGCTATCCGCTCGGGCTGCGCGGCGAAGAGATAGA
>DASWMI010000027.1:0-12020 GCA_036399835.1 Pyrinomonadaceae bacterium | reverse complement strand
ATACGCAAGGTCGGGGTGGAGACGGGCGGCTCTAACATACAGTTTGCGGTCAACCCGGACAACGGCGAGATACGCATTATAGAGATGAACCCGCGCGTCTCACGCTCAAGTGCTCTGGCGTCGAAGGCTACGGGGTTTCCGATTGCCAAGATTGCCGCCAAGCTCGCGGTCGGCTACACGCTTGACGAGATTCCGAACGACATCACGAAAAAAACTCCGGCCAGCTTCGAGCCGACGATTGATTACGTGGTGGCGAAGATTCCCAAGTGGAACTTTGAAAAATTCCGCGATGCCGAAGACGTTCTGGGGACGCAGATGAAGTCTGTCGGCGAAGTGATGGCGATTGGCAGGACTTTCAAAGAGGCTCTCTTTAAGGGCCTGCGCTCGCTCGAAGCCGTCCGCCCGCTGCGTCTCAAGGATGTGCCCGACGATGAGTTGCAGAGAAAGCTGGCGCGTCCAAACTCGCAGCGCTTCTCTTACATCACCTACGCGCTGCAACACAACTGGCCCATCTCTGAAATCTATCGCCTCTCGCGGATAGACCCCTGGTTCCTCGAACAGCTTCAGGACGTGATGCTCATCCAGCGCAAGGTCGAGGGGCAGCGTCTTGAAGATATTTCGCCGGAGCTGCTGCGCGAATTTAAGGAAGCGGCCCTCTCGGACCGTCGTCTAGCATACCTCACGGGGAGAACCGAAGATGAAGTGCGCGCCTATCGCAAACGGCTCGGCGTCGTTCCCATCTTCAAGCGCGTTGACACCTGCGGCGCGGAGTTTGAATCCTTCACGCCTTATCTCTATTCGACCTACGAAACGGAGGACGAATCCGCGCCGACCGATAAACGCAAGATTATGATTCTCGGTTCTGGTCCAAATCGTATAGGGCAGGGCATAGAGTTTGACTACTGCTGCTGTCATGCCGCTTTCGCTCTGCGCGAGGCTGGATTCGAGACGATCATGGTCAACTGTAACCCGGAAACCGTCTCGACCGATTACGACACCTCGGACCGCCTCTACTTCGAGCCGCTCACGTTTGAAGACGTGATGAACATCGTGGACGTGGAAAAGCCTTTCGGCGTCATCGTGCAGTTTGGCGGGCAGACCCCTCTTAATCTGGCGCTGCGGCTGCACGAGGCCGGAGTTCCCATCATAGGCACTTCTCCAGATTCGATTGACCTCGCCGAAGACCGCAAGCGTTTCGGCGCGCTGCTGAGCAAGCTCGGCATCCCGCAGCCTGAAAACGGCACGGCGACAACGGGCGAAGAGGCCAAAGAGATTGCCGCGAGGATTGGTTATCCTGTGCTGGTCCGGCCCAGCTATGTGCTTGGCGGGCGAGCGATGGCGATTGTTTACGATGAAGAGAGTTTGGATGAATACGTCCGCACGGCTGTTGATTTCACACCGGAGCGCCCCGTCCTGATCGATAAATTCCTTGAGCGCGCGGCGGAGTTTGATGTGGACGCGCTGGCCGACCGGGAGACCTGCATCGTCGCCGGAATCCAGGAGCATATAGAAGAGGCTGGCATCCATTCGGGCGATTCATCCTGCGTCCTGCCAGCCGTGCGGATTGATGCCGAGCATCTTGAGACGATGCGCCATTACGCGCGCAGGCTCGCACGCGCGCTCCGCGTCAGCGGCCTCATGAACATACAGTTTGCGATTAAGGACCATCGCGTCTACGTGCTCGAAGTCAACCCGCGCGCCTCGCGTACAGTGCCCTTTGTCTCGAAGGCGACGGGTGTGCCGCTGGCGCGCATCGCCGCGCTCGTGATGGCTGGCCGCGAGCTAAAGAGTTTTGGCCTGCCTCAAGATTTGAACGTCGGACAGCGCTTCTACGTCAAGTCGCCTGTCTTTCCTTTCGTCAAGTTTCCGGGCGTTGACCCTGTGCTTGGACCGGAGATGCACTCGACAGGCGAAGTGATGGGCGTCGGCGAGACTTTCGGCGAGGCTTACGGGAAAGCGATGATGGGAGCCGGGCTGGAAATACCCTTGAGCGGGACGGCCTTTATCAGCGTCAACGATGCTGACAAGGGACAGTCTGTCGTCCTGGCGCGCAGGCTCTCGAACCTGGGCTTTAAGATCGTCGCGACGGTCGGCACGGCCTCGCGCCTGCGCGAAGTCGGCCTCGATGTCGAATCCGTCTTTAAGGTCAACGAGGGACGCCCGAATGTCGTTGACTTTATCAAGCGCGGCGAGATCGACCTGATTATCAACACTCCTTTAGGCCGCGCCTCACACTTCGACGAGCAGGCCATACGCCGCGCGGCCTTGCAGTACAACGTCCCCTGCGTGACGACGACGACGGGCGCGCAGGCGATGGTCGAAGCCATCAGCGCACGCGAGCGCGACGGCAAGCTCAAGGTCTATTCCTTACAGGAACTCCACGCCGTAGCCAATTCAGTCGAGTAAAGGCAGCTCTGCTGTGAGCGACGGACAGCTTCTAAACAACAAACCGGAATCATCAAAGACTCTCCACGGAGCGACGCCGGACCAACATGTCTCAAGCTCCGCGCGGGAAATTTCTGCCATTTGAAGGCTGTGGCAAGCCTTTTGCAACTAACCTTTCAAACGCTCGAATTGGATATGAAAAGCGTACACATGAGGGGTGAAAGCTCGTGCGCGGTCGCAGAGACATCCGAAGCATGTCGGGCGCGCGGCAGGGCTTAAACGGCTCTCAACATTCTTAACTTAGAACATGGAGGATGAATTATGGCAGACACAACAGGTACTTCAGAGGGACGCTCGCGGATGGTGACTGGTCTCTTTAGAGACAGGGAAAGCGCCGAGCGCGCTTACAGTTCGCTTAACAGTCGCGGCTATAAAAATGATGATGTGAGCTTGATGATGTCCGACGAGACACGCAACAAGTATTTCGCAGACGATAAGGATAGTGACAAGGATACGGGCGACCTCGGGACCAAAGCCTGGGAGGGCGCGGGCAAGGGCGCGGCCATCGGCGCAGGCGTCGGCGGAACGCTGGCGGCCATCGCAGCCATCGGAACTACACTTGCGCTTCCGGGTCTCGGCCTGCTTATCGCCGGACCCCTCGCGGCTGGACTGGCGGGCGCGGGCACCGGTGGCTTGACCGGAGGCCTGATCGGCGGGCTGGTCGGCTCAGGGATTCCCGAAGAGAGGGCCAGAGAATATGAGAAGGGCGTCAAAGAGGGCGGCATCCTGATGGGCGTTAATGCTCGTTCGGATGACGATGCCAGCTATTTTGAAGAGGACTGGCGGAACAACCGGGGCGAGCATGTGTATCGCTAAAATGCACTCGCGGGTTCAACCCAGGTTGCTTTGAACCGGAGGCTCAAACCAAGTGGACCACTACGGGAGGAATGAATGCGGCGAACTATAGCTCTTTTGTTGGCGCTTTCGATCACGGCTATCCTGGCAGGTTGCGCCGGAGATAATGCGAATAGCAACTCCAACAACAACAACGCGGCGCGCACGAACGTTAACAACGCGAACACTAACGGCGCGACCACGAGCGGCAGCCCGGCCAGAGACGGCGTGGTTGATTCCAAGAACATGCCGGCCAATACCAACGGCAACACTGTTTCATCGAACACAGGTGTCTTGACCAATGATAACGGCAACAAGAACACCGCTGGCGTCTCTAGCACTAACAGCAACCACGGTGACAATAAGAATGCCAACCACAAGCCTTAAAGACGCGTCTGTTGTGCATTCTCGCTTTTAGTGAAAGGGTGGCCCGTCAGGGTTACTGTAGAGATAAACAGAAGTGAGACCGCCGCGTGCTTCTCCGAAGCGCGCGGCGGTTTCCTTTTGCCCTTCAGCGTTGTTAGGATGAAGGGAAAGAATCTTGACTTAATGACAGGCTCGCGCGGGAGGAGAAGTGGCTTTCAAGATATACGCCGTAGTCATCACCGTCAGCGACCGCTGCGCGCGCGGCGAGCAGGAGGACACATCCGGTCCGCTCCTGGTTGAGTTATTGAAAGAGATGGACGCAAAAATTCTGGCGACCGAAATTCTCTCGGACGACGCAGAGCCTCTCGTCAAAAAATTGCGCGCTTACGCACGCCGTCCTGATGTCAATCTGATTCTGACGACCGGCGGGACAGGGTTCGCGCCGAGAGATAACACGCCCGAGGCGACGCGCGCCGTCATCGAAAGGGAAGCGCCCGGCCTCTCCGAAGCGATGCGTCTGGAGACGCTCACAGAGACGCCGCTGGCGATGCTCTCACGCGGCGTTTGCGGGATAAGCTCAGGCGCTCTCATCATCAACCTGCCAGGCTCGCCCGCAGGTGTTCGCCAGAGCTTCGCCGTCATCAAAGATGTCTTGCCGCACGCCCTCGCGCTCTTGGCGGGCGAGCCGCACACGCAGGCTTGAAACCTGCGGCCCGCCAAAGAAAGGTTTGACAACCCGGCGCGCGGCGCATAATATTTTTTTTTCAGACCACATCAAAGCGCGCTGTTTCCTTGGGCGCACTACTTGAACGCTTAATTCGAGAGAGACCAAGATGCTGAGCGCAGTTTTCTGGCAGGCAAATGCTGAAACCATGACCCGCGTTGGCGGGCCGATTACGGCTTACTGGCCCGTGATGATCTTCTTTGTCTTCGCGGTCGTCTTTCCGGTGATGCCGATTATCCTCGGTCGTTTCCTGCGGCCTTACAAATATCAGAAGTCCAAGATGCGGCCCTACGAGTGCGGCATTGACCCGACCACAGAAGCGCACGACCGCTTTACCGTCCGCTACTACATCGTCGCCATGCTCTTTCTGATCTTCGATGTCGAAACCATCTTCCTGCTTCCCTGGGCTATCATCTTTATGGGCGACGATTTCTCTTTCACCAAGTTTGCGCTGCTGGAAATGTTCGTCTTCATAGGCATACTCATCGTCGGCTACTACTACGCCTGGCGCAAAGGCGCGCTCGAATGGGCTTGAGATAGTTTTGAGTTTTCAGCTAACGGCTGATTCTAAGAACTGAAAACTGAAAACCGAAAACTGAAAACCGCTTATGGCTGAACATCAAGAAGGATTTGTCCTGACGACCGTGGATTCGATGGTCAACGCCGTGCGCAAGCATGTCGGCGCGCGTGCCGTGGAGATGGGCGCGCCCGTGGTCAACTGGGCACGCAAGTCTGCGCTCTGGCCTATGACCTTCGGTCTAGCCTGCTGCGCCATCGAGATGATCGCGTGCGGCGCGAGCCGCTTTGACATAGACCGCTTCGGCGCTGGCGTCTTTCGTCCAAGCCCACGGCAGAGTGACCTGATTATCGTGGCGGGCACCGTGACGCTCAAGATGGGTCCGGTGGTGCGGCGCGTTTACGACCAGATGCCCGAGCCGAAATGGACCATCGCGATGGGCGCTTGCGCTTCGACGGGCGGCCCCTTCGACTCTTATTCGACGATGCAGGGCGTGGACCGGACCATCCCTGTTGATGTCTATATCCCTGGCTGCCCGCCGCGCCCCGAAGCCCTGCTCTACGGGCTGATGCGCCTGCAGGACATCATCATGCGGGAATCGCCCTCGGCCTATATCTTTGAATCCGACGGCACTGTCCGGCGTATGCGCCGCCTCGAAGGAGACGAAGAGCTGGACCAGGTTTCGCCGACAGACAATGAAGCGATGGAAGTCGTCTCGGCGGCGATGAAGTAAAGGGAAGGGATTTGCCGGCCTCGCACGTTCGGCAAACATGCCGCGCTGCTCACAAGTTCTTAAACGCGTCAATCGTCAATCATGAAGAGAAGTTGATGTTCTCTCTGCATGATTGACGATTTTCAATTCACGAAACTCTTTTAAGCAGCGACGGCTTCGGCTTTCAGTTTTTCTGCCTGGAAGTGTGAGACGAGCGCGTTGACGATTGTGTCCAGGTCGCCTTCCATGACGAGGTCCAGCTGGTGGAGCGTGAGACCTATGCGGTGGTCCGAGACGCGATTCTCTTTGAAGTTGTAGGTGCGAATCTTTTCCGAGCGGTCGCCGCTGCCGACCATCGAGCGGCGCTCGCTGGCGAGGGCTTCGTGCTGCTTCTGCTCTTCCAATTCCTGTAGGCGCGCACGCAGGACGCGCATGGCTTTCTCGCGGTTCTTAATCTGCGATTTTTCGTCCTGCATAGAGACGACAAGCCCTGTCGGCATGTGCGTGATGCGCACGGCTGAATAGGTCGTGTTGACGCTCTGGCCGCCTGGACCAGAAGAACAGAAGGTGTCTATGCGCAGGTCTTTGGCATCAATCTTGACATCAACCTCTTCGGCTTCGGGCAGCACCGCGACCGTGATGGCGGAGGTGTGTATGCGCCCGCTGGCCTCCGTCTGCGGCACGCGCTGGACGCGATGCACGCCGGATTCGTGCTTCATCTTTGAATAAACCCTGTCGCCTTCGATGAGCGCGACGGCTTCCTTGAGACCGCCGATGCCGGATTCGGAAGCATCCAGGATTTCCATACGCCACTTTTGCCGCTCGGCATAGCGCGCATACATGCGCAGCATCTCGGCTGCAAAGAGCGTCGCTTCGTCGCCGCCCGTCCCTGCACGAATCTCAAGGATAACGTTCTTTTCGTCGTTAGGGTCTTTGGGCAGAAGCAGGATTCTAAGGTCTTCCTCACCCTGCTGAAGACGCGCTTCCAGTGTCTCTATCTCTGCGCGGGCCAACTCGCGCATCTCTTCATCGTCGGCGGATTCGAGCAGCTCACGCGCTCCCGCCAGCTCTTCCCGCACGGCCTTCATGGAGCGATATTTCCCGACTATCTCGCCCAGGCTGCGATGCTGCTTGGCGGCCTTCGCATAAGCCTGCTGGTCCGACATTATCTCCGGCGCAGAAAGCTCTGCGGTCAATGCCTCATAGCGCGCTTCGATCTGTTCTAGTTTTTCCAACATAAAAATTATGCGAGCGGCGCGGCCTGCACCTCCACGGATTGCGGCTCAAGCTTGAGCGATTCTTTGAGCGCTTCGATAGCGACTTCGAGCTGCTGGTCATCAGGCTCTTTGGTCGTGATGTTCTGTAGCCAGACGCCGGGCAGCGTAATCATCTTAAAGACTATGCCGCCCTCTTTCTTCGCGGAAAGACGTATGATCTCATAAGAGAGACCGGCGACGAGCGGGAGCAAGGCGATGCGGACGAGCATGTTGTAGATGAGCGAGTCGAACTTGATAATCGAGAAGAGCACGATTGAGACGAGCATCACGACCATCAGAAAGCTTGTCCCGCAGCGCGGATGCTGGCGCGGCTGTCTGCGCGCGTTCTCAACAGTCAGCGGCAGGCCCGCTTCCCATGTAAAGACGGTCTTGTGCTCCGCGCCGTGATACTCGAAGACGCGGCGGATGTCTTTTAAGAGCGAGAAGCTGAAGATCATGATGAGGAAGAAGGCCATGCGAATCATGCCGTCAATCAGGTTAAAGAGCACGGACGGACGCACAGGATGCAGATATGTGCGAACGCCCCTGTAAGCGCGCGTATACCAGGGCTGGCTCTCGGGCTGCGCGCTGCTCTCGGGAGCGCCGGACGCAGGCACAGCGGTTTGAGCTGGCCGCGCCTGTGTCGTTTCAACTGGCGCAGGCACGCTGGCCCAGCCCGCCGCGATAAAGAGCGCGTTTGTCAGCAGTAGAGGCGCGACGATGAAGAGCAGGACATTAAAGAGCAGGGCGATAAAGATAGAGCCTGTGGCGGCGGCTGTCGTGCCGCTTTTCATCTCGTCCTTGGCGCGCTTTTGCGTCGGAATCGGAATCAGTCCCGGGACAGCGCCCGTGATGCCCGCAAAGTCTCCTTCGCCTTCGATGACGGCGGGCGTGAGCGCGACTTCCATCTCGGCGGCTTCGGCTTCCTGCGCGTCGGCGAAAGCTTCGTTGGCGGAATAGTTGAGCGCCTTGATGCCGAGGCCCATTGACTGGACCAGCACAGCTCCGCCGCGCAGCACGGGCAGCTTCAAAATCGGATACCTGTCGCTCCACTTGGGCAGGCTCGCAGCCGTATTGACAATCGTCCCGTCGGCTTTGCGCACGGCGATGGCATAAGCGTTCGGCGTGCGCATCATGACGCCTTCGATGACCGCCTGCCCGCCGACGATTAAATCTCTTTCAGGAGTGCTCACGATAAAATCCCTCTGCTTTGGTAAACCGAATTTCAAACAGTAACGCCGACCCTTTTTCTGCTTCCTGACTGGACCAGAGCGCGCGCATCTTCGGCAAGATGAGACAGCGGGCGGCGGCCAGACGAAGCTATAAAGCGTCGGCGTTGTTTACTTATCAGGGCTAATGCTGTCGGGTCAAGACCCTTAAAGCGCGCATCTCTTGGCTCAACCTCAAGAAGCTTACTTGGCGGCAGTCGTCTCGGCCTGAGCCTCTGCGGGCTGCTGTTTGCCATAGCGACGGTTGAAACGGTCAACGCGGCCCGCCGTGTCCACCAGCTTCTGCTTGCCGGTGAAGAACGGGTGGCACTCAGAGCAGATTTCGACCATGAGGTCCGTTTTGCGCGTCGAACGCGTCTTGAACTCGTTGCCGCAGGCGCAGTGAACATTAATCTCGTGATATTCCGGATGAATTCCTTGCTTCATGATTCCTTTTGCTTCCTCTTCTCGATAGACGACGATTTGTGACTTAACCGAAACAACCAATGATACGGTTAAGGGGCGACCAGCGTCAAGCTCCGCAGCGCAGCGAAAGCCGCGGTCCAAAACTCTTCGGCGGGCGCGCTCAAACACTAAAATTAGATGCGCGGAAAGCAGTCCGCGTTCATCTCTTGAGGTTGAAAAATCGGCTTCAGATGCGGTCTCGACCTCAAACGCAAAGCTTGTTGACAATGGCGCAAAGCGCGTGCTACAAACAGGCTGTCCGTCCTTGTTGTGCACTACCTTTACAGTATGAGCGCGAGTCTTCGTGCGCTCCGGTCCGCCAATAAACCGCGAGCGCGATTCCAGTCAGGGTGTAGTTTAACAACGAGATGGTAGACGAAGATAAAAGAGCCGAAACCCCTGCCCAGACAGACACCGACGCGCTGGACCAATCGGGTCGCACAGGCGTCGAAGCCACACCGCGCACTGACGACAAAAGCCCCAGCCCCGGTTATGAATCCACGGATGCCGGAAGCCTCCCGCTGCCCGACAACGCATCCGGCACGCCGCCCACCCCCGAAAGCCAGGCCGCGCTGACGGGCAAAGCCCCTTCGGGCAGCTCCAGGAGCGGTACGACCGTCCCCGCTTCATCCGGCGAAACGCGAACCGAACAGGTTGCAGCCGCGACCGATGCGCAGCCTCCGGGCGGGGCGTCGCCAAACGTGGGCGACCCGGCCAGCAATCCTTCGCAGGCTGATGCCGAAAAGGCTGCGAAGATTGCCGAAGCCAAGGCGCGTGCGGCTGCCGCCAAGCAGGCCGCTGGCGACAAGCTTTCACCCGCAACACCGTCCGCTGCGCAGACTCCCGCCTCGGGTGCGCCGAAAGCTCCCGTCAAAAAAAAGGATGAAGGGCCGAAGCCGACGGATGCTGCCAATCATCCGCTGGTCCAGAAGCTGCGCGAGCGGTTTGACGGCGTGGTGCAAGAGGCGTCTGAATTTCTGGGCCAGCTTTCCATACACGTCGAGCGCACACGCATCACTGAAGTCTGCGACGCTCTCAAGCGCGACGCCGAAACGCCCTTCGACTATCTTTCCGACTTGACCTGCGTCCATTATCCAGAGCGCTTCGAGTCGCCCTTCGAGTTGGTCTACAATCTCTACTCGATCAAGGCGAATGTGCGCGTGCGTTTGAAGGTGGCGGTCGCGGACGAAGAGCCTGTCGAGAGCGTGACGGGCGTCTGGCCCGCAGCCAACTGGATGGAGCGCGAAGTGTTCGACCTCTTCGGCATATACTTCAAGGGCCACCCGGACCTGCGCCGCCTGCTGCTCCCGCCCGACTGGGAAGGCCACCCGCTCAGAAAAGATTATCCGCTGGAGTTTATGGAGAATAACTGGACCACCAAACACCTGCCGGAATTTACGGAGGTCCAAAAGGAACAGCTTGAGCAGCGCCGCGCCTACGGACTGGAGATTCTCTCCGTGCCGGAAGAACGCCGCGTCCGAGAGCTTTTCCGCGCGGGTAAAGAAGTGATGCCGAAAGACAAGTGAATTTTTGGTTCTCGATTTTCGATTGAAGGAATTTGCGATTGACAAGTAGCCGGCTGCTTCAGCTCGAAAATCCAAAATCGCAGATACGAATGACTCCGAAAGAGATTGCACAGCGTTATGATGCGAAGGTCTTCGAGACGCGAGAGGCCGCAGAGGCGGCTGGCTTCGTCTTAACCGAAACGATGTCTCCGCGCAACGTCTGGAACAAGGCCAGCTCCGCGCAGGCCATCATTCATGGTCTGCTGGCTCGCAAGCGCGCCGGAGAAGCCACAGAGATTGGATTGGTCCTGGAACAATATAGCGTGACGGGCTGCTACAAAAGGGATGAAGGCTAAGCGATGTCCAGGACCGGATAAATGCTTTTTCAGTTCATCCCTTGTCCTTGAGAAGTTATGCATCAGGTAGAGATAGCGACAACCAGAGAGACGCTGCTGGATAGCCCCGAGATGGTGCTTAACATGGGGCCGCAGCATCCGAGTACGCATGGTGTGCTGCGCGTCATCCTGCGGCTTGACGGCGAGACCGTGATTGATCTCGATTGCGACATCGGATACCTGCATCGAGGGATGGAGAAGATCGCAGAGAATCGCCAGTATCCGATGATCGCGCCTTACTGGGACCGGCTAGACTATATTGCCGCCGTCTCGAACGGATTGGTCTGGGTCGAAACGGTCGAGCAGATGATGGGGCTGGAGATTCCGCCGCGCGCTCATTACATACGCACTATCCTGACGGAGCTTAATCGCATCGCCTCTCATCTGCTCTGGCTCGCCACTCACGCCCTGGACATCGGCGCGGTCACGGTCCTGCTCTGGGCCTTACGCGAGCGCGAAGAGATTCTGAAAATTTTCGAGCGACAGTTCGGCGCGCGTCTGACCTGTCACGCCTGGCGCATAGGCGGGATGCCCAATGATGCTTACGACGATTTTAGCGCGGACGTGCGCCGCTTTGTTGATAACTTCCCGAAACATCTGGACGAATACGAGACCATGCTTTCGGAGAATCGTATCTGGCTCGGGCGCACGGTCGGCATCGGCGTCATCTCGGCTGAAGACGCGATTGCGATAGGGCTATCCGGGCCTTCTTTGCGCGGCTCCGGCATCGCCTGGGATATACGCAAGTCAAGGCCCTATGCTGCCTACGCTGAGATTGATTTCGATATTCCGGTCGGTGAAAACGGCGATACCTATGACCGCTACCTGGTGCGTCTGGAAGAGATGCGGCAGTCGCGCCGGATAGTCCAACAGGCGCTTGAGAAACTGCCGGACGGTCCCGTCAACGCGAAGATACCGAAGATTATCAAGCCTCCCGTCGGCGATTATTATCACTCAATCGAAAGCCCCAAGGGCGAGCTTGGCTGCTATCTGGTTTCGGACGGGACGGCGCAGCCCTGGCGCGTGCGCGTGCGTCCGCCCTGCTTTATTAACTTGCAGGCGCTGCGCCAGATGTGCGTCGGCCATCTGGTCGCGGACGTGGTCGCCATCATCGGCACGCTCGACATCGTGCTCGGAGAGATAGATAGATAAAGTCTGGAGTCTGAGAGTCCGAGAGTCTAGGAGTCTGAAGAGAAAAGCTCTTGGCCTTTGACTCTTGACTTCAGACTCCGAACTCCAGACTTATGAAAGTAGTTCGTCTCAAGGTGCACGCGCTGACGCGGGAGGCGTTCGCGCCTTTCGGGGTGTTGATTGACAGCAGGGGTTCGGTTGATGTGGATTTCGGTGAAGGGAAACCCTGTCTGACAGGGACGACCGCCGAGCGCAGGCCCTTCTATTTCGATTTCATGGCGCGGCACAGGCGGACGATGCAGGTCTTCTCGCCGCTCGCTTCGTCGCAGAGTGTGATTGCGGTCGCGCCGCCCTCTGCGGACCACGCGCCGGAGCTTGAGAGGGTCGCGGCTTTCCTCGTTGACGGGCGTTTCCCCTACGCCTATCACATGGGAACATGGCACACGCCGCCTTTCCCCGTCG
>DASWMI010000026.1:0-94807 GCA_036399835.1 Pyrinomonadaceae bacterium | reverse complement strand
GCTTTTATTGACCCGCGCATACGGTACTAAAGCTATGAAGGATGAACGCTCGACGCCGACAACAACGGACCAGAACAGGGAAGAGCCTGCGCTGGACATTCTGGGCACGCCGCCCTCTGCGCCGATGCGCTCTCGACAGGGCGACATCATACACCCGACGACAGAATTGGCCGTCGGCGAAGGAGACGTGCGCACAGCCGAGCGCGGAGAAGTGGTCAAGGGCACTTCGCTGTGGAGGGATGCCTGGAAAAGGCTCTTGAGAAATAAGCTGGCGGTCTTCGGGTTGATAGTCATCTGCCTTATCCTGCTGGCCTCGCTGATTGGTCCATACATCATCAAGTGGCTGACGGGTTATACCTATTCGACCATTCCCGATGAGGCTCAGTTGCAAAAGTCTTTCCCGCCGTTTACCTCTGCCGACGGCTCGTTTTCGTGGACGCATCCGATGGGAACCGACGAGCAGGGACGCGACCTCATGGCGCGCGTCCTGATTGGCGGGCGTATCTCTTTGATGGTCGGCATCATCTCGACGACCGTATCTCTCATCATCGGCGTCACATACGGCGCGGTCTCGGGCTACCTGGGCGGGCGCATGGACAATCTCATGATGCGTATCGTGGATGTCCTCTACGCGCTGCCTTACATGATGATCGTTATCGTGCTGCTGGCCTTCTTTGGCGGGCGCTCGCCGCTGGGCCAACTGGTGCTTCTGTTTATAGCGCTCGGCGCCGTCTCATGGCTGACGATGGCGCGTATCGTGCGCGGGCAGATTATCTCGCTCAAGAACCAGGAGTTCGTGCTGGCGGCGAGGGCGACGGGCGTCTCGACGCCCAAGATTATCTTTAGGCATCTTGTCCCGAACACGCTCGGCCCGGTCATCGTCTATGCGACGCTGACGATTCCTTCTGTGATGTTACAGGAAGCTTTCCTCTCCTTTCTGGGCCTCGGCGTGCGCGCCCCGCTGGCTTCATGGGGGAGTCTTGCTTCCGAAGGCATCAGGAATCTAGCCATCTATCCCTGGCAACTAATCTTCCCCGGCGTGACGATGGCGCTCGCGCTTTTCTCCCTCAACTTTTTAGGCGACGGCCTGCGCGACGCGCTCGACCCGCAGGCGAGAAAATTTTAGGCATTAATCTAAAATTAAGGGACATTGATGAGCAGCAACGGAAATCTTCTGGAAGTCAGAGACCTGCGGACCTACTTCGAGACGGAGGACGGGACCGTCAAGGCCGTTGACGGGATCACGTTTGAGCTCAAGCGCGGCGAGACTCTGGGCATCGTCGGCGAGTCGGGTTCGGGCAAGTCTGTGACGAATCTGTCAATCATCAGGTTGATTCCCAGCCCGCCTGGAAGAATCGCTTCGGGCGAAGTTCTCTTCAACGGCAAAGACATCCTCGCCTTGCCCGATGATGAAGTGCGCAGGATTCGCGGCAAGCGTATCGCGATGATCTTTCAAGACCCGATGACCTCGCTCAATCCCTTCATGCGCATCTCGCGGCAGCTCATGGAGATTACGCAGCTTCACGTGGGCCATTCCAAAGAGCAGGCTTACGAGCACGCGATAGAGATGCTCGAACGCGTTGGCATCTCGGATGCGCGTGCGCGTGTAGACAGTTATCCGCACGAGTTTTCAGGCGGGATGCGACAGCGCGTGATGATTGCGATGGCGCTCTCCTGCGAGCCTGAGCTATTGATTGCGGACGAGCCGACGACAGCGCTCGATGTGACGATTCAAGCGCAGATTCTCGAACTCATCAAAAAGCTCAAACAGGAGACGGGGACGAGCGTCATCCTGATTACGCATGACCTGGGCGTGGTCGCCGGGATGACGGACCACATCCTCGTGATGTACGCGGGGAAAGTCTTCGAGCAGGCGCGGACGGACGAGCTGTTTTCCTGTCCGGGCAATCCGTACACCGTCGGCCTGCTGCGCTCCGTGCCGGACCCGACTTCCGAACAGGGCGAGCTTTACCAGATACCGGGACTGCCGCCCGATGTCGCGCATCTTCCGCCGGGCTGCCCTTTTGCCCCGCGCTGTTATCGCGCCGAAGAGATTTGCCATAGAGAGTTTCCGCCCTTTGTCGCTCTGACGCGCGACCATCACTCGCTCTGCCACTTCGCCGAAGAGGTCTACGCCAAATCCTGCCGGGAGCGCGACGAGCTTGCACAAAGAAGCGCCCCTCAATCTCAAGCGACGGCGGAGGAGAACAGATGAGCGCCCAAACTTTCAAAGACTCTGCGGGAACGATGCCTCCGCCCATCGAGCGCGGGCAAGAGAGCGACCCTCTCATCGCCATACGCGATCTGAAGGTCCATTTCAATCTGGGCGGCGGAACGATCTGGGACAAGATGGTTGGCGGCAGCGCCGTCAAGCGCGTCGTCAAGGCTGTTGACGGCGTGACGATTGATATTTATCCGGGCGAGACGCTGGGGCTGGTCGGTGAATCCGGTTGCGGCAAGACCACGCTCGGACGCGCCGTTCTGCGTCTGACAGAGCCTACGGGCGGGCAGGTGCTCTTTCACGGCAACGACCTCGCGCATCTCTCAAAAAGCGCGATGCGAGACGAGCGCCGCCACCTACAGATAATCTTTCAAGACCCTTATGCGAGCCTCAACCCGCGTATGACCATCGGGCAGATTATCGCGGAGCCGCTTGATACCTTCAGGCTCGCGCGCGGGCGCGATGCGGAACGTCGTGTTCAGGAGTTGATGCAGACGGTCGGTCTCAGCCCGCGCTTTATCAAGCGTTACCCGCACGAGTTTTCGGGCGGTCAAAGACAACGCATAGGCATCGCGCGCGCGCTCGCCGTCGACCCCGATTTCATCGTCGCGGACGAGCCTATCTCGGCGCTCGATGTCTCCATACAGGCGCAGATTATGAACCTGCTGGAGCGTCTTCAGCGCGAGAAGAATCTGACCTACCTCTTTATCTCGCACGACCTGCGCGCCATACGCCATGTCTCGGACCGCGTCGCCGTCATGTACCTGGGTAAACTGGTCGAGATAGCCAGCGCCGCGACCATCTACCACGAGCCTTTAATGCCTTATACCAAGGCGCTCATCTCCGCCGTTCCCGTCCCCGACCCGAAGGTGGAGGCGACGCGCCAGCGGATGGTGCTCGAAGGCGACGTGCCTTCGCCGATTAATCCTCCGTCGGGCTGCCGTTTTCACACGCGCTGCCCCTGGGCCATAGAAGCCTGCAAGGAGGTCGTCCCTCCGCTGGCCGAGATTAAGCCCAACCACTTTGCGGCCTGCATCCGTATCAGCCCGCAACAGCCACATATCGAAGAAGTTGCCCCCGGCGATGCCCCCGGCCTCAAGGATGCCGAGCGCGTGATTCAGGTTTGAAATTCGGCTCTTATTAGGAATTTAATAAAGGGTACGCTGATTCTCGTGTCAAAGTGTCCCGGACTCCCTGCATTTTCAGCAGAAAACGCTTGTCTGTTAGACCTTCGGGCACTTATACTATCGTGTGAGGGGATGTGGCCGTCCAACATCCCTGACCACGATGCCCAGCGATGCTTTTCGTGCGGCCAGCATCGTCAACTCATCAAGCGGACCCGTTGCCCTCCAGCCGCGTGTCGGAACTCAACATAAGTGACTCTTCAGATAATGGACAAGATGGCCGCGCCTGAGCGCGACACATCCGTAGAGCGAGAGACGCAGGCCCACCCTCCCGGCTGGCTCGAAGCACAGCAATCGCTTGCGGCGGCCACCGGACTGTCCATCCTGCTCATAGAGGGTCATCAGCCGCCCGCGCTCGCCGTCTCCAACAACAATTCTATCTGCCAGGCTTTTCAATCTTCGGAACTGCACGCCGCCCTCTGTGAGCCATACTGCGGGCGCGCCTATGAGCGTGCTTTGGAAGCAGGCGCTCCGGTCCATTATCGCTGCCACGCCGGACTCCATTGCATGACGATGCCTGTCAGGTTAAACGAAGGCCGCCAACTGGCCGTCATCGGCGGGCGAGCCTTCCTGACCAGCTCGGATTATCGCGCGCTGGCCGAGCGCATACGCATCGGCGACCTGCAAGACCTGCTCTCGACAGACCTCTTTAGAAACGTCGTCTTCGCCTCCAGACAGGACCTCGATGATCTCTCTCAAAGACTGGCAGAGATGACCGGCGTCTATCGTCAGAGCGCCGTCAAGGACGAGCAGGGGTTGAGAGCCGTAGGGGTCGAAGAATCCTCCGAGCAGGTTGATAAAGGTCAAGCTCTGGCCGCCGTAGAGCAGAGGCGCGTCGCGGACTCCTCGCAGGAGCATGAGACGAAAGCTGAAGTGCATCAGTCGAACTCGCCAGAGATTGAAGCCGGACCAGCCGCGCCTACAGTTTATCTGCCGCCGGACCAGGAGTTCATAGAGGTCTGCGGGGCGGCGGTCAAGGTGCTCGCCGAAAAACATGGGCTGGCTTCCGTGGCGCTTTTCCTGCGCGATAAGATTACGACGAAGACCATCTACACGTCCGGCCAGTTTAGCCGCACTCCTGTCCATCTTGAGCTTGGACCAAAGGATTCCAGGCTGCTTCTGACCGCGAGGGGCGGCACATCGCTCTCACTCTGCGACAGCCCGGAAGGTCTCAGGCCGCTCTCTTCCGTCGGCAAGGCCGAAGCGGCTGAGCAAAAGATCGTCGCTGAGCTTTTCCCTCTGGTCGTCGGCGACGAGGTCAAGGGCGCGCTCCTGGTCGGCGGTAAGGCTCTGAGCGAGACCAAGAGGCGCGCTATCTCGACCTTCTGCCACGACAACGCGCTCCCGTTTGAAGTGCTGCGGCTCAGGAGCGAGCTGGACCAGCGCGCGCGCTTTACGGATTTTCTACAAACCTTTACCGAACGCATCAACGCCATAGAGCCAGCCGAAACCTATCGCTCAATCCTGCGCCATTCCGTAGAGCTGCTGCATTCCGAGCGCGGCTCTATCCTGCTGCTGGATGAAACCTCCAACGAGCTGTTGATTAAGGCGACGGTCGGCCCGCACACCAAGACCGCAGCCGAGGCGCGTATGCGTTTGGGCGAAGGGATTGCCGGTTCGGTCCTCAACGATGGAAGACCGCTGCTGGTCCGCGACGTAGAGACGCTGGGCGGGCAGGCCGCGCCCCCTGAGCGACGCTATAAGACGAAATCATTTATCAGCTATCCGATTCTGATCGGCGGACGTAAAGTCGGCGTCCTTAATGTGACGGACAAGATGGGAGGCGGCGCGTTCGATGAGATTGACCTGAGCCTGCTCGAAGTTATCGCGCCGCAACTGGCGATGGCGCTCGACCGCGCAGAGTGGCGCGAAAAGGCCGAACAGTTTGAGTTGATGTCTATCACAGACCCGCTGACGGGCCTGCTCAATCGTCGCTATCTTGAGCAGCGTCTTCAGGAGGAAGTCAACCGCTCGCAGCGACAGCAGTTCGAGATGGGCTTTATGATGATAGACATTGACGACTTCAAGCATTACAACGACATCAACGGCCACCAGGCCGGAGACCGCGCGTTGGAGATGACGGCGCAGTGTTTGAAGTCTGTCCTGCGCTCAGCCGACATCGCTTCCCGCTACGGCGGCGAAGAGTTTTCCATCCTTCTTCCGCAAACCTCGGTCGAAGAGGCCGCCTTAATCGCCGAGCGCATACGCAAGCGCATAGAGCGCACGCGTTTTCCGCACGGCAAGACGCAGCCGCACGGTTCCGTCACCGTCAGTATCGGCGTCTCGACTTTTTCGCAGGCGCTCGACACGCCCGAAAGAATCGTCGGGGCCGCAGACCGCGCACTTTATCTTGCCAAGAGAGAAGGCAAGAATCGCGTACACATCCACGCCGAGACACCATCCGATCAATTAGTCGAACCTCCTGCCAAACTTGAAGAGAGTGCGCAGGAGAGCCTGTTGAGCCGCGATGCCTCCAAGAAAGCCAAATGAACATCAAGAGGGCGAGCGGCGCATCTTAGGACGCGTCGCGCCTGCGGAGTTCGTCGGTCGCGCCGGTGAGCTTGAGCAGATCGTCGGCCATGCTGCGCGCCGCGACGCGGGCAAGGGTCTGCTCCTGCTGCTCGCGCCGCCGGCGGGCGTCTCTGAGCTTTTGCGTCAGGCTTATGACCGTCTCTTCAAACAACGCGCGGATGTCGTCCCCATCTATTTCCCGCTCACGCGCCACGACAAAACAGCGAGCACCGTCGCCCGCCAGTTTCTTCAAACTTTTCTCCAACAACTTGTCGCCTTTCGTCGCGATGACCCTTCGCTCATCTCCGCGCAAATGACGCACGGCGACCTCCTTGAGCTTGCCAGCCCAGGCGATTACGAGTGGATGGAGCGGCTTATAGAAGCGAGCGAGCGCGCGCGCACGAGCGGTGACGAGAGAGCTTATGTGCGCATCTGCTTGAGCGCGCCTCAGAGGGCCGCTGCGGGAGGCGCGCACGCCTTTCTGATGGTGGATGGTGTGCAGATGGTGGAGCAGATTGGCGGCGAGGTTTCTATCGGGGAAGAGTTTGTCCAGTCGCTCATGCGCTCGAACCTGACATTTGTGCTCGCGGGCCTGCGCCGACAGATACTAGATCTGGTCCACACTGTCTGCGGCAGCTTTAATGATCTGACTCTCATCCGGCTCGAAAGATTGAGCGAGACGGACGCGCGCCAGCTTGCAGAGCATGTCGCCCGCCGCTCCGAAGTCCCGCTTGAAGAGCAGGCGCGCGACCTTCTGGTCCAACAGTTCAACGGCAGCCCCTTCCTTATCACCTCGCTCATCCGCGCCGCGCGCGAAAAAAACATCCCGCTGACGAGTTTTATCAACTGCCAGCGGCTTTATGTTGACGACCTGCTGGGCGGGCGTATCAATCGCCATTTCGCAGCGCTGCTGGAAGAGACTACGCGGCAACCTCTTGTGCGCCGCGCTTTGATTCGGCTGCTATACGAAACGGCCAGCGCAGACGGCTCGCGCGCGTCGCTGGAAACCTGGCGCAAACGGCTCACGCTTGAGCCTGAGCAGCTTGAGCGCGTGCTGCGCAGCCTTCATGTCCATGAGCTTGTGACGCTGAACGCGAGCTTTATAGAGGTCGGCGAAAATTCGCCCGTCTGGCTGGACTACCTGCGCACGCGCTACCGTATGGAAGTCGCAGCCGAGCCGCGCGCTCTGGTCGTCGCGGAAACTTTACTCGAAACGCTCAAGCGCGCGCCGCACACGATGGCGCGCTACTACCGCCGTGAAGCTTCGCTCGGTCTGCGCGAGCTGCTCTCTCGTCTTAATCTGCAACGCGTCCCGGCCAGCCTGCTTCACTACGACCGTTTCAGCCGCGCATATAAGGGAGCCGAAGCCGATGAAGTCGCGCTCGGACTCGATGCCGAGACGGACCTTGTACGACTCCCGCAGATCGTACACGCTGCGAGCTGCGCGGCCTTTTACCCGCAGATGCACGCCGTCTGCGATGAAGAGCGCTGCGCCATCGCGCACGGGTTCGACGCTGGCAGCTATACGGACGCGAGCGAGGTGGTCTGGATTGCCGCCGAGATAGAATCAAAGCTCGAAGCCGGACGCGGGCTGACGGAGATGTGGTGTGACCGCCTGGCCCAGCTTGCGCGCGCCTGCGGCTTTACGCGTTACAGGCTCTGGCTGGTCACGCCCGAAGGCTTTTCGGCTGAAGCCAGCGAACTGCTCGCGGAGCGCGAGGCTTACAGCTCAAGCCGCCAGCAGCTGGAGCTTTTGACGGCGCGCATCAACCCCGATGCGGCACAGGTGACGGGCGAGCCTGCCGCGCTCGATGAGTTCGAGCTGGTCATCCCGATGGGCGACGATACGGAGCTCATCGCCGCAGGGACCGTGGACCAGATCGCGCGGCGGATAGATTTTCAACCCGAAGCCATCAACCAGATTAAGACGGCGCTCATTGAAGCCTGCATCAACGCCGCCGAGCACAGCCTTAGCCCTGAGAGAAAAATTTATCAACGCTTTCGCCTCGAAAGTGATAGATTAGTGGTCACGGTTTCGAGTCGCGGCATCGTGCCGCCCGGTCTCGCAGAGCAGAACGGCGATAACGGCGTCCATCAAAACAACAGCAGCGGCGGCGAAAAGGTAGCCTCAAAGGGTCGTCGCGGCTGGGGTCTCAAGCTCATCAAAAGCCTGATGGACGAGGTTGAGTTCGAGCGCGTTGACGACGGCACACGGCTGCGCATGACAAAGTATCTGAAGAGAAGTAACAAGTGACGGGTGACAGGTGACGGGAAACCCAGTTCTCCTGTCCCCTGTCACTTGTTACCTGTCACCAGAGTAGGTAAGAGGGGAGACTTACTGAAATGTCGGAGCCTATGAGCAATGCTCCTGTGCGCTCACGTTGCATCGGGGAGATGGCCGTCGTTTACGCTGGCGACTATCTGAACAAGCTGAGCGGCGAAAGAATCGAGCGCGAGTGCCGCAGGCAGCTTGAGGCCGGTTGCCGCGCGCTGGTCATCAATTTTAGAGAAACCGCGCTGGTTAACAGTATCGGTGTCTCTATTCTTTTGGGCGTCATTGACGCGGCTGAAAGAGTGGGCGCGCAGCTTGTTTTCTCGGATGTCAATCATCAGACCGTACAGCTTTTCGAGATGCTCGGTCTGACGCGCCACGTCGCGCTGGCTCAAAGCGAGCAGGAGGCGCTGGCGACGCTTTCGGAGTTTGCCGGCGTAGAGAAAGCCGCAGGGCATTAGAGAGGGAAGAGCATGCCGGAATTGCAGATGCTCCTACACACTTTTGCTGCGCTGGCGGATTTGGGCCAGGAGATTTCCAGCGCCAGCAACTTCCCCGAGATGGTCAGCAACGCGCTCTCCTTGCTGCAAGGCTCGCTCGCTATCAGGCGCGGAGCCATCCTTGAGCTTGACCCCGAGACACAATCCTTAAAGGTCGCCGCCGCGCGCGGACTCAAAGAGGAAGAGCAGACACGGCTCGCGCTCGACGACGATGATGTTGAAGATTTGCTGAGCCTGGGTCTCTGCGCCGTTTCGATGGATGACGAGAGGCTCTCTTTTAAGCGTTTCGTCTCGCGGCGCAAGGCCGAGCTTGAGTTGATGCGTGCGGAGCTGCTCGTCCCGCTCGTCGTGCGCGAAGAGTTAATCGGTCTCATCATTCTCGGAGGCAAGGCGAGCGGCGAAGAGTTTAGCGCGGACGACCGCGAAGTCATCTGCGCGATGGGTCGTCACATCGGAGTGGGCATTCACGCGCATCGCCTGCTCGAAGAATTAGAGCGACAGGCGCGCGAGAATCGCAGGCTCTATGAGGGCCTGCGAGCCATTTACAAGGACACCGTGCGCGCCTTTGCTGCAGCCATAGACATCAAGGACAAATACACGCAGGGCCATTCCGAGCGCGTCGGCAAATACAGCGAGATTATCGCGCGCGAGATGGGATGGGGCGATGAAGAGGTTGAGGGCATCGCGATTGCGGGCTATCTGCACGACATCGGCAAGCTCATCGTCGAGCGCGACATCATCAACGCGCCCTACAGGATTGACGCCAAACAATCGAGCGAGCTGAATCGTCATCCGGCTGCCGGGTTTGAAATCCTCTCGCCCATTCGTCATCCATACGCTGACATTCCCCTGATGGCCCGTCATCATCACGAGCGTATAGACGGGCACGGCTACCCGGACGGCCTCACAGGAGACCAGATTCCGATGGGGGCCAAGATAGTCACGCTCGCAGACTCTTTCGACGCGATGACGACCGACCGCCCATACAAACGCCGTCGCACAATGGAGGATGTCGTCGCGGATTTTCGACGAAACACCGGCAAGCAGTTTGAGCCGGAAGTAGTCAAGGCTCTCTGCCGCGCGCTGCTCAAAGAGATTAACGGCGAGACGAAAAAGCGCGCCATCATCAAGATGCTCGGCAAGGATTACATAGAGCCTGCGAGCATCATGCCGCTGCTTGAGACGCTCATCGCGGACCTCGAATCCGGCGTGCTGGTGAGCGCCGGTAACGCCTGAAGGACGAATCAACAAAAGTAGTCAAAAGGGGTCGGGAGAAATCTTCTTCCGACCCCTTTTGACTTTTAACTAAATGGGCAATCCCCTACTTGGGTTGAATGCGCAGGACGTAGCTACAGATTTGAATTTTTTCGTCCGGCAAAACCTGCGTGCGTTCCTCCCTGGGAATCTCTTTGCCTGAAACCTGCGTCGCGTTGCGTCCCTTTGAGGTGAGCCAGTATGTGCCGCTCTCATCCGTGTTGATGATGGCATGCACGCGGCTGATTTCAGGGTCGCCCTTGAGCGGCAGGTCCACTGTGATAGTCCTTGAGCCGCGACCGATAGTTATCTCAGGCTTGGTGATGGGCAGGACGGTCTGGCGTACACCTTCGCGCCAGATTTCTACAGAGTAAAGCTCCGTCGGGCGTGCGCGCACGACCGTCTGTTCGCCTTCGGCTGTCTCCACGCCCGGCGTCGTTTCATAAGAATTGGCCTGGACCACATCCTGTACGGTCGTCCGTAATTGGTCCACCTGCGGACGCGCCGTGACCATCGTGTGGCCGCTCTCTGTTTCATCCCAGATAGGCTGGACGCGGAACTCGCCCTTGTTAAGCGTGCCGTCCACGCGCAGCTCCACGGCGAAGGATTTGGTCGCCAGTTGGGTTGAGCCAGCCAGCTCGCGCGCGCGTTCCGAGAGGACATGATAAAGTCCCTGCTCAAGCCCACGGCGTTTGTCGCCCTGCCATTCCTTATCGTCATCGTTGCTCAGATAGACGATATACTCGCGCGGGATATAGGTTGGTCCACCCGGCGGCGTGAACATCTCGCGCTGCATGACGGCCTCTACCTCGCGCGCCACCTTGACCAGAAATTCTTCCCAGACGCGGCGCGGCTGCGATTGCTGGTCTGCCGCCTCAAGCGGATCATCGGCACTCTCACCGTCAATCCAACGCCGAATTGATTCGAGTAAACCCACTGTTCTTTGCCACTCCTCTCGAAAGCGGTCAACGCTAATCGAACTTCAGAAATCTCTTGTTCATCCACCCGCGCTCGGCAGCATCAGGCCCATCATCACGCCCCTGCTGCAAGACCTGGACCTCATACCAGTCGCTGTTGGTGCTGAGCACCTTGACGCGCGAACCCTTGTAGGCCACGCCGAAGGAAGAGTTGTTACGGCCCGGCCCGCTCCGCAAGTTTACATCAGTCTGGACGATAGTGCCTTCGCGCCCGATGTCAGACTGCGCGCGGTTGTTGTTGGTCGCCTGAACGTTTGAGGTCGCGGCTGCGCCCCAGCGCGTGCGTATGTAGAAATGCGTGGCGAAGAGCATCCCCGCGAAGGTGATAATCAGCAGGAGCGCGACGAGCCATCTTTTCCCGCGCCCGGCTGCGCCGCCCGAAGGCTTCTGCGGCTTGAAGGTCGCGGGATGCGGCGCGGAGACATCCGGGAGGTCAGCGATAATCTCGTTGGCAGTCTTGCGGACCAGCGGCTGCTCCGGCGGAATCTCGGTGGCTGCGACGGGCACGACGATGCGCGGGCGCGCGCCACCATTATCGCGCGTCTGCGTTTGCGCCAGCATGCGGCGCGAATTAAAACGAGGGCGCGGCGGAGCATCCGGGACAGACTCTGTGCGAGCCAGGAGCCTCCCTGTCGTTGTCGGCCTGACTTCGGTCTCTTCAGACTGGCTGAGAAGCTGCGTCGGAGGCAGAGCGGCGTCGGCCAGCTCGTCCCAGAATTCCTGCACGCTCTGGTAACGCTTGGAAGGCTCAAGCTCCGTGCCCTTCTTCAAGACGCGCAGGACGTGTCTGGACCAGGGCTTGTCCGCGATGTGCGCGGGGAATTCCGTGATCTGTCGCTGCGAGAAACGGCGCGGCGGCTCGCCCGCGAGCAGCGTGTAAGTGGTCTTCGCCAGCGAGTAGATGTCAGCCGCCGGCGTTAACTGTTTCTGGGACGTGCCGACATCTTCAAGGCTGAGCTGGCCCGTATGCATCAGCGGATTATGTTCCGGCGCGGCGTAGACATTCGTCCCGACGCGCGTGATTGCACCTTCGCTGGCCTCCAGCTTGGCGACTCCGAAGTCAGCTATCTTGACCGTCCTTTTGTCAGCCGTGAGCAGCAGGTTTTGCGGCTTGATGTCGCGGTGAATGACGCCGCAAGCGTGCGCGTGAGCCAGCCCGGCGCAGACCTGTTCGAGATAAAAGAGCGCGCGTTCGAGCGAGAGCGATTCCTGCCGACAGAGCGTTGACAGCTCTCCGCCGGACATGTATTCGAGGACCAGATAATGAAAGGTCACGTCTGAGAGGTCAATCGCCGTCCCGTGTCCGAGGCGACTGATGATGTTCGGATGACGCACGCGGTCGAGCGCGATGGCTTCGTTCTGAAAGTTGGCAATCAGCGTGCGTTCCAGGTCTTCGTCTATCGCGCCCTGCAAGAGCAGGTTGAGCGCCTTGATGACGACCATCTGCGGCGCGCCCTCTGCGGCGGCGATGTCGCGCGCCACGTAGATTTCGGCATAGCTGCCGCGACTGAGGCAGTCAACTATGTCGTACCGCCCGTCGAGCCTGCATTGTTGTAGCTTGAGATCACTCATCCGTTCGCGTCTTCATTAGAGTAGACCTGCGCACCTGCGGGATGCTTGGACCAAACACAAGAGCCGCACCGAAAATATCTTTTGGTCCAGACGCCACGTTGGCCGCACGCTCAGGGCCGCGCGGCGGGGCTGGCGCTGCCCGCGGGCTGTTCCGGCTTTTTAATGACATCGTTAAGCATGCGGTCTGCGCGCTCTCTTTCTTTCTGCCGGTCGTACTTTAAAGCTGCCGCCGCGAGAGCGAATCTGGCATCGGCCTTGAGACTCGTCTGATTGCTCGCACTGGTCGCATTCAACTGCGTCACGGCTTGCTCGAAGGTCGCCACAGAGGCTTCATAGTTACCTGAAAGCAGCAGGGCGCGGCCATATAGATAGAGAAATTCGGGGTCTGTCGATTCCAGAGGCTTCCCGCCATTCTCGCCGCCCATCCTGCTCGCGGCAGCCGAAGGGTCTGTATCAACCTCGCCAAGCTTCTGTGCAAAATTGCTCTGTGTGACGAGCGGCTGAGGCGTTGCAGGCTGTGCGGTGGCAGCCGTCTGCGCGCTCGCCTGATCGAGCTGCTGCTGGTAGAGCTTGCCGCCGAAGAAGCTGGCAACGCCGACCAGTCCCAGAAGGATTAAGAAAAAGAGTCCGCGAGCGAGCGAGCCTGCTATGCTCCGGCGCGGTTTTTCGGTCCGGGCGGAGGATGCGCCGTCCTGTGCGGGAGGGAAAGTTGTCGCGGCGGTTGCCGCCCCTGCCGCTTGAGGCGTGCTCATTAATCGATCTACGCCGCGCGTCGCAGTATTGCTCTGCGTAGTGACGGGCGTGGGCGTAGAGGAGAAGACCGACGCATTACCCTCGTCGTCGGAGATTGTTCGGGCCAGCTCTGGCCGCACGGTCGAGACCGTATTTTCATCTTCGGCGGTGTCCAAGGCCCATGACGGAGAATGGCCGGAGACCCATGAGGGAGACGTGCCTACGCGCACGATGACAGCCGTCAGGTTGTCTTCCGCGCCGCGCTCGTAACAACGCCGCTTCATCTCTTCGCAGATACTGTCGAGCGAGTCGTTGCCTGAGAGCAACTCGCGTATCTCGTCATCCGAAAGGTGGCGCGTAATCCCATCCGAGCAGAGCAGGAAGGTTGTACCCTCTTCGACTTCAATCGTCTTGAGGTCTACATCCACGCCCTCTTCAGCGCCGAGAGCGCGGCTGATGACATTGCGGCTCGGATGGTTGGCGGCCTGCGCGGCGGTCATGCGGCCCGCGCGGACCTCTTCTTCGACGACCGAGTGGTCCACAGTCTCGCGCAGCAGCCTGCCGTCCGGCGTGAGCCTGTAGACACGCGAATCGCCGACGTGTCCGATGGTGGCAACGCGCCCGTCAAGATGCAGAGCTGCGACGGTCGTCGCCATCATGGCAAACTTCGGCTGCTCCTGTGCCATGCGATGTATAGAAGCGTTGGCGCGTTGAATCGCCAGCTCCATCAGGTCTTCTATGTCTGCGTCGTCCAGGTTGTGACGAAAAGCCTCGTTCAAGACTTCGACAGCCGTTTGCGAAGCCACCTCGCCCGCGTTGGCTCCGCCGACTCCGTCAGCGACGGCAAAGATGCGGCGTTCCGCGTCGGCGAAATAGGAGTCTTCGTTGAGCGGGCGTTTCTCGCTCAATCCACGGTCAGAGACGGATGCTGCTTCGACGCGGACCTCTTTCTCTTTTTCACTCATTCGACTGCCTCCAGTACAAGTGGTGTGGCTTGCTCCTCGGTCACACGCGACGCAGGACTGGCAGACTGTGCGGCCAACTGCGCATCACGCGCATTGCGGTGAGAGAAGGCCATCAGCATGCCGAGCATGGCGAAGCTGGTAATCAGGCTGAACCCTCCGTGGCTGACAAAAGGCAAGGTGATGCCGGTCATCGGCAGAGCGCGCGTGATGCCGCCGATGTTGACCAGCGCCTGAAAGCCTATGAAGGCCGTCAGACCCGCCGAGCAGAGCTTTGTAAACATATCACGCGCATCAATCGCCGTGCGAACTCCCGCGCTGACAAAGACAATCAGCGCGAGCATGATGATTGCGCCCCCGACCAGTCCCAGCTCTTCGCTGACGGCGGCATAGATGTAGTCCGAGTCGGCGATGGGAATTACTTCCGGGAAGCCAAGCCCAAGCCCTCTGCCCGTCGTCCTGCCCGCAGCCATCCCGAAGATAGCCTGCGCGGGCTGGAAGGCCAGCTTGTCAAACCACACGTCAACATTGACGGTCTTCTGCATCGCCGGACTCTCTTGCGCCAGCTCTCTCATCTTCTGATCTTTAGCCAGCGCATCATCATAATCCTTCTTCCACCAGGAGACTTCCGGCGAAGGCGGGTCAAAGCCGTCGAGCCAGAGATGAAAGCGCTGTTGTATGCGTGCGGGTAGAGCAATCTGCACGGGGCGCGAGAGCGTCGGCAAGAGCGGTACTTTTTCCTGTATGTCCTGCGGCAGCGCGCCGACCACGAGGATGCCTATGACGAGCGCGACCGAGCCGACAAAAAGGAGCAACTGCGGCCAGCGCCGGACGGCGACCAGGTAGAGCGTCGCGTAAGCCCCGCTAAAGATGAGCATCTGCCCGAAATCCTTGAGCGCGAAGAAGGGAATAAAGGGGACCATCGCCATCGCCGCGAGCGGCACTATGTCGCGCGCGCGCGGGACGCCCCAGTAGGTCCGCGCCAGCTCTTTATAACGAGCCGTCAGGATGCCCGCGAAGCCGAGCAGGAAGGGAACTTTGGAAGGCTCCCAGGGCGTCATGTTGCCGAGCGCCTTGCCCGCGCTCGACGTAATCACGGCGATGGCGAGCGGCAAGAGCGTCGCCAGCACGATGATAAAGCTATGGCGCTGAAGCCAGAGCAGAAATTCGTCGCGGATGGTAAAGCGAAAGGCGAGCGCGAAGACCAGCAGCGAGAAGATGGGAATCCATGTGTAGCTCGAAGTCAGCGCGTTCGCGAAAGTGTAGTTGGCTGGCCGAGCTTTTTCTTTATCAAGATCGGCCTGCTGCTGCGGCGTCGGCGGCAGGCCGACAATCTCCTTCTTGGCCGCATCGTAGTGCTGGTTGATATAACGCTGCTGCAAGGTCTCGGCCTTCTGCTCGCGCGCCTGAGCCTTGTTGCGCGCGTTGTATTCAGGGTCGCTGTAGAGCCTGTACTGGACCAGCATACCGATGGAGAAGAGCAGGATGGCCGCCGTGTAGAGAGTCCAGTTGCCCTTGAAACGCATCGTGCGCGTGAGCCAGATGACGAGAAAGAGAATCGGCAAATAGAGCAGCAGATCGCGCATCCCGCCAACCCAGGAAGTCTCATAACCACGAATCAAAGCGGCGCGATGAACGCCATAATAGCCGACTACTTCAAAGACGATGAGCAGAAGCAGTGCCAGTAGATGTGATGATGCCCTGTTTTTCATAAAGCGATAATCGGTAGTTAATAGCCTGTAGCCGGAAGTAGCCGGTCGTCAGTAGTTCTCAGCTTTCGCCAGTTGGTTGCTGACAACTCGGCTACCGGCTGGTCCTTTCAACGTCTGTTCGTTGGCGACGGTCGCGCAGCCGGTGGACGATTCGTGTTCGTGCCTGTCGGCGGCCTTTGCTGTTGTTGTTGTGTCGGCTGTTGCTGGTTCTGCGGCAGGTTGCCGAGCAGTCCGAGGTCTCTGGCTTTGAGGACCAGCGCGGCGGCAATCGGCGCGGCGGACCTTGAGCCGTAACCGCCACCCTCTACAATCACGGCCATTGCGAGCTGCGGATTATCGAGCGGCGCGATGCACAGAAACCAGCCGTCAATCCGAGGATGCTCTTCATCAAGCACTATCTCTTCATGCTGGCCGATGATATTGCCTCTGGGGTCACGCTCGATGACCGTGCGCCTGACGGGTTGTCCGGTCTTCGGGTCATAGACGGGCAAGACTTTCTGCGCCGTTCCGGTCTTGCCGCCCGTGATGACACCCTGCGCGTGAACCGGACCAAAAACGCCGCGCGCCGTCCCGCTCGCGCCGCCCGTGACGAGTCCCATAATCTGTCGCTCGCGCTGCGCAATCTGCGGCGAGATGACCTGGTTAAAGACTTCCGCCGGGCGGTCCGCCTCGAACTTGGGCTTCATCAAGCGGCCTTCCATGTTGGCGATAGCAGAGGCGTTGAGCGCCATCTGCAAGGGCGTCATCTGCCCCGCATAGCCCTGGCCGAATCCTTCCAGCGCGAGGTCATACCTACGCATCTTCGGGGCGGTCAGGATGGTCGCTTCGCGCGGCGCGAGCGCGCGTCTGACACCATCCGAAGCATTGAGGATTTCCGGCTTCTTCCTCCCGCTCAGCAAATCTTTCGGATCATCGTAAGTGCCTATACCGAGGAGTTGCGCCGTCTGCTTTAAACGTTCCGGACCAAGCTTGACGGCCATCTGCGCGAAATACTGGTTGCTGGAAATCTCGTAAGCCTGTTCGATTCTCATCTGGCCGCAGATTTCGCACGAGCCGTTATCATCAAAAATCGGCTTCGCGCCAGGCTCTGCGTAATAGCCGCCGCCGCTCCCCGGAAAAACCGAATCCTGTATGCCCGCCGTAAAGGCCGCGCTCATGATGACGGTCTTAAAGGTCGAGCCTGGGATGTAGTAAGCGTTGGTCGCGCGATTGACGAGCGGACGGTCGCGCTCGTCCGCATTGAGCCTGATCCACGTGGCTTCGTCCTGCACCTCCTTCAGGCTGTATGAAGGGTTGCTGTACATCGCCAGCACATCGCCCGTCTGCGGGTTGAGAATGACGACAGCGCCGTGCTTGCCCTTGAGCTGGTCCACAGCCGCCTGCTGCAAATCACGATCAATCGTCAGTCGGACATCCTGGTTGGCCTGTTGAATAAGGCTCTGGCCCATCACGACCTGCCAGGCTTCGGGCACCGCGCCGCTCTGTATCCCGAAGAGAGCGCGTTCGAGTCCGGGGTCGCCGCGCTCTGTCCCGAGCAGGTGAGCCATCGCCTGGTCCATAGGATATTCGCGCCTGATCTCGCCGTTGGGTTGTCGCTTGTAGAAAGCGAAGGCGCGGTCAAGCTGCCCGGAGCGGTCCAGAATCCAGCCGCGCAGAGTTGATTCGGAGAGACGGCGGTTGCGCAAATCCTTATAGCTCAATTCCTGAAAACGCTCGTTCGATTCTGCCGCGTAGAGCGCCCAGTAAACATGAGAGCCAAAGAGCGCGAGCGCCAGCACGACGAAGAGCCAGCGCAGGGCACGAAGGCCGCGGTTAGTCGCCGTCGAGCCGAGACGCACGCGCACCTCTTCAGGCAAATCCTGCGGCGCAACCGATTCGAGCGGCGAGCGCCTGCGGCGATTTCGCCAGAGTGAAAGGAGCAGGACCAGCCCGATGAGCGATAGCCCGCCCAGATAAATCAGGCTGAGCAAGGCCGGTTGCTTTTCGAGCGTTTGAGCGTTGCCGGCAGCCGCGTTCGCAGCGGTGTTGGCTGTTTGAAAAAGTAGGACTGTGAGCATGCTTTTTAACTTATCTTGCGGAAACGAACTTCGACGTCGCCGAACCCGACGACATCGCCCTCTTGAATCTGTCGCGCCTCGCCATAGGCTATGCGGCGACCGTTGATATATGTCCCGTTGGTCGAGCCTGTATCGGTGACGAGCAAAGTGCCTTCACGATTAACGAGGAGCGCGGCGTGAATCTTTGAGACGCTTTCGTCGGCGATGTGCAGGTCATTATCCGTGCCGCGCCCGACGCCGTGGCGTCTGCCGCCGGGCTTGAATGAAAGCGGTATCTCGCGCGCGCCGTCCGCGTAAGTGATGCGGGCGATAATCTTGACATCGTGAACGGGCGGCGCTCCCTTCGGGATATGTATCGCTCCCAATTCTTCTGCACGCCGCGCGGCTTCATCCTTTTCTCTCAACTGCTCTTCAAACTCGCCGAAGGTCGGGTCAACCGAAACGCCCGAAGTGAAGATGTCAACTTCCGTTTCGACGCGGACGGGCGCGAGCGTGCGATAGCGATGGTCGTTGATATGGTCTATCGCGGCGGCGAGCACTTCATGCTCAAGCTCTTTGATAATCTCAGGCGGCGCTTCGGAATGCGTTCCCCACTCAATCTTGAGCTTCATCAGATGCGGCACGACTCTGCCCTTCGCGCCCTCGTTACGCGCCCGCTCGTCTATCAGCCGCTTCATTCTTTCCAGCAGCTTGCTCGTCGTCAGTCCGGCCTGAGCGTCAACCGTGCGGCCCAGCTTGCGGTCCACGACATCGCCCATGCCTTCCAAGAGGCGGCGCATCAAGCGCTCGGGCAGCGCCTCTTCCCGTTTCTTTTCGGTCTTCTGTTTCTCGTCGCTCATCTTTTGCTACAAATTACGATTTAGGACCACAGGTTGTTCAAAGGCCGTCTGCGGCTATCCGCATGACGGATTCATGAGACGGGCCAGCACGCCAGGCCACGGGGGAGGGCACTCGATTTTTACGGCTTTATAACGCACATGCATTTTAGCCGAAACACACCTTAAGAGAGAAGGGAGAAAGGAGTATACAGTAAGAAGCGAGCGGGAAGCAGTAAAGAAGTCAGCGGCGAGCGGCGAGCAGCTTTAATTGCTTTTAACTGCTGACTGCTGACTGTTTCGTTGTCGCGCCGCCTCGTAAAGCAGGATGGCGCTGGCGACGGCGACGTTGAGGCTCTCGACCTCTCCGAGCATGGGAATCCTGACGGCTTCGTCCGCCGCAAGGATTTCCTCTTCGGTCAGCCCGCTGGCTTCCGTGCCGACGATGAGGGCGCGCGCTCTGGTCCAGTCAATCTCGGTCCACGTGCGCTCGGCCAGGGCATCCGCGCAGGCTGTCTTAATCTTGTGAGCGGAGCACCAGTTGATGACCTCCTCGAATCGAGCGTTGGTCCAGAGCGGCAGGCGAAAGCTTGAACCCATCGCGCCGCGCAAAGCTCTTGGCGAGAAGATGTCTGTCGAGCCTGCGGTCGTCACTACAAGCGTCGCGCCGGCAGCTTCAGCCGTCCGCAAAATCGCCCCGGCGTTGGCCGGGTTGTTGAGGCGATGCATGATGAGAACGAGCGGCGTTTGGCCATCAACTGTCGAGGGCGGCGCTTCGGTGCGCGGCCTGCGGGCCAGCACAATAATTCCCTGTGGCGTTTTGGTGTCGGAGAGAGAGAGCATGAGAGGCTCGCTGACCTGCGTCAGCCGTGCATTTTTCTGCTTCAGTTCTTGAAGCAGCCGCAGCCCGCGCTCATCGTGCGCGAGCCTTTCGGTATGGAGCACGTCTTCGATCTCTACACTTGAGCGCGCGGCCTCTTCGCACAGGCGCAAGCCTTCGACGAAAATTTGCTCAAGCGCCTTGCCGTCACGGACGGCGCGCGCCTGCTTGACGAGCTGATTGTCGCGGCTGGTGACGATTTTCTGCATGGGTCAATGAGTCTATAAATTACTTCTTTTCCAGCGAGTTCATCTTTGCTCGTTCATCATTTTCATTTCAGCTCAATTTCGACCCAGACGGGCCAGTGGTCCGAAACGCTGAGACGGCGCGCGACGCCGGAGCGCGTAACCTTTACATCGCGAACAAAAATCCAGTCGGGTTGGAGGCGAATCGGACCGGAGCGCCAGGTGGCTGTGCCCATCCGGAAGGGCGTCGAGTAGCCGCGCGATTCCAGAAAGCTTCTCACTCTGGCGCAGGCCGAGCGCGTCAGCGTGTTGAAATCTCCGAGCAAAATAGTTGGACCAGCCGCTTCGTCCGCGCGCGCGAGGATGGCCGCGTGCTGTGCCAGTTGCTCATCAATACCGGCGTGCGGGTCTATATGAGAGTTGAAAATGTGTAGCTCTGTTGGACCAACGGGAATTGTCGCGGCGAGTGCAAGGCGCGGTCGCCAGGCGCATTCCTGCCAGGGTAAATCGAGCCGCTCGATTTTTGCGGGCGGCCAGCGGCTGAGCAGCGCAATCCCCGTATCTCCCGCGTCATCGCTTCCGATATGTTCTTCAAAATCCAGATACCATTGTTTCGGCTTAGGCACTTCATCGCGCGGAATATTGGTCGCCGCGTGCGCATAAAGCATCTGAAGTTCTCGCGCCAACTCGCGTGCGACGTGATGGCCTCCGGCCCGCGCGGTCTCTTTATCCGCTTCCTGTAAGGCCAGTATGTCAACGGGCGGAAGGCTGTCGCCGTCAGAGAGCGCGCGGCCTGCGAGACGTATGTGGTTTGCCACGAGAGCGGGGCGGCGACCCGGAAGAGACAGCCCTAACTTGCGCATCAGGCTGCCGCTGATTAAACGAGAGCCGACGGCGTAGCGTATATTGAAAGTCGCGATGACGAGACGGGAGACCTGCGACACGCGAGTTTTGGTCGGCGCGAAGCCGCCCGTCTCAACGTCGCCGTTGGCGCAGATGTCCGCCTGATGAGATGTTTGCTCGATCATCTTTATCGCTCAACAGGAATGTAAACGAATTATACAGGCTTGCAAATCTTTCGGAGGACCAAAACACAGATGAGCCTTTATGTTCTCGCCGCCGTTGAAGAGATGTTTTTCGCCTCAAGGATTCGCGCAGTGGCCGCAGAGCTTGCCATCGAAGTTCGTTTTGAGAAGAGCACGGAAGCCGTCCTCGCAGCGGCGCGCGCCGCGCAGCCGACTTTGATTATCGCTGATCTTCATGCGCAACGCTGCGACCCGCTGGCGCTGGCCCGGAGCTTGAAAAGCGATGAGGAGCTGAAAGCTGTGCCGCTGGTCGGCTTCTTTTCTCACGTTCACACGGCCTTGCAGCGCGAGACGCAATCCGCAGGCTTTAACCGCCTGTTGCCGCGCTCGGCTTTTACCAAACGTCTGCCGGAGATTTTACAGGGTAATCTTTCTTAACCCTCATCTTCGTGATGTTTGATTAAAGCTGGGTTCATCATGAGAGCCTAACTCGGCTCGACGATGAGCTTGCCTCTCAACATGTTCATCCCGCAGGTAAAAACAAACTCGCCTGTTTTGTCCGGCGTGAATTCGATTGAAGTCGTCTTGAAGGCTGGCAGGCTGCGCGCGATATGAAAGTCGCCGAAGACGACCTGCTCGCTGCACGAATTCGTCTCGTCGCGGTAAAAGTTAAAGCGCACGGGCAAGCCTTCGCGCACGACTATGACATCGGGCGAATAACCGCCCCTGACCGTGATGTTAATCTCCTGCACGCCGCTCTGGTCCAGATTTGCCTGGACGCTCTCGCGCTCGCCGAAGAAATACCAGAGCACGAAGAGAATGGCCGCCAGTCCTCCGACGATAACGCCGATTTCCATCCAATCCATAATCGCTTGCCTCCAGAGGATTCCAAAATCAACGCGCGCGAAAACGGCGCAGCCGCAGACTGTTTGTGACTACCGAAACGCTCGACAGCGACATCGCCGCGCTCGCAATGATGGGCGAGAGCAGCCAGCCCGTGAAGGGATAGAGCGCGCCCGCCGCGATTGGAATGCCTATCACGTTATAGATAAAGGCCCAGAACAGGTTCTGCCTGACGGTGCGCAGCGTCGCCCTGGAAAGCGCAATCGCCGTCGAGACGCCGCCCAGGTCTCCCTTGATGAGCGTGATGTCCGAAGCTTCTATGGCGACATCCGTCCCCGTCCCGAGACTGATGCCGACATCCGCCTGGGCCAGTGCGGGCGCGTCGTTGATGCCGTCGCCGACCATCCCGACCACCCTCTGATCCTGCTGAAGCCTTTTAATCTCGTCGGCCTTCTCTTCAGGCAGAACTTCGGCCAGCACTCGCTCTATGCCGACCTCGCGCGCGACAGCTTGAGCCGTGCGGCGATTGTCGCCCGTCAACATCAAGACTTCCAGTCCCATCCTTTGCATCTCAGCGATAGCCGCTTTCGACTCCGGCTTGAGCGGGTCGGCGACAGCCAGCAACCCCGCGAAGCGACCGTTGACCGCGACAAACATGGGAGTCTTGCCTTCAGCCCCCAACTGCTCGGCCTGGTCCAGAGCGCCGCCCAATGTCACGCCGCGCTCCGACATCAGCTTCGCATTACCGAGCAGCAGCCCTCGCCCTTCGACTTCGGCCTCTATACCTTGACCCGCGATGGCGTTAAAGCTGGTCGGCTCGCTGAGACGTAGCCCGCGCGTCTCTGCGCCCTGCACGATGGCCTCGGCAATCGTGTGCTCGCTCACACGCTCAGCCGAAGCAGCCAGCCGCAACAGCTCTTCTTCGCTCAGCGAATCAGCCTCATCCGCGAGCACGACATCCGTCAGCGCGGGCTTGCCCTGCGTGATAGTCCCTGTCTTATCAAGGACGATGGTTTGAAGCCTGTGCGCGGTCTCCAAAGATTCGCCGCCCTTGATGAGAATGCCGTGCTCTGCGCCCTTACCCGTGCCGACCATGATGGCCGTCGGCGTGGCGAGGCCGAGCGCGCAGGGGCAGGCGATAATCAGCACAGAGACGAAGTTGACGAGCGCCTGCGCAAACCTCGCATCCACGGGCGAGGCGACAAACCAGACGACAAAGGTCGCAATCGCGATGCAGAGCACGATGGGAGTAAAGATACCGCTGATGACATCGGCAAGGCGCGCGATGGGAGCCTTAGAGCCTTGAGCATCCTGGACCAGCTTGATAATCTGTTGAAGCGCCGTGTCCCTACCGACCTTCGTCGCAGTGAACTTGAAAGAGCCTGTCTTATTAATTGTCGCGCCGAAGACCTCCGCGCCGCTCGTCTTTAAGACAGGCAGGCTCTCTCCCGTCAACATTGATTCGTCCACAGTAGACGTGCCTTCAAGCACAACCCCGTCAACGGGAATCTTCTCGCCGGGCCTGACAATCAACACATCGCCCTTGACCACCTCTTCGACAGGAATATCCGTTTCGCTGCCCTCTCGAATGACGCGAGCCGTCCGGGGCTGCAATCCGATTAGCCTGCGTATAGCCTCGCCGGTGCGACCCCTGGCGCGGGATTCCAGCAGACTGCCAAGCAGGATGAGCGCGATGATGACGCTCGCGGCCTCGAAATAGACGGGCACGATGAGCACGTCCTTCATCCCGTCCATAGCGGACATATCACCGCTCGCCAATCTGCCAAAGTAACCGGGCGCGATGGTGGCGGCGACAGAGTAGAGGAAGGCTGCGCCCGTGCCCGTCGCGATGAGCGTGTTCATGTCTGCGGCTCTATGACGCAGGGCGGCCCACGCGCCGCGATAGAACTGCCAGCCGGAGTAGAAGACGACGGGCGCGGTGAGTATGAGTTGAACCCAGTTCGCGCCCCTAAAATTGAGCCAGGCGATGCGCCCGTGTGACATCGCCATGATGAGCACGGGCAGCGCAAGCGCCGCCGCGACCAGAAACTTGCGGCGCAAATCCTGGTACTCCGCCCGTCGCGCGGCCTGCTCGCTATCCGTCTCGTCAACGATCAAGTCCGTGCGCGCTGGTCCAGTCGTCCCGTAGCCTGTCTCCCTGACCGTGCGTACAAGCTCATTCACACCGGTCGTCCGCGGGTCGTACTCGACCGTCGCACGCGAGGTGGCGAAATTGACCGAACAACTGCGCACGCCTTTAGCCTTAGATAGTTTTCTCTCTATGCGCCGCGCGCAGGCCGCGCAGGTCATACCCGTAATCGGGAGGGCTATGCTTTCGCCCCGCTCCACTTCATCCGGCGCTTTACTTACCGTGACCATCCTCTTTGCTCCTGTTGCGTCTGCCAGCGAGTTTACGCGAAGCGGGCGGCGTTTGCTCCAGGCTGGTGTTTTCTATCAGCCCGCAAATGTGGCCTCTGACCTCGCCGGCCCGATCCCACTGCTCAAGCGCCAAGGCCAGCTCTCTGCGGTAGCGGCGCATCTGCGCCATACGCTCGTCAAGCTCTTGCAAACGCTTTCTCACCACTTCTCGCACTCCGGCGCAGGGACTCTGGCCCGCCTCGCTTTCAGCGATAATCTGCCTTATCTCGTCGAGCGAAAATCCGAGCATCTGTGCGCGCTTGATAAAAGCCAGGCGGTCCAGCGCCTTTTCATCATACAGGCGATAGCCGCTCACAGTGCGCGAGGGACGGTCCAGCAGCCCGCTCTTCTCGTAAAAACGCAAAGCCTCTATCCCGATGCCGCTCAACTTCGAGAGTTCGCCGATTTTGAGCGCTGCCTGCCGCCCATCTTCCGGCTTTTCTGTCGTTTTGAAATTGGTTCTTGTCATGCTCAAGCATTCTCCAAAATCTAACTACCAATCAAGTACGGCTACATCATAAACCCTGTAGCCGTGTATAGAGTCAAGTGCCTGGATGAAATTTTTTTTAGTCGAGGCGAGACTGGTCCAAAAGAGAAGGGAAGGCGGTTTAATAAAACTGCCTTCCCTCGATAAACTTTCAGCTATTGTCAGACAAGCTTCAGAGAATCGCTTATCCGACCGGCGCGGGGGCGATGACTTCATGGATGGCTCGCACCTCGTCAACCAGTTGGTCGTATTGCTCAAGCGTCAAAGCCCGCGCGCCGTCCGAGAGCGCGCGTTCGGGCTGGTCGTGGACCTCTATAATCAGACCGTCTGCGCCGACGGCCACGCCCGCGCGGGCCAGCGGCGTGACCATAAAATTTTTGCCCGTGCCGTGCGAAGGGTCAACGATGACGGGCAGGTGCGAGAGCCTGCGGACAGCAGGGATGGCCGAGAGGTCCAAGGTATTACGCGTGTGCTGCGCAAAGGTGCGTATGCCGCGCTCGCAGAGCACGACCTGGTAGTTGCCTTCGGACATCACATACTCCGCCGCGAGCAGCCATTCATCGAGTGTCGCCGACAGACCGCGCTTGAGCAGGATGGGCAGAGGAGAGCGACCGGCGCGGCGCAGTAAGGAGAAGTTCTGCATGTTGCGCGCGCCGATTTGAATCATGTCGCCGTAGCGTTCGACCAGTTCGACGCTCGCCTCGTCCACGGCTTCCGTGACGATCTTTAGCCCGTAGGTCTCACGCACTTCGGCCATAATCTTTAAGCCCTCCTCGCCCAGACCCTGAAAGGCGTAAGGCGAAGTGCGCGGCTTGAACGCGCCGCCGCGAAAGAAACGCGCTCCGCTCCGGCGCACGGCTTCGGCGACGGCAAACGCCTGCGCGCGACTCTCAATCGCACATGGACCAGCGATGATCGCCAGTTCGTCGCCGCCGATTGCCGCATCGCCGACGCGCACGATAGTCTTCTCCGGTCGCAGGTCCAGAGAGATGAGCTTGTAAGGCTTGCTCACGCGAATGGCTTCGGCCACGCCGGGCAGATTCTCGAAGTGCGAGGGGTCAACGGCGGCCTGGTTGCCTGTGATGCCGATGGCCGTGCGGGTCGCGCCAGGCATCGGGTGGGGCTTGAACCCCAATTCCTGTATGACGCGCACCACGTCCGCGATTTCGCGCTCCGTCGCGTCCATCTTCATAACGATGAGCATTAACTTTTCTCCAGCCAGTTGTAAAACGCCAAAGGCCAATCGCAAGTTGCAAATCACGAACGACGCGTGCCGCCCGCTCTAGATTCGACTATTCAAGCGATTCAACATCTTAATCTTATAATCTCAAACTCCAGGCAAAGTACAGCTTGAGTCATTGCAAGGCCCGTGCCCGTCACATTCTTTCCGGGACGCTGATGCCGAGCGTGGCGAGCGCCGCCGTCAACTGCCTGCGAGTTATCTCTGTCACCAGAACGAGCACGGCGCGGCGGGCCGCGTCCTCTTCGCCAACGATATGATGACGCTGGTAGAAAAGATTATAGACGCGCGCGAGATTGAAAGTATATTTCGCCAGGATGGCAGGCTCAGCCGCCGCGGTGGATTGCCTGACGGCTTCATCGAGCCTCGCCGCAAGCGTCAAGATGGACCAGATTTCATTCCCGCTCTCGCCTTCAAGGATGCGCGAGACTTCCTCTTGGCTCAACTCGCCTGAGACAATCCGGCGAATATAATCAAGGGCGGTCTCCTGCCTGTCTTTCTCCAATTTACGAAAGATAGAGTTGGCGCGGACAACCGCGTACTGGCAATAAGGGCCGGTCTCGCCCTCGAAGGAGAGCGCCTCTTTGAAATCGAAGGCGATGATAGAGGGGCGCGTGAACTTGAGCAGGAAGTAGCGCAGCGCGCCGACCGCAATCGTGTGCGCGGTCTCTCTTCTTTCTTCTTCCGAGCGGTCCGGGTGACGAGCTTCGACCTCGCCGAGCGCGCTTTCAATCAGGCGATTGATCAGGTCGTCGGCCTTGACGCCGAGACCCTTGCGCCCGCTCATCTCTATAAATGGACGGGCGCGGTCTTCTTCGCTCAACTGTATGCCAAGCTCCTGGCAGGCTTCGGGCGAGAGCGCGACCATCTCGTAAGAGAGATGCACGCTGGCCTCCTCGCCAACTTCCGGGGCGACCAGCGCCACGCCGCGCTTGACTATCTCCTGCGGATAAGACTGCCGCGAATCAATGACGTTATAGACAGTCTCGCCGCCGCCAAAATGTGGCCGCGTGGCGACGCCCAGCATCTCTCGCGTGTCTGTTGGTCCAAACGCCTGCTCGGGCGCGGTAATCCAGGTCGTGTGCTGGTCAGGATAATGACGAAACGGCCTGTAGTTAAAATCAAGACCGAGTTGGCCCAGCTTCCAGAGTTGATAAGCGATGTCCTTGCCTGTGTAGGTGACTGTCCCGTTCGAGCGGACGATAATCTTGTCGGCCTCGTGCTCTTCAGTGCCCGTGTGCGACTCGAAGGGCATCACCCAGCAGCCAGCGTTGCGCCCTTCGTTCTCAAAATAGATAACGCCGCGCTCCTTCATCAGCTCAAAGGCGCGACCCCACAGATTTTGATGAAGGATTTCGGATTCGCGCGGGAGCAGGTCGTAGCGTATGCCGAGCCGCTCCATAGTATCCAGTATGCACTCGACGTTGCGTGTGGCGACGTAATCTGCCAGCCGCGCCGTCTGATTGTTGCCCTCTTCGATAGCGTGCAGCGTCTCCGTGCGCAGACGTTTGCGCTCGGGGTCTTCATCTGCGTCCGGGTTGTCGCGGCGATAGAAGAGTCCGACGCGTGTGTAGAGGTCCCAGCAGTAATAGTCGAACGTGTAACCGGGTTTGAGACTGCGGTCGAGCGCTTTAATCTCTTCGAGCGTGAGGTGCTCTATGTGCATAAAGCCGACGACCACATCCGCCACCTGTACTCCCGTGTTGTCTATGTAGTTCTGCACTTCGACGCGCTCGCCGGCGGCTTGCAGGATACGCACAAAGGTATCGCCGAGCACTGCATTGCGCACATGGCCGATGTGCGCGGCCTTGTTCGGATTGATGCTGGTATGCTCGACCATACGCTTTGGACGCGCATCTTCCGACCGGGAGCTATCTTCAAACGGAGCAGCGGCGGAGGGCGGCGAGAGACGCGAGAGAAAAGCCGCGCGATCATAGAAGACGTTGAGATAACCTGCGCCCGCGACCTCCACGCGCGCGACATTCTCTTCCGCTTCAAGCGCGGCCTTCAACTGTTCGGCGATGGCTCGCGGCGCTCGCTTTTCGCCCGTCAACAGCTTGATGTGCTTCGCCAGCTCAAACGCGATGGGAAAGGCCAGGTCGCCAAGCTCCGTCCTGGGCGGCACTTCGGCGGGAATCTGGTCCAACTCTACCCCGAACATCTCCCGCGCCGCAGCGCGCACACGCTCGCGCAACTTTTCTTGCTGTTCAAGCAGACTCACGCTTTAATCTCATCCTCTACACTGTTAGTAATCATCTAACTCCAACCGCAAAAGCAGACAGTATAGCCTAGCCCGACCGGACCAAGCCAATCAAACGACGAATATGAGTCTCAGAGTCCGGAGTCTGAGAGTCATGAGTCAAAAGCCAAAGACAAAAAAAGTCTTCCGGCCTTTGACTCCAGACTCCGGACTCTCAGACTCTCGGACTGTTTACCGCTTGTCACTGCTTTTTAGCCTCTGTTACCATCCCTGAATACTGATGCAACGCGAAACCACAGGTATTATCTCCGAATCATTACGCCGTAGATTCGCCGACGCCAGCAGGGTTCTGGTCCTGACGGGCGCTGGCGTCTCGGCTGAATCCGGTGTGCCGACTTTCCGCGGCGGCGGCGGGACGGCTGTCTGGAAGGGTCTGCCGTTCGAGGTCATCTCTTCGGGGCGCATGCTGGAAAGCAATCTGGCGCAGGTCTGGGAGTGGTTCGATTATCGTCGCGGCGTAATTGAAGCTCTCAAACCGAACCCGGCCCACTTCGCGCTGGCGCGCTGGCAGGAGCGCTTCGCAGATTTTACGCTCGTCACGCAGAATATAGACGGCCTGCATCAGGAAGCGGGTTCGCGCGACGTGATAGAGCTGCACGGTAATCTCTGGCGTGCGCGCTGTCTGGATTGTGCCGCATTGTATGACCTGCGCAGCATGCACGGGAAGATGGCCGGGCGTGCCTGTGATGAATGCGGCGGCGCACTGCGACCGGATGTCGTGCTGTTTGGAGAGATGCTCCCGGCGGGCGCGATGGAACTGGCCGGAAGCCGGGCACAGGCTTGCGAGCTGTGCATTGTCGCGGGCACGTCGGCGGTCGTTTATCCGGCGGCCTTTTTGCCGGAGATAGCCAAAGCGGCGGGAGCTTATGTGGTCGAGATTAACCCTGAGCCGACGCCTGTCTCGGCTCTGTGCGATGAAGTCATAAAGGGTAAGGCGGGCGAGCTACTGCCGCTTTTTGATGCCTGATGAAGACTCTCTACTTTGATTGTTTCGCCGGAGCCAGCGGCGACATGATACTCGGCGCTTTAACGAGCGCAGGCGCAGAGCCGCGCGCGCTGCTTGAACAACTCGCGCTGCTCGGCGTCTCAAACTACGAGATTGATTTTGAAACGGTGGACCGCTCCGGCATCAGCGCGACACGCGCCCTGGTCCGCACTGGACCAGAGAAGGCTCATCGTCATCTCAGCGATATTCACAAGATCATACGGGATTCGCATCTCGGCGAGGGCGTCAAGGAGAGAGCCGCGCTAATCTTCACGCGGCTGGCAGAGGCCGAAGCGCGCGTCCATAACCAGCCTGTCGAGCGCATACACTTTCATGAGGTCGGCGCGCTCGATGCGATTATTGATGTGGTTGGCGCTTGCATCTGTTTTGAGTTGCTCGGCATAGAGCGTTTCGTCTCTTCCAGCCTGCACGTCGGCAGCGGGATGGTCGAGATGGCTCACGGGCGCTTTCCGGTCCCACCTCCCGCCGTCGCAGAGCTTTTGAAGGATGCGCCCATCTATTCCTCTGACATCGTGGGCGAGCTGTTGACGCCAACGGGCGCGGCCATCATTAGCACCGTCTGCCAGGAATTTGGACCACTACCTGCGATGAGAATCGAGCGGACGGGTTATGGCGCGGGCGGGCGGGAGTATGAAGGGTTTCCCAATGCTTTGCGCGTTATCGTCGGCGAGGACGAGGATGAGAGGCTGGCTCGGCGGGCCGAGCGGCTCTTGATGATTGAGACAAATATTGATGATATGTCGCCGCAGCTTTTCGGCTATCTGATGGAGAGAGCCTTTGAGCGCGGGGCGCTCGACTGCTATTTTACTCCGGTCCAGATGAAGAAGAATCGTCCGGGCCTGCTCGTCAATATTCTGTGCAGGCCGTCGGAAGAGGATGCCCTGTGTGAGTTGTTGTTTAATGAGACGACGACGCTCGGCATCCGCTCATACGAGGTCAAGCGCCGTTTCCTTGAACGCGAAAACTTTCAGGTCCAGACTCTTTATGGTCCGATAAATGTTAAGGTGGCGCGTGTGGATGAAGGACTGAAGTTTATGCCTGAGTATGAGCAATGCCGCGAGGCTGCTGTGCGGGCCGGTGTCTCGCTCCGGCAGGTAGAGGCTGCTGCGCGCGCGGCCTTTGCCAGCCTGCGTTCCGTTCTCGATGAGGAATCGAGCGAGAGAGGATAAAAGGGAGGAAAACGCAGACGCTCGCCACAGAGCCGGACCAAAACAGTGATGCCGAGCGCATCCCCGAAGTCGATCTTGAGCTGATCGCGCGGGGCGTGCGCATGATTCTGGAAGGGATAGGCGAAGACCCGCAGCGCCCCGGGTTGCAGGAGACGCCGCGCCGCGTCGCGGAGATGTACGCGGAGTTGACGGCGGGGATGCGCGAAGACCCGCAGGAGCTTCTGGTCCCGCTGCCCGGCGATACGCATGACGAGATGGTCATCGTCAAAGACATCAGCATAGCCTCTATGTGTGAGCATCATCTGGCACCCTTTGTGGGCAAATGCCACATCGCCTATATCCCGAAAGGCGGTCGCATCATAGGTCTCTCGAAACTGGCGCGGCTGGCCGAAACCTTCGCGCGCAGGCTACAGGTCCAGGAACGCCTGACCTCGCAGATTGCCAAGACGCTTTTTGAATCGCTCAAGCCTCTCGGCGTGATGGTCGTCATCGAAGCCGAACACGCCTGCATGACTCTGAGGGGCGTCAGAAAGCCCGGAGCCGTGACCATCACCTCGGAAGTCCTCGGCGGTTTCCGTAAAGACTCGCGCACGCGCGCCGAAGCGATGGCGCTCATCAAGGGGAGCATTTGAACATCTTCGCGTGTGATAAAAAATAAGAGGTCAATCTTTATCTTTGAAACACGAAGGACCAAAAAGCGACATGAGAGTACATCAAAAAATCATCGTTCCCTTGCTTCTCATCGCGGCTCTCTCAGGAGTCGCCATCTCGCAACGGCGCGCGGCAGCGCCGAGCGTCTTTGATGAGCACATGCTGCGCGCTCACATACGTTTTCTGTCCGACGACCTGCTCGAAGGGCGCGGGACGGGCGCGCGTGGGGGCGAGTTGGCGGCCAGATATATCGCCGCGCAGTTTGAAGCCCTCGGCCTCAAGGGCGCTGGACCAAAGGGAAGCTTTTTTCAGCCCGTCTCGCTGGTCGGCGTCAAGGCGGACCCCACGACGACGTTGACTATAGACGGGCGCGGCAAGGAAGAGCGCTTCAAGTTCGCTGACGATTTCGTGGCCTTTACGGGGGCGCAGACGAGTGAAGTTGAGGTCAATGCAGACCTGGTCTTTGTCGGTTACGGCGTGGAAGCGAAGGAGCAGCGCTGGAACGATTACAAGGGCGATGCGGCGGACTATCGCGGCAAAATCCTCGTGATGCTGGTCAACGACCCGCCCGCGACCGCTGCCGAGCCGAACCTTTTCGGAGGCCGCGCGCTGACTTACTACGGGCGCTGGACCTATAAGTATGAAGAGGCTGCGAGACGCGGCGCGGCGGGCGTGATTCTGCTGCATACGACTGAATCGGCAGGCTATCCCTGGAGCGTCGTGCGCACTTCCAACGGCGCATGGCGTTTCGACATCGCGCGCGGCGAGGGAGACAAAACGCCTTTCCTCAAGATGCGCTCGTGGATGACGGACGAGGCCGCGCGTCGCATGCTGCGGCTGGCCGGGCAGGATTTGGATGCCCTGCGCAGCCAGGCCGCCTCGCGCGACTTTCAACCCATCAAGCTCAATCTGAGGGCTTCGATTAATCTCAAGAGCGAAGTCAAGAGGGTCGAATCTTCAAACGTGGCGGCCATCCTGACGGGACGTGACCCAAAGCTGCGCGAGGAGTATGTCATCTTTTCTGCGCACTGGGACCATCTGGGCATCGGCGCGCCGGATAAGACCGGCGACAATATCTATAACGGCGCGGTGGATAACGCTTCGGGCGTCTCGAGCGTGATAGAGATTGCCAGGGCCTTCTTAAAACTGCCGCCGGGCGAGAGGCCCAGGCGCTCCATACTCTTTTTTATCCCGACGGCTGAGGAGCAGGGGCTGCTCGGCGCTGAATGGTATTCGCGCCGCCCGCTCGTCCCGCTCAATAAGACGGCAGCCGATGTCAATCTGGATTCGATGAACATACACGGGCGGACCAATAACTTCGTGCCGCTCGGCGCGGAACGCTCGACGCTCTTAGCTGTGGTCCAGCAGATTGCGCGCGAGCGCGGGCTGCATGTTTCGCCGGACCCGCGTCCCGAGCAGGGTTCTTTTTATCGCTCGGACCATTTCCCGTTTGCGAAAGTCGGCGTACCTTCGATCAGTCTCAAGGAGGGCGACGATTTTATCGGGCGGCCCAAAGGCTGGGGCCAAAAACAGTTTGAGGCCTACAACACTGCACACTATCATCAGCCTTCGGATGAATACGATGAATCATGGGATTTGAGCGGGATGATACAGGAGGCGGAAATCGCGCTCGCCATCGGTCGCCGCGTCGCCGACGCCAACGAGATGCCACGTTTTAATCCGAACGACGAGTTTGCCAAAGCGAGTAAGCGTTAACCGGGAAGAGTTTTCGGTTTTCAATTTTCAGTTAAAAGCAACTTGTCTTTGCTGAAAACTGAAAACTCTTTCCTATTATCTGTCACCCAAATGAAAACTTTCTACGTCACTACTCCCATCTACTACGCCAACAGCGAGCCGCACCTGGGCAGCCTCTACACGACTGTCGTGGCCGATTGCCTGCGCCGTCATCAGCGGCAGCGCGGCGTCGAGACATATTTTCTGACGGGGACGGACGAGCACGGCATCAACATACAGCGCGTGGCGGCGAGGACTGGCCGCACACCGAAAGAGCATGTGGATGCCATCGTCGAGAAGTACAAAGAGCTGTTCGCCATGTTTCATCTGGACACGGAGCATGGCGGCTATGACATCTTTATGCGCACGACAGAGCCTTTTCATTACGAGGGAGTGAGCGCGCTCTGGCGTCGCATCGCCGCGAATAAAACTCCGCGAGGGCGCGAGCCGATCTACAAGGGCCATTATGAAGGATGGTTCTGCGCCGCCTGCGCGACCTATAAGACCGAAGACGAGTACATCAAGCCTGAAGAGCCTTCAGGCACGCCGCGCTGCGCGGAACATCTAACGCCCCTCGACCGAGTTTCAGAAGAGAGCTATTTCTTCCGTCTTTCGGATTACGCCGAAGCCTTGCTGGAGCTTTATGAAAGACGCCCTGAGCTGGTTCGCCCTGAAGCGCGCCGCAACGAGATTATCAGTTTTGTTCGCGGCGGGCTGCAAGACCTCTCCGTCAGTCGTCTCAAGTCTTCCGTCGAATGGGGCATCCCCGTTCCCGGTGACCCCGCGCACTCCATCTACGTCTGGCTCGACGCGTTGACCAACTACATCACGGCCATAGGCTTTGGCAATGAGGAAAGAGAGCGCGCCGTGGGTTTTGAAAAATTCTGGCCCGGCGTGCATCTCATCGGCAAGGACATCCTACGCCATCACGCGGTCTACTGGCCCGCCTTTCTTTTAGCCGCGAACCTTGAGCTGCCGCGCACAGTCTATGCGCATGGCATGTTGCTCGATGTCAACGGGCGACGGATGTCCAAGACGCTCGGCAATACAGTGGATTTGAATCTTCTTCATCGTCATTTCTCGAATGATGCCGTGCGTTATTTCTGTCTGCGCGAGATGGTCTTCGGGCAGGACGGCAGGTTCAGTTACGAAGCTCTGATTGAACGCGCCAACTCGGATTTGGCGAGCGGTCTCGGCAATCTTTCCAGCCGCACGCTGACCATGATCGGGCGTTATTGTGACGGCCTCTTGGCCTCGCCTGACATCTCCGAAGAGAAGTACCTGGCGGCCAAGCGCGCGGGAGTTGACCCTGACCCGATGGCGCTGGTCTCTTCGCTCGAACACGCGAGGAATCAGTTTATACAGCTCATGGATGACTACGCGCCGAGCCGCGCGCTTGAAACCGTCTGGTCCATTATTACGCGCGTTGACAAGATGATTTCGGATGCCAAGCCCTGGGAGCTTGCTAAAGATGAAGAACAGCGCGAGATTCTCCACGCCGTCCTCTACAGGTCCGCAGAGACGCTCCGCTGGCTCTGCGTCTTGCTCTACCCAGTAATGCCTGAAGCGACCGAGCGAATCTATCGCCAGCTCGGTTTGACGGACGAGCTGGAACGCGTCAATCCGGCCCAGCTTAGTTGGGGCACACTGAAGGAAGGAACGCGGATTGGCGAGGTACAGCCAGTCTTTCCGCGAATTGATAAAGCTAAAACTATGTCTGAGATCGAAAAAGCAAACGAGCAGAGGGGCGTGCACGCGACCGAAGCCGATGCCGTCGCAGGCTCTCAAAACGCTGCGGAGACAAAACCCTCTGCGCCCATGCAGGGCGCGACCGAAGCCGACGCCGTTCCCGCCTCGCAGCAGCGAGAGGATGAAGCGGCAGACAGCTTGATAGAGATCGGTGATTTCACAAAGGTCGAGCTGCGCGTCGGCGAGATACTGACCGCCGAGCGCGTGCCAAAATCCGACAAACTCCTGCGCTTTACGATTGACCTCGGCGAGCAAGAGCCGCGACAGGTCCTGGCGGGTATCGCGGAACACTACGAGCCTGAGAAGATGATCGGGCGCAAGGTCGTCGTCGTGGCAAACCTCAAGCCGCGCAAGCTTCGCGGCTTTGAATCGCAAGGCATGATTCTCGCCGCCTCCATCGGCGAAGAAGGCCGCCCCGTCATCGCCACCTTCGCGGAAGACGTACCCAACGGAGCAAAGCTCAAATAAGCGATGAGGGCGCACATCCCTCAAATTTATGTTCGTAGATTCCCACGCGCACATTGATGGACCAGAGTACGAGGCGGACCGCGATGAGGTCATAGAGCGTGCGCGCGAGGCAGGCGTGCTGGCGATTTTAAATGTCGGGACAGGCGACCCGCACAGCGGGACGCTTGAGCGCGCGGTCGAGATGGCGGAAAAGTACGAAGATGTTTACGCGGCGGTCGGTATTCATCCGCACGATGCGCGGCTTTTTGATAAGAAGGCTGAAGAGCGTTTGATGCGGTTGGTCCAACAGAGCCGGCGCATCATCGCCTGGGGCGAAATCGGACTCGATTATCATTACGACAACTCGCCGCGAGAAGTGCAGCGCGAGGTCTTCGCGCGGCAGCTTCGATTGGCCCGCGAAGCTCGCCTGCCCGTCATCATACACTCGCGAGAAGCTGATGATGAGACGGTCCAAATCCTGCGCGCGGAGCTGAGCGGCGCAGGCACACGTGGCGGCCTGATGCATTGCTTCGGTGGAAGCCTATGGATGGCCGAGAGCCTTATCCCGCTCGGCTTTATGATCTCTTTTGCGGGCAATGTCACGTTCAAAAAGGCTGACGCCCTGCGCGAAGTGGCCCGACGCGTCCCCCTTGACAGACTCTTGATCGAGACGGATTGCCCGTTTCTCACGCCCGTCCCCTTTCGCGGAAAGCGTAACGAGCCTGCGCGCGTGGTCGAGGTGGCGCGCTGCCTGGCAGAGCTTCACGCGATGGAGACGGAAGAGATGGGACGTGTGACGAGCGCAAACTTCATGCGCTTTTTTCAGCTTGAGAATGACAGGGATAAGAGAATCTTTGGGCCAACGGGCGGGGCTGCCGGATAATAATTTGATGGAAAACTTTCGCGCGCAGTCCATTTGATGCTATGCTCGCGCCTTATACCGGATGCAATCTATCCGGCCTGCGAAGCGCATCGCAAAGCATTGCGTCGCGCGCGAGCAGAATTTCGAGTCGGCCCATCGAGTAGAATCAATCTGGAGACGCGCCTTTCCGAAGCTGCTTATGGCTCAGCAAAATTCATTCGACATCGTTTCCGAAGTGGACCAGTCAGAGGTCGTCAACGCCATCAATCAAACGACGAAAGAGGTCGGGCAGCGCTTCGACTTCAAGGGCAGCAAGGCTACGGTCGCGCTTGAAGATAAAGAGCTGCTCCTGACGGCTGAAGACGAGACGAAGCTACGCAATATGAACGACATCCTCCAACAGAAATTGGTCCGCAGGGGTGTGCCGCTCAAGGCTCTCAGTTATGGCAAGGTTGAACCGGCGGCGGGCGGCACAGTGCGCCAGCGCGTCGCCATACAGCAGGGCATCCCGCAGGAGAAGGCCAAAGAGATCGTCAGGTTTATCAAGGATACAAAGGCCAAAGTACAGGCCGCCATACAGGGCGACATCGTGCGCGTCTCCGGCAAGGACCGTGATACTTTGCAGGACATCATTGCCCAACTCAAAGCCAAAGACTTCAATATCAATATGCAGTTTACAAATTATCGCTCGAATTAAAGCTATGCATTCGTCCAGCTCTCCAGCCGCTCTTGAAGACCCGCAGGTTTCGGCGCGGCGTATTTTTAATCTCATCGCTGCGGAACTGTCGCTCGTCGAGCTGGAATTTGAAAAGCAGGCTGGCTCGAACATACAGGTTATCGCTTACATAGGCGATTACCTGCGCGCTTCCGGCGGCAAGCGCGTCCGCCCCGCTCTGACCATCCTTTCCGAATATGCCGTTAGCGGTGCGGCGGGCCGCGTCAACTCGATTCGCATGGCGACCGTCATGGAATTCCTGCACACGGCCACGCTGGTCCACGACGATATTATTGACAACGCAGAGATGCGGCGTAATCGTCCTTCGATCAACTCGCGCTTCGGCAACCAGACAGCCGTATTGATGGGCGACTGGCTCTACATGTCCGCCTTCGAGACGAGCCTTGCCGAGCGCTCTTTACCGATCCTGGACATTCTCACGGCGGTCACGCGAAAGATGACCGAAGGCGAGTTGTTGCAGTTGACTTTCCTCGGGCGCACGGATATTACAGAAGAGCAATACTTCGATATTTTGCAACGCAAGACGGCCTTTCTCTTTAGCGCCTGCTGCGAGATAGGCTCGATTATAGGCGCGGCGGATGCGCGGCAACAGCGCGCACTCAGCGAGTATGGGATGAACCTGGGGACGGCTTTTCAACTGGCGGACGACCTGCTGGACTTTACAGCGACGGAAGAGGTTTTGGGTAAGCCAGCCGGAGTTGATCTGCTGGAAGGCAAGCTCACTTTGCCGCTCATCTATCTCCTGGAGAAAGATTCATCCATGCTAAGGACCGTCCAGCAGGTGATGCGTGAAGGTAGCTATGAACAGGTGAGACGCCATGCGTTGCTCGAAGCGGTCGAGCGGACCGGGGCGCTTGAGCGAGCGCGCGAGAAGGCTTACGAGTATGCGGAGGCCGCGCGGGCTTCGCTGGATGAACTGCCCGACTCGAAATATAGAGATGCCCTGCGCGCTCTCCCGACCTACATCATTGAGCGGGACAGATAAATTTTTGATTGGCGAATTTTCGATTTGAAATCCGACCTTGACGGCGGTTTTCAATTCGCGCAACCAGCTTGAATCGCCAATCAAAAATCTAAAATTAAATCATGCCAAACGAGAATCTCATTTCGACGCTCGAACAGAGCCTGAGGCAGACGAGGGCCGCGCGCACGCGTTTGGCCGCGCGTCTGGCCGAGCTGGAAGCCGAGACCGAGACCGTCCGCGCAGAGATTACGGAGATGGATAATCTGACGGGCCAGACGGAAGCGGCCATCATGCGTCTGCTCTCGTCCGTGCTAACTGCGAACACGCAGGTCAGTACGGCTCTCTCGGATGCCGAGATAGAGGCCGCCATCCGCCAGGATGCTGCCAGAAGCAGCTACGCGCCGCGCAGCGCTGCCGCGCACACTCCCGCCCCGCGCCATTACATCCCGCCCATCCAGCCGAGCGTCGAAGTCACGAGCGACAGGTTTCAGGACCGGACCATTCCGCAGGCGACGACGATGTTGCTGAGGGAAGCCGGAGGGCCTCTGCACGTCAACGAGATTTATAGTCGACTGCTCGAAGGCGGATTCGTTTTTTCCGGTCATAATCCGACCATCAGCATCGCCGTCTCTTTGAATCGCAACGGGCGTTTCCGCAAGGTCGCGCCCGGCACTTTCGACCTCGTGATGCGCGAAGCCTCGCAAGCCCTCTGAACATCTCCTGTCAATAGGCCGCGCCAGGTGTTGAAGCTGCTTTCGCCCCTCTCCTTTCTTTTTCAGTCTGCGCCGGGTATTCTTCTTTCCAAGCCCAAACAATTCTCAAGGATGTCTTGAACCGTATGCGAGCTATGATTCTGGCTGCCGGTTACGGCACGCGCCTCTGGCCTCTGACTGTTGACCGGACCAAACCCGCGATTCCTTTCCTGGGGCGGCCACTCGTTGGTTACGTGGCCGAGTACCTCGCGCGCAACGGTGTCAGCGAGGTCGTCGTCAATCTGCATCATCGCCCTGAATCCGTCCGCGAGGCGCTCGGTGACGGCAGCCGCTTCGGGGTTCAACTGGAATACGTCGAAGAGCCGGAGATACTCGGAACAAGCGGCGCGATGGATAACGCGCGCCACCTGCTCGATAGCGATACCTTCATCGTCGTCAACGGCAAGATCGTGACAGACATCAATCTACAGGCAGCACTTGAAACGCATCGCAGACGTAATGCCCTCGCGACACTCGTCCTGCGAAACAACTTCAAGCGCGAGCGTTTCACAGTGGTCCAGACGAAAGACGGGCTGATTACGGAATTCGGCGGGATGCCCGCGCCCCGTAAGGCAGGGAATCAGCTTCAACATAAAGAGGATGCTATTCGAGAGGAGGCGTCTCCCGCTCGCCCTGATGGATTTGAGGAAGAGGGCGCGCCGCTGATGTTCACGGGGATACAGATTCTTGAGCCGCGCATCTTCGACTATATCCCGCGCGGGCGCTTCTCTCATTCCGTGACGGACGTTTATCTGCCGGCCATCAAGAGAGGCGAGCGCATCGCGGCGCACGTCGCCGCAGGCATGTGGCACGAGCTTTCGACGATTCCTCGTTATCTTGAAATCAGCCTCGCGCTGCTCAAAGAACAGGGGCGCGACGTGGAAATCGGCGACGGTTGCCAGCTTGACGATAAAGCGTCCGTGCGCGAATCCATCCTGTGGGATAACGTGCGGGTCGAAGCCGGGGCGCATGTGCGCAGGGCCGTGCTCGGAGACGGCGTGAGGGTTGGCAGCGGTGAGCGGATTGAAGAGGCTGCGGTAGTCCGCGCGGAGCTGGTGCTTGGCCTTGAGCCGCCGCCCAAAGCTCTACGCGGCGAGGTTCGCGGCGAGAACTTTGTCGTGCCGCTACCGCAATGATACAATCGCGCCCATACATTTAAAGAGGACTTGTGGCGGGGCGCTTGTTTCAGGCTTGTCCCGCCGCTTTATCAAAGACTGAAAAACTCTTTCGGCCAACTGGTAGCGATATGAACCCGGCATCCCCAAACAGCTCCGCCGCATTCGAGCCGACTGCGCGCGAGCGTTTGCTGGATTATCTTTCAAAGACGGAGCAGCGCCGCGTCGAAGAGTTGGTCGCGCTCACCCCGGATGCTTCGACGCGCGTCTACTTCCGCGTTCCATGGAATCATGGCAAGGCCGTCGCAGCCGTTTACCCGGAGCCTTTCGACCCTGAATTTCATCCCTTTCTGGATGTCACGCGCCTCTTCGTGGATGCAGGCTTGCCCGTCCCCGAAATCCTCGCCGTAGACGGGCAGAGCGGAATCATCATTCAAGAGGATTTGGGCGACAGGCAGCTCTATCGCCTTTATGAATCGGCATCGGAAGAGGAGTGCGAGGCTTACAAGGAGCGCGCCATCGCCCTTATCGCGCAGATACAGGCGGCGACCGAGAAAGCTTACGAGCGGAAATCCATCGCCAGCCGTCTGGCCTTTGACGAAGCCAAGCTCTCCTGGGAGCTGGGTTTTTTCATGGACCACTACTTCGGGAGTCTGCGCCGCGAAAAGCTCTCGCACGGCGAGGCCGCGGAGCTAAAGGCCGAGCTGAACGACATCGCCGCAGACCTCTCCGCGCGCCCGCGCGTACTCTGTCATCGCGATTACCATGCGGCCAATCTTCTGGCCGATGCCAGAGGCGAGCTGCGAATCATAGATTACCAGGACGCGCGTATGGGTCCGGCCAGCTACGATCTCGTCTCGCTCCTGCTGGACCGACAGAAAGAGCCGCCCTCGCTCGCGGAGATACGCGCGCACCGTCTCTTCTTTCTCGAAGAGCGGCGGCGATACGGACTCGATGCTCTGGACCCTGACGAGTTTGCGCGCGAGTTTCGCTTGATGACCTTACAGCGAAACCTGAAAGCCATCGGGACCTTCTCTTATCAAACGGCTGTCTGCGGTCGCGGCGCAACCTACGCGCAATTTATCAGGCCGATGTTCCAGATCATCCTCCAGGCAGCCGAATGGCTCAACCGTTTCCCCGCGCTCCAACGCGCCATCAAGGCCAGATTGAACGATGAGATAAAATATTCGTGAACGCATCGAACGTAGATGGATAAGCTGCTATTTTCTATTCACGCTCTGACGCATTCATGATTGGTTGTTTATGGACCAAATATACATCAACGAATTATCCGAACATGTCGGCGAGGAAGTCACTCTCAAGGGATGGCTTTATAATCTGCGTTCAAGCGGGAAGCTGCTCTTTCCGCAGCTTCGTGACGGAACGGGGCTGGTCCAGTGCGTGGTGTTTAAGAAATCGGTTGCGCCAGAGGTGTGGGATGCGCTCAAGGGGCTGGGCCAGGAATCTTCGCTCATCGTGCGCGGGTCCGTGCGGGCTGACGAGCGCGCGCCCGGAGGCTTTGAGCTGGATGTCTCGACAGCCGAAGTGGTCCAGGAGGCGCACGAGTATCCGATTACGCCGAAAGAGCACGGGACGGAATTCCTGATGGACCACCGTCACCTCTGGCTGCGCTCGCGCCGTCAGCACGCCATCCTCAAGGTGCGTCATACGGTCGTCAGGGCGGTGCGTAATTTTCTCGACGACGATGGCTTTACGCTCTGCGATGCGCCCATCTTTACGCCTGCCGCCTGCGAGGGCACGACGACGCTCTTTGAAGTTGATTACTTTGACGACCAGAAAGCCTATCTCACGCAATCGGGCCAGCTTTACAACGAGGCCACCGCCGCAGCCTTCGGCAAGGTCTATTGCTTTGGACCAACTTTCCGCGCGGAAAAATCCAAGACGCGCAGGCATCTAACGGAATTCTGGATGGTCGAGCCTGAGATGGCCTACGCCCGGCTGGACGATGTGATGCAGCTCTCGGAACGATTTCTCTCCTACATCGCGAAGCGCGTGCTCGAAGAGCGACAGGAGGAATTAAAGATTCTTGAGCGCGACCAGTCGAAGCTTGAGCAGATCGTGCCGCCTTTTCCGCGCGTCCAATATGACGATGCCGTGAGGATGCTGCAAGAAGGATTCGAGCGCGGTGAGCTTGAGACGCGCTTCGAGTGGGGCGGGGATTTCGGCGCGCCGGACGAGACATATATCTCCGGCAAATTCGACAAGCCCGTGATGGTCCACCGTTACCCCGCGGCGATCAAAGCCTTTTACATGGCCCGCGATGCGGAGCGTTCAGAGTTGGCTCTGGGTGTTGACGTGCTCGCCCCGGAAGGATACGGCGAAGTCATAGGCGGCGGCGAGCGTGCCACCTCGCTAGATTTTCTGCGTGAGCAGATTGCCCTTCATCAACTGCCGGAAGAATCCTTCGATTGGTATCTGGACCTCAGACGTTATGGCAGCATTCCGCACGCCGGCTTCGGGATGGGCATCGAACGCTGCACGGCATGGATGTGCGGCATCGAGCACGTGCGCGAAACCATCCCGTTCCCGCGCCTGCTCTATCGTCTCAAACCGTAATGCAAGTTATGATTAGTGATGACTAATGAGATTAAAGAACGAATCGTGACGATCTTCGGGGGCTCACGCTGCGACGCGTCGTGCCCTGAATATCTACAGGCGCATCGCGTCGGTGAGTTGCTGGCCGAGGCCGGATTCACCATCTGCACGGGCGGCTATCTGGGCGTGATGGAGGCGGCCAGCCGCGGCGCGCGTGAAAAGGGCGGGCGTGTGCTCGGCATCGTGATGAACCAGTTCAAGGCCGAGCCGAATCGTTACCTGACGGACAAGGTCGCCACCTCGCATTTCTACGAGCGACTCCAACACTTGATTACTCGCTCAGTCGGTTTCATCGCGCTGCGCGGCGGGATGGGTACTGTGACGGAAGTCTCGCTGGTCTGGAACAAGCTGCAAACACGCGTCATAGAGCAGCGTCCGCTGGTCCTGCTCGGCGACTCGTGGCCGCCCGTGGTCGAAGCCTGGCGGCTTCATCTTGATGTCAGGGAGAGGGATGTGAAGGTCCTGGATTTTGCCGCGACACCCGAAGAGGCTGTTTCTATTATCGCCGAAAAGTGTCATGGAGTTTCGATATGAACTGTCCTCAATGCGGTACAACTTTACGTGAAGGCTCGCAATTCTGCGGCTCTTGCGGATTTCGCTTGCAGCCCGCTACGGCGCAGCCCGGACCAGCCGCAAACGTTCAGCAAGGCTCTCATCAAGCAAATACCGGCGGCAGCCGGGGCATCAACCTGGACACGGATGCCCGCGGGCAGGGACGCGGTTATAGCTGGGAGATACAGCATCAACCATCTTTCTCGCTGGCGATAGTCCAGCTTCAGCCCGAGCAGTCCATTCTGGCCGAGGCGGGAGCGATGGTCTCGATGTCTGCCAACGTGGAGCTGCAATCGCAGATGAAGGGCGGGCTATTCGGCGCGCTCAAACGCGCGGCTGGCGGCGAGTCGGCCTTCGTCTCAACTTTTACGGCGCGCGGTGGACCAGGCGAAGTCACTTTCGCTCCCGGAGCGCCCGGCGACATCGTCGGCCTTGAGATGAACAATCAAGTCTTCTTCGTCCAATCAAGCTCTTATCTCGCGGGCGATGCGAGTCTAGTGGTTGACACGAAGTGGGGCGGCGCAAAATCTTTCTTCGCGGGCGAGGGTCTCTTTGTCTTGCAGGTCAGCGGCAGCGGCCTGCTCCTGGTCTCCTCCTACGGCGCGGTCCATCGCAAACGTCTACAGGCTGGCGAGCGTTATGTGGTTGATACGGGCCACCTGGTCGCCTGGGAGGGCACGACGCAGTACACTCTGCGCAAGGCCGCGGCAGGCTTCTTTCGCAGTATGATGAGCGGCGAGGGCATCGTCGCGGAGTTTGTCGGCCCCGGCGAGATTCTCATCCAGACACGCAACCTGGCCGCCTTCGCAGGTCTGCTCAAGCCGTTCTTCCCATCACAATCGGGCGGCGGCGGTGGCGGCGGCTTTAATATTAATCTCGGCGGGTGACGCGGCTCGTGTGGCGAGGTCAGTTGTCATGAAAGAATTAACTATCGAACGACAGCCGCAGGCGATTAATCCTGACCGACCCGGGACGGGCAAGCGCGTCAGCATAGTGGGCGTGCCGCTGGCGCTCGGCTGCGGTATCGCCGGAGTTGATATTGGTCCGGCGGCGATTCGCGTCGCGCGTCTCAGCCAGCGCATCGCGCAACTCGGCTACGAAGTGCGCGACCTGGGCGATATGCGCATCGCGCGTCCAGAGCCTATTCTGGACCAGTCGGTCAAGCTCAGATATTTGCCGGAGATTAGCGCGGCCTGCGAAGAGCTGGCGGTTGAGGTGCGAAATATTCTGGATGCGGGCGAGATACCCATCGTGCTCGGCGGAGATCATTCAATCGCCATCGGCTCGATTGCGGGTGTCGCCTCCTACTGCCGCGACCGTGGAGAAACATGCGGCCTCATCTGGTTCGATGCGCACGCAGACATGAACACGGCTGAGACTTCGCCTTCAGGAAATATTCACGGGATGCCGCTCTCCGCGTTGCTCGGATACGGCGCGCCCGAATTGACAGGCGTCGCGGGTTTTGCGCCAAAGCTGGACCCGCGTTTCTGCGCGCACGTCGGAGCGCGCGATATAGATGCGGGCGAGCGCAGGCTAATCCGCGAACTGGGGATGCGCTTTTTTACCATGCGTGAAATTGACGAGCGCGGGATGAGCGCCTGCGTTGATGAAGCCATCGCTATCGCTTCGCGCGCAACGGGCGGCTATGCCGTCACGCTGGACATAGACGCGCTCGACCCGACGGATGCGCCAGGCTCCGGGACTGTGGTACGCGGCGGGCTGACCTATCGTGAAGCGCATCTCGCCATGGAAAAGATCGCTGAAGCGGGCGGCATGCGCTCGCTCGAAGTGGTGGAGATTAACACTGCGCTCGACAACAATAATCGAACGGCGGAACTCGGCGTCGAGCTGCTTCTTTCGGCGCTGGGTAAAACAATCCTGTGAAAGAGTCTGAGAGTCTCAGAGTCTGGAGTCGTGAGTCAAAAGCATAATCCTCTGACTCTTGACTCTTAAACTCTCGGACTCTTTACTTAATATATGGCTAGAAAACTGCGAGTCGGGGTGATTTTCGGCGGGCGTTCGGGGGAGCACGAAGTCTCTTTGCGTTCGGCGCACACTGTGATAGAGGCTCTGGACAAGAGCCTGTATGAGGTCGTCCCGATTAGCATCTCGAAGGAAGGGGAGTGGCGCGTAGAATCCGGACCGGCTACGCTGGACCAGAAAAAAAAGACGGGCAGCCTCAGCGAGACGGCTGGCGCACCCGCTCTCTTGTCGGAGTTCCTGCAAAACGTCACAGCTTCTTTACAAAGAATCTCGGACCCCGCCGAGCGCGGCCTTGTCACCCTTGATGCAGATCAAAAGCTTCTGCCTGCTCACAAGCTCGACGTAGTCTTTCCAGTCTTGCATGGCACATACGGAGAGGACGGAACGCTTCAGGGCCTGCTTGAGATGAAGAACATCGCCTACGTGGGCTGCGGCGTACTGGCTTCCTCCTGCGGTATGGATAAAGTGACGATGAAGGCTCTCTTTCGAGATGCGGGCCTGCCCATTTGCAAGTACACATGGTTTCTGCGCTCTGCATGGGAGCGTGACCCTGCGGCTATCCTGCGTCGCGTCGCGCGCGCGCCGGGTTATCCATGCTTTGTCAAGCCTGCCAATTTAGGCTCGTCGGTCGGCATCTCGAAAGCGACGGATAAGCTTTCGCTCGAGCGGGCGATTAATCTGGCTGCGCGCTATGACCGCAAGATTATTATCGAAGAGGGGCTGGACGCGCGTGAGATAGAATGCGCCGTAATCGGCAATGATGAGCCTGAGGCGAGCCTGCCCGGCGAGTATATCGTCCGAGACCAGGCCGCCGCCTTTCTCGATTACACTGAAAAGTACGCGGGCACGGGGCGCGTCGAATTCGTCGTCCCGGCCTCGCTCTCTAAAACACTCACGACGCGTATACAAAAAATGGCGACCCAAGCCTTTCGCGCCATTGATGCTTCCGGTCTGGCGCGCGTAGACTTTTTCCTCCGAAGAGATACCAAAGAGCTGCTGGTCAACGAAATCAACACGATGCCGGGCCTCACGGATGTCTCCGGCTTCCCGAAGATGTGGGCCGCCTCGGGCCGTCCCTTCTCACGCGTGATAGACGAGCTGATTGAACTCGCACTCGCCCGCCAGCGCGAAAAATCACGTAATGAAACCAGCCTCTGAGCTGAGCAGAATCAACAGCTTAGCTCGGCTAGCTTAAAGGAATATCTAAAACTATTTTTTAGGTGCGCGATAACCTTTGCGTGTGCGTGCGGTCGCTTCCGGCTTCGAGAGCTTGACTTCAATCGAGCGCCAGCGCCCATCGCGTGTGCGGTTCAAAGGACGGTAGCTGATGGTGTACTGATTGCCAAGCTCCGCGACAATACTTGAGAAGGCATCGCGCAGGGCTGGCCCACCCGGTGTCGAGACAAAGCGCCCGCCGCTTTTGCTGGCGAACTCGCGCAGCGCCGCAGCGCTCTGGTTATTGCGCGTGGCAGCGCCGCCGGTCGCGGACATATCCACCGTATAAATAGTCGCTCCTATCGCCAGCGCGCTCTCCAAAGCCTTGCCCGCAGAAGCCTTGCTGTAAGTATCCATCCCGTCGGAGAGCACTATGATGGCTTTCCTTTTTTCCTCGCGTTGCGAGAGTTCACGCGAAGCGCGGATGATGGCATCATTGAGAGCCGTCATGCCGCGCGCATGTATATTAAAAGCGACCGGGGCTAAATCGCGGCTCGGAGAGAAATCCTGGACCTGCTCGATCTTGGCGTCGAAGCTATAAATGGCAGCGACATCTTCGGAACGCAGCCCGTTGAGAAAACGTATCGCCGCCGAGCGTGCCAGCGAGAGACGCGATTCCATGCTCCCTGAAGTGTCCAGCAGGACGACGGCAGCAAAAGGCGTCTCTTCGTCGTTAAAGCTGGCGATAGTATCTACCGTCTGCTCGCGCCCGTCCTCAAAAAGCTTGAAATCCGTCCGTCGCAACCCGTGAACATAACGGCCCTCTGAATCTGTCACGGTGACGTTGAGGACTACCAGGTCCGTATTGACGCGGACGACATCGTCGCCATCGTCCGTGTCCTGAGCCTGTGCGATGAGCGGAAAGAGAAGGGAAAGGATAAGTGCGTAGATCAAGAGCGCGGGTCTGTGCCTGATTGAATAACTTCTCGCGTGGGTCATCATTGATGATAGATAAAGGGTCTTTAGCGTGTGAAAGCGCGTATCAACCGGATGATTTCGATCAGTTCGTTGGCGCGCTCGATGACGGTCATGGAGATGACCTGTCGCGGAGTCTTCTCGACGCCTTTGCGCATCTCTTCGGAGACTTCTGCGGCGCGTTCCAGTGCCGTCTCAAGCCTTTGAGGCACATCCTTCAAGGTCTCATCATCGCCTGAGCCTCCGGCTTCGCTGCGAATCCGGCGCGCCAGCTTCTCCATACGCTCGAGCTTCTTCCAGTCTTCGCGGCTCAAGGCTTTATGCTTGATATATGTATCTCGCAGCTCCACGCCCAACTGTGCGGCCTCACGCGCGCGTTGCAGATTCTCCGTCCGCGCTTTTTCCCTGGACTTAATCTCGCTGCGCATGAGCATCTCTTCTTCAGGCGAGCCGAGCCGTGTCTGGCTTGAGTTAGGCGAGCTTTTATCCGCGCTGATGCGGTCTATAGGGTTGGGCAACTGCGTGGACTGCCCAAAGGCTGAGCCAGAGAAGAGAAACAGCAGGAGCGGGAGCATTAAGTAAGATACTTTGAGCATGATCTTGCCGGACAAGCGTGCGAACGAATTTTAAAACAGGTGCGCTTTCAAGTCGCCTGGGATTCTAGCGAACAAAGGTGCATTGCATCAAGCAAGCGTTGCGACTTAGGTGTGACGGCGCAAGCATCCGTATGGGTTGTCTCTGATTTAAACTGAACGGACGTTTTATCTTTCGGGCCAAGCTAAAGTGTCACAGCAGATAAAAAAGGAGATGCGAAGAATTCGCTTTAACTATTGTCGCCCTGCCGACTCTTCAAGTGATACTTGAGAACGGTCGAGTTGGAAAAGAAAACTAACGGTCTAAATCATGTCTTGGTCGGCAGCAAAAGACCGTGGACGGATGATGCGACAGGATTCATTAAGGGACTTTGGTCGGATTATCGGGTGTATTGATAAAGCCACCGTCTTTCGGCCTGGGGGAAGGACGATTGACGATCACGGTCTTTTGGGGGATGCGCTCCGGCGGGCGCTGTGCGCCGGGAACTGTTTTGAATGGCACTTCTGTTGATTGCGAGCCGCTTTTAATACGCAGAAACCGCGCGCCGCTATAATCTCTGGAGAAGACTTGCAGTGCATAACGGCCCTGCTGTTCGGGCGTCAGGTCCTTTGGCGCGACGCTCACCGTGCGCACCTCTGAAGTTCCGTCTTTACGCCGCTTTAACTCAAGCTCAACGGATAAATCCGTCAAATTATCAGGCGAGATATTCAAGAGCGTTCCGCCAAGCAGGGTCTCGGACCCCTTGAGCATGGCATCATCCACAAAGACCTGTATGACGGGCGAGGGGGCTGGCTTGACAGTTTCCGGCGGCGTCTCGGCTTTGACCTGCTCGGCATGACGCTTTCTGAGAAGCATGTAACCGGCAAACAGACTGACCGTGACGACGAGCGCGGCGAGTACGGCGATAGCCATAGAGAGCCTTGAGCCTCCATCGCCAACGCCCTGTCGCTCTGTTTCTGTTGTCTCCCCGGAAACGTGCAGAGTCTCCATGATAAAACCTTCGATGGTTAAAGCAAACTATCAGGCGAGAGTAGTTAAGCTGCTGATATATCAGGCACAAAGCTGGAGCAAAAGCTTCCCTCACATCCTTCTTCGACGGAAGTTTGCTTATCCGGGCCTTTACGGCTCAAGGGTACGGCCAGGCGGGGGAGCGCCGGTGACATTCTCAATCAGTGCGCTCAAAAACTCCTGCTCCGCCGTCCCGTTGCTGCGGACGGTCACCCATTCCGCGCCGGAAGCTCCGTCCGTGCGCCCTTCAATCTTGGCGTTGATGGAAACGTTGGCGCTCATCCCGTCAATCGGTTGCACCTCTACAATGATCGTATAGCGGCCACGCGTCCAGCCACGCGCCTGCGCGCCCGGAAGGTCTGCATAACGGCCCAGCTCGGATTCGGCCACCACCGCGCCCTTGATAAAAGTGTAGGGCTGGCTGACGAGGATGCCTTCTTCTGGCTTTGAGGCCGCAGGGTCGAGCGTCAGCTTGCGTTCATGCATGACAGTCTCGACGGCCTTGATGAGAACATCGCGGCGTGCCGTCAGGCGGTACGGGTTTGGAATCGGCGGCGGAGTAGGCGTGCGTCCCTTACCGAAATCTATCCCGCGCCCAGTGCCCGTGTCCGTATTGCCACCGTTAACGCCGGGCATTCTTCCAGTGCTCGAATCGCGGACGCGGACACGTTGCTGGTCTTCACCCTTACTCTGCTGCGCCTCAGCAATGATTCCCGTCAGAGCCAGGACAAAGAAGATGGCAATGGTTCGTTTCACTTTAATCACCCCTTGCGGTCCGAAGAAGAGAATAGATGGGAGACCAGCCGGAGCATAGAACAACGCCAGTGCAAATTCAAGCAGGCGTGCCAAAACCTTAGAGAGTATTTCAACTCAGAAGATGAGCCACGGCAGGCACGGAGACACGGAGAGTAGATAAATCAGAATTCTATAAGAGTTTTCAACACATCTTTTCTGCTTATGCTCTTTGTCTGCGGTGGCTGAATTTCTACTGCACAGGAGTATTGACGCTGGCTTCGGGCTGAGGGTTGGCCTGGCGAGCATCTCGCTCGCGCTCCCAATCGCGCAGGGCCTGCACGCCGCGTCCGAAGTCCGCCTCGTTTGTGTAAAAGTTGTGCGCGCCGTCATCGCGCGCGGGATTGCGCACATAGTAAAGATAATCTGTCTGCGCAGGATAGAGCGCGGCTTCGAGCGAGCTTGCGCCGTAGGAAGCGATGGGGCCGGGCGGCAGCCCCGTGTGCAGACGCGTGTTATAAGGCGATTGCCTCTCGACATCGCTCTTGTAAACCTTCCCGTCATTCTTCCACTTGCCCGCCAGCTTTGAGGCGTAGATGATAGTCGAGTCTACACCGAGAGCCATATTTTGTTTGAGGCGATTGTAGATAACGGAAGCGACCATCGGGCGTTCTTCTTTGAGCTTCGCTTCCGTCTCAATCAGCGAAGCGATGGTCGCAATCTGGCGCGGCGTCATGTTGAGAGCGCGGGCGCGTTCGGCCCATTCCGGCTTCCACTCTTTACGAAATCGCTTGACCATCGCGTTGATCATCTCTGCTGCGCTGGTGTTCGGCGGAAAGCTGTAGGTGTCGGGGAAGAGATAACCTTCCAGATTCTGTGCCTCCGGGTCTATGTCTTGAATCAGGCTGACATCATCCATCAGCGCGAGGGCTGCTTTGGAATCGGGCAGGTGCAGCTCAGGGATGTTCGCCATCGAATCGGCAATATCCCAGCGAGTCCAGCCTTCTATCACCGTAAAACGGCTCAGTCGTTGCTCACCCTCTTCAAGTTTTCTCAGCACGCCGAGCGGCGAGATGGGAGAAGGAAAGCGATATTCCCCGGCCTTGAGCTTTGGTCCAGCGCCTTTCCATTTGATGTAGAGGAGAAAGGGCCATTCACGTCTGATAACGCCCACGGAGACCAGCTTCCGTGCAATCTCGTCTGGCGAAGAGCCGCGCGGAATCTCTATGTACTCGGATGATTTCTGATGCGAGATGGGCGTGCGGATTTCTCTGTAGGCCCAGAAGGCCACGCCCGCGCCGCAGAGCAAGAGCAGTAAGAGCAGGATGAGAACTAGACGTTTCATAAAATTATGCTTTGATGAAGGCTCGTCAGATGATGCTTCGATGACGGCTATGGCTTGTCCGTTTCCAATAGATTCCGGCTCGCCGGAAGCGACAGAAAGTCGCGCAGGATAATGGCCGCCGCCGCACTGTCCACGAGCGCGCGGACCTCGCTTCGTTTGAGACCGGAGGCGTAAAGCTCCGCTTCGGCTTCGCGGGAAGTGAGTCGCTCATCCTGCAAGTAGACGGGGACAGCTAGCGACAGCTCGAAGTTGCGAGCGAGCCGTCTGGCTTCCCTGGCAGGCTCGCCTTCAGAGCCGTCCATGTTGAGCGGCAAACCAATTACCAGCCCTTTGGCGTCAAAGCTGCTGAGCATTTTGGCAACTTCGCGCAGCAGCTCTTTCCAACTGGACCTGCGCACGGCGGGTAGCGGTCGCACGGTAATTCCGAGTTCGTCCGAGACGGCCACCCCGACGCGGCTTTGGCCCAGGTCAAGCGACAACAGACGACCTGCGGCGGGCCTCTCTTTCGGGCCATCGTCGGTTAATGCTTGTGGTTGGTCGGCTTCAGGCAATTTGTTTCCTAGCAGGGGAGTGCGGAGTATAGAAACCCGTGGCTCATCAAGTCAAGCCGCCTGAAAGGGCGGCTGCTTGCGCAAGTCTAGTGCCCACTGTATGATACGACGAGAGCGCGGCGTTGGCGGGCCGCCTGCCGACGCTCTTTCAAGAATCGGCGACGTTTTTTTTCTGAGGTCACACACATGTCTTTTCGCACCAAGTTTGCCCTGGTTGTTTTCTCGGCCAGCATAGCTCTTTATACGGTCGTCGGCGGCTGGCTTTCGACGACAGCGCAGCAGCCCAAGAATGATCCGGGCGCGCAACTGCGTATCTTCGAGAGCGTTCTTCAACACATCCAGAATGATTATGTAGATGAGCCTAACCTGGAGAAGGTTAGGGCTGGCGCATTGCGCGGTCTGGCTTACGGGCTTGATCCTTACTCGACATATCTGACGCCCGAACAGGTTCGCGACTATAACGAAAAGACTGATGCGAGGCCCGGTATCGGCGCAGAGCTTTCGCAGGTCGCTTCTTATCTGTATGTCATCTCTCCGGTCAAGGGGTCGCCCGCCGAGCAGGCAGGGATTCGCGCAGGTGACATCATAGAGTACATTGACGGCAAGGCGACGCACGACATCTCGCTTTATGATGCGCGCGAGCTGTTGAGGGGCGCAGCAGGCTCGCAGGTCAAGCTGCGCATCCTGCGCGCAGGCTCTCGACCGCAGACCATCACGGTCACGCGCGCCTCCTTCAAGACTCCCGCTGCGGAAGCGAGAATCGAAGCTGGCAAAGTGGGCATCCTGCGTATCAACAGTCTCTCTGATGGCGAGGGGGCGGATGTGCGAGCGCGGCTTCAGGAGTTGATTAAGCAGGGCGTGCAGAAGGTCGTGGTTGATTTAAGGGGCGTGGCCGGTGGCTCGCTCAATGAAGGCATCAGCGTCGCCAATCTCTTTATCAAAGAGGGCACGCTGGCCCAGACCATAGGGCGCGAAAACAAGACGCTCAAGACCTTCACGGCTGATGCGAAGCTGGCTATCTTTAATGGTCCGGTCGTCGTCCTGATTGACAACGGGACGGCGGGCGCAGCCGAAGTCGTGGCTTCTGCCTTTAACGAGCGCAAGCGCGGCGACGTGGTTGGCGAAAAGAGTTTCGGCGCCGGAGTGGACCAGCAGCTCTTTACCTTGCGCGACGGCGACGGCCTCCTGCTGACGACCATCAAGTGGGCCTCGGCCAGCGGCAAACCTTTTCTCGGACCTGACCGCGCCAGCTCAGGCATCGTGCCTTCGGTCGAAGTCAAAAAGCCAGAGGTGGCCGAAGCGATTGACCCTGAAGATTTGACCGGCAACGATGATGACGAAGTCGGCAAGCCGGCTCAGCCTAATGACAAACGCGAGGTCGCTCCGGAAACCGGAGCGCCAAAGGTCCAGCCGGAAGACCTGCAATTAAAGAAGGCTCTGGAGCTTTTGCGCGACAAGTCGGCGACGCAGGCGCGCAGCGCAGCCTAAGCTCTCATCTGTGAAGTGTGAAAAGGGCCGGGAGAGGTGTACAATCTCTGCCCGGCCTTTCCCTTATATTGAAATTTTTTTTGAGGTGTGTAGATGAAGGACCAGAATGATTTCTTTGACGACCTGATTAACGACGAGATCGAAGACGACGTTGAGATGGATGAATTGGACGAGCCGGAAGACGACGAGGATGATTATCCGGCCAATGTGCGTACAGTCGTCTTGCTGAAAAACGATATGCTGGCTTTGCTTGGGCTGAAGACTTATGAGCAAAGGGGAGTCATCATTCGCTGCGACCCGCGCGAAGACGTGCCTTCTGCGCAGAGCTATGATGACCCTGCGGCTGCCGCCAAGTGGTTCAAGCGTAGCCTCGCGACGAGCAAGAAAAACGGCTGGAGCGTCGTCTACGACGGCGAGCCCCTGATAGGTTAAGCCGCTGACAGGTTAACAAGAGTTACCTCTTTATCAATTTCAAACAGGTTGCCCGCGAGACTTGCCGCTTTCGTCTCTATCTCCCTTTCATACTTGAACACGGCCCTTTGGTCAACCCTGGAAAGCAGATGACGCCCGAGAGCAGGCTTTTCCATTTGAGTCGTGAGGTCCGCGAGGCAATCGAAAGGGGCCTCCCCCTCGTCGCGCTCGAATCAACCGTGATTGCTCACGGGCTGCCGCACCCGCTCAATCTTGAAACCGCGCGCAAGCTCGAACAAATAGTTCTCGATGGTGGCGCTGTTCCGGCCACCATTGCTGTTTTAAACGGGCGGTTCTGCGTCGGCCTGAGCGGCGAGCAACTCGAATATCTGGCCCGCAACGATAATATCAAGAAGCTCAGCCGGCGTGACCTGCCTCTGGCCGCGGCGCTCGGATGGAACGGCGCGACCACGGTCGCGACTACAGTCTGGATTGCTCAGCAGGCTGGGATCAGTGTCTTCGCCACAGGAGGAATCGGCGGCGTGCACAGAGGCGAGCTGCCGGACGTTTCGGCTGACCTGCCGGAGCTGGCGCGTGCGCGTATACTGATTGTCTGCTCCGGCGCGAAGAGTATTCTGGACCTGCCGGCGACGCGCGAATGGCTTGAGACCTACGGCATCACTGTTATCGGTTACGGCTGCGACGAGATGCCTGCCTTCTACACGCGGCGCAGCGGCTTGCCCGTTGACGTGCGCGTTGATGCGCCGGAAGAGGCTGCGGCCATTTCCAGCGCGCGTTGGGAACTCGGTCTTGAAGGCGCGCTCCTCCTGACCGTGCCTGTCCCAGCAGAATCGGAAATTCCCGCTGAAGTCATGCAGGGCTTTCTGGACCAATCGCTCGATGAAGCCGCGCGACGCAAGATAAAGGGGCGCGAGCTAACGCCCTTTCTCTTAGCAAGCCTGGCCCGTCAGAGTGACGGCGCAACCCTCAAGGCCAACATCGCGCTCCTGGAAAACAACGCACGCGTCGCCGCTCAAATGGCACAAGCTTTAAAGTGAGCAAAGTGAGCAGTGATAAAGCATTAGATTCTACTTGGAGAGTCTTTCAAAACCGGAAGTTGAACTACCGCAGGCGCAAAGATACAGAGGAATAGATAAGAAAGATGTGGCTGTTGATGGTCCGGAAATTTTATTGCCAGACAGAGTTCTCTTCGTGTAATCTGCTGTTAGTCCCGCTTGGCCGCGCCGCCTTTTGTCAAAGATAACTGGCCCGGCATCTGAATCGTTCAGAAGTTTTCCGCATCAATTAAGATCAAAACCGCGAGCCTTGAGCCTGAGTAATCGAAATCAGAGAGAGGAAGATGCTCAAAAATTCTCCCGCCCTCCTCCTGGACCTGGCCCCCGCCATCATACGCGACCTGGACGACCAGATAGTCTTCTGGACCAGAGGGTCTGAGCATCTGTATGGCTGGCGCGTCGAAGAGGCGGTCGGAAAAATCTCGCACCAACTCTTACAGACACGCTTTCCTGAGCCGCTGGAAAAGATCAGGGCGCAGCTTTTCAATGAAGGCAAATGGGAAGGCGAGCTGGTCCAGAGAGCGCGGGATGGAAGCGAGATCATCGTCGCCAGCCAGTGGGTGCTGCAAACGGACGAGCAGGACCGGCCAGCCTGCATCCTCGAACTCAATCAAGACACGACCCGTCTCAAACGCGAAGTCGAATCCCTGCGCGACCCGAAGGTGGATGTTGCCCTGGCCCAGTTGGCAGCGATTGTCGAATCTTCCGACGATGCCATCATCGGAAAGACTCTAGACGGAATACTGACGAGCTGGAACGCCGCCGCAGAGAGGATGTACGGCTACACCGCCGCGGAGGTCATCGGGAGGCACATCAACTTTATCATTCCTCCGGAACGTCTGGACGAGCTGTCAAGGATTTTTGAAAACCTCAGGCAGAAAAAACGGATTGACCATCTTGAGACCGTCCGCGTGCGTAAAGACGGGACGCGGCTTGACGTGCTCGTCAGCATCTCTCCCATCAACGATGCGCAGGGAAATATTGTCGGAGCCGCGACCATCGCCAGCGACATCACAGAGCGCAAGCGTGCGGAGAAAGAGAAGGCTCTGCTCTACGAGGCCGAGAAGAGGGCTAGAGAAGAGGCCGAGCGGGCTAATCGGCTCAAGGATGAATTTCTCGCCACGGTCTCGCACGAGTTGCGCACGCCGCTGACGGCGATACTCGGATGGGTCATGCTGCTGCGCTCAGGTCGTCTCAATGCTTTAGAGGCTGCGCAGGGTCTCAACGTCATCGAAAGAAACGCCAAATCGCAGAAGCAGATTATAGATGACCTGCTCGATGTCTCGCGTATCATCAAGGGGAAGCTACGGCTCAACGTCTGCCGGTTTGAGCTTGAGCCTGTGATTGAAGCCGCCATCGAGGCTATCGGGCTGGCAGCCGAATCCAAGGAGATCGAGATACGCAAGACCGTCCACCATCTCAGCAACACGCTGACCGGAGACCCTGATCGCTTACAGCAGATTATCTGGAACTTGCTCTCCAACGCCGTCAAATTTACGCCCAAAGGAGGACGGATCGAGATAGAGGTAAGCGAGCTTGACTCGTCCGCGCGAATCGTCGTGAGCGATACCGGACCGGGTATCAGCCCGCAATTTCTGCCATACGTCTTTGAGCGTTTCCGCCAGGCAGATAACTCAAGCACGCGTCTTCATGGAGGTCTCGGCCTCGGCCTGGCGATTGTCCGCCACCTGGTTGAGCTGCACGGCGGATCTGTCCAGGCGGAGAATGGACCAGAAGGACGAGGCGCAACCTTTACCGTCAATCTACCGCTGGTCCAACGCGCCTCGATGCAGGATTCATCTTTAGACGAAGAGCCGCCGCGCGTGCCTGTAGAGACTCCCGATCCGCACGAGCCAGACTCTTCCCTCAAGGGTCTGCGCGTGCTGATTGTGGATGATGAGCCTGATGCGCTCAAGATGCTTTGCCTCATGCTGGCTCAATGGGGGGTCGAAGTCTTTGAGGCTTCGTCTGCGCCGGAGGCGCGCAGGGTTTTGGATGAGAGCCAGGTTGACATACTCCTGACAGACATCGGGATGCCGGAAGAAGACGGCTATATGCTGCTGCATAGTCTTAACGCCGCAGAGCTTGATAAGCATCGTCATCTGCCCGTCATAGCCCTGACAGCCTATGCGACGGATGAAGACCGCGCGCGCGCCCTCGCCGCAGGCTTTCAAGCACATCTCGCCAAGCCTGTGGACCAGCAGGAGCTATTCGAGACGCTGGCTGGATTTCACGCCCAACTCGGGCAGGTCTGAGCCGCGTCTGGTCCGGCTCTCTCAATCCGAGTTGATAAAGAATAAGCTTTCGCTCATTGACTTAGCGGGCTAAATGACTTAAAACTCTTCGGTCATCAAGATGGAATCTTCTCCCCCTTGATTCCATCTTGATCTGTGTTACCTCGTTTTAAGAGCCAGGGTTGGTGCGCTAGCTTCTATCTTAACTTTGACCCGAACCCCGTCCGTTCCCCTATCTCTTCATCCAAATCGGTTAGGGAGCGGTCTCGATGCTCAGTCAAGATGACTTTGATAAGTTTGTCGAGAGTTACAACAGCGATTACCTTTACTTACTGACACGCGCCAGCACAGGCAGCTACGATTGTCTGATCACTTCGTTCAGAGTCCTTAGAGACCTGCACGACATGATCTTGAAATTGCACGAAACCACGCATCTACAGTTTCGCGTCGTAGCCTATCCGTTAACCTTTCGCGGCAGCGATGCCTTCCTCGACAGTCTGGGCTTTAGCGCCGGGCAGATACAACTGATTTACGGCCTTCTCAAACACGTCAAACAGACGCAGGGCAAAGAGTTTGAGGAATGCCTCCAAGACGACATCCCCTTCAGGTGTGTCACAGCAGGCCACCCCCATGTCTCTAGCTGAATTAGCTAATTCGATTCAGAATCATCTTGATGAAATAGTCAATCTTTGGGTCAACGCGGTTCGCTCGGACGAGAGCATCAAATCGGATGCGGACCTTTCCGACGGCGGGTTGATTAATCATGTGCCGGTGATGATCGAAGAGATGTGCCGCGTCTTGAGGTCCGGCCAAAGACCGCAGGGCACAAATATCAACGAGGCTCGCGTACACGCCTTTACACGCTTTCGCCAGGGCTATCGCGCACGCGACTTGATACGCGAAACGACGCTGCTCCGACTGACCCTCAGCGAATTTCTGACCAACAGGTTTCTCTCAGACCACCGCGCGGGCGAGTTTGAAAGTCTGCTCGATGCCCTGCGCACGATCAATCTATACATTGACGAAGAGCTGCGTTATGCCGTTTCCATCTACACGGAAGGGTCAAAGGCAAACTCTACCGCGCGGCCCTGTTAAGGGGCTTGGAAAAAAGTTTTCCGCGAGTGATTCAAAACGCCCGAAAGCTTCGCATTAAGAGATGAGGGTTCAACTCGGAGAACCCAGGTTGAGAAGTTAAAGCAATTTAACTTCGAGGGGCGAGGGGGCAAACGAAGGGCGCGAGGGATTCCCCAATCCCTCGTGCCCTTGCGGTCTTTGCGTTCAGGGCTGAGTCTTGCTGACTTCGTTATACAGCCAGGCTTTTGCCATGCGCCAGTGGCGTATGATGGTCGCCGTCCCGACGCCCATCACGGCGGCGGTCTCTTCTATGGAGAGTCCCGCAAAATAGCGCAGCTCGACGATCTTGCTCTTCTGCGGGTCTATCTTTTCCAGCTCGGTTAAAGCCTCATCGAGCGCAATCAAATCCGCCGCGCGCTCGTCCGAGAGATCAATGACATCATCGAGAGCCAGCTTGACTCCGCCGCCTCCGCGTTTGGCGGCATGATGGCTGCGCGCATGGTCTATCAGGATGCGCCGCATCATCTCAGCCGCGACGCCGAAGAAGTGGGCGCGATTCTGCCACGGAACATTCTGGTCCACCAGCTTGAGATATGCTTCGTGGACCAGCGCGGTGGCCTGGAGCGTGTGGTCCAAGCGCTCGCGGCGCAGGTAGCGTTCCGCCAGTTTGCGCAACTCGTCGTAAACGACGGGCAAGAGCCTGTCGAGCGCTTCACGGTCGCCGTTGTTGAGCGCTATCAGAAGCTGCGTCACGTTCTCGGACTGCGGGGTTGACATAGGCTGCCATCTTGCGGAAACAGAAATTAAATCAAACCGTCTCGCGGCTGTTGAAGAATATTGAATAGACCATAGCCAAGTCAAATTTCCATCGCCAACCTCTTTTGAAATGAGTTCTCAGATGCAGGACAGGGTTGAGAAGAGAGGGGAACTTTTATGGTCCGAGCAGCCTTCTTATCAGGTTAAGTAGAAATCTTGAGGCTGGCTGAAGCTCGGACTTCAGCCAGCCTGTGATTGAAAACCGCTCGTGCTGTAATTTACTGCGACAATCTCTCGCCGAGAGCGCGCAGTAGTGCTCCGCCGTCGCCGCGCCAGGCAGAGCCGTGCATGCAGGCCAGCGTCTGAGGCTCTGCCGCCGCGAGCCTTTCGAGCATCTCTCGCCCGTTTTTTGTATGAGAGTAATAATCCAGCTGCTGTCTGTATTGTTCGCTCGGTTCGAGGATGTCTGATTCTGTGAGGGCCTGCCGGCCCGTGCCGCCTTGCGTAAAGAGGTCGCCGCACAGAAGCGTTCGCGTGTGGCTCTCCAACATAAACCCGCACTCCCAGGCATGAGGCAGATGCGGGGCGTCGAACCATTGGACCGTGTGCCGGCCCAGATTGATTGTCTCGCCATCGGCGAGCGCGCGTGGAGCTTTGTCCGCGAGGTCTTCGATTGAGACCATCGCCGCAATCTTTCCGCAGACGGGCACGGCGCGTGGCGCGACCGCCAGCCACTCGTTCAAAGAGCCGCACTCGTCCGCCTCTACGTGCGAGAAGGCTATAAAGCGCAGACGCTCAAGAGGAATCACACTCTGGACCGCTTCACGCACGAGCGGAAACATCTTGCGCAGGCCCGTATGAAAAAGCAGCGCCTCCTCGTCATCAATCAGATACTGGTTGAAAGAAAATCCTCCGGGCGCAAGCTCGGGCGGGAGCGGCGTGTTAATACGATAGATGCCCTCTGCAATCTCCTGAACATTCGTTCCAGACTCTCTGTTGGTAATAGTCATCACCTAATCTCCATGCATTTTCAGCGCGCGACCGTCCGGTCTTCAAGAGCTTCAAGCGGCTGCGGCCAAAATTTCTTTGAGAGGAATCATAGAACCTCTCCATCATCTATTAACGCGAAAAGCGTCGCCGGATTAAATCAAATTTGATGAAGGCGAAGCTTATTCGCCCGTAGACGAGGTGGCTTCGGTCAGGAGGACGACATCGTTCGAGAGCAGCCCGCGCGCCAGGACCAGCTTTTCATCACGCGAGAGGTCGAAGGAATAGAATTGGTCCCTGGTGTAGTTGGTGAGCCGTTGCGGCGTGCCGCCTTCCAGTGGTTGAAGCAGCAGGTTGGTCACGTTGTTGCTGAAATCTATGTAGATGAAGGCGCGTCCGTCCGGCGTCCAGTGTATGCTGGAGCCGCCGTCGGCCTCGTTCTGCGGGACCTCGAAGAGCCTGAGGAGCTGAGCGTCTACGAGCTGGACGACGGCTATGTGCCAGGGCGCGTTCGGCTCGTCCTCCTTCATCCAGCAGGCGACGAATTTCCCGTCAGGAGAGATGGCGGGCCGCATCGAAAGCTTGTCCGTCAGACGCGAGGGAGTGCCGCCTTCAATCGGTATCTTCCAGAGCGTCGTCAGCGTGCCGGAGCCTATATGCTCGTAGATGACCCATTGACCATCCGGCGAGATTTGCGGCCAGTTGCTGTTTTGGTCTCCGCCGGTCAACTGCATCTGGTTGCTGCCGTCGGCATTCATACGCCAGATTTGCCAGTTGCCGGAGCGGTTCGAGTGAAAGACTACGAAGCGCCCGTCGGGCGAAGCGACCGGCGCATAGTTGCGGCCCGCACCGGCTGACAACTGTCTCTGGTTTGTGCCGTCTCCATCCATAATCCAGATGTCTGCGTTGCCGCCCGCATCCGAAGCGTAGAGAAGCTTGCCGTCGCTGGTCCAGGAGAGGTCCACGTAGCGGCCCGCGCCCGAAGTAATCTGCGTTTGACGCATGAGGTCGTTTCTCGGAGCGGTCCAGATGGTGGTCAGCGTTTGCCTCTGGACCGAGAGCAGGGAAGCACCGCTCGCGGGCAACCCCACGCCCCTGTAGTCGTTGAGATCACTAACCAGCCTGCGCGCCTGCCCATCCGGATAAGAGACAAACCAGATTTGCATGAAAGACGAGTCGGGGTCTTGCGCGGTCATGAGAAGGCCGCTGCCATCCGGCATCCAGGCGGTCTGTCCAACCTCGGACCAACGCTTTTCGGAGATAAACTTTTCGGCTCGACTGGCAATCTCCACCTCCAGGACTCTCATGTAAAAGCCGTTGAGGTCGGAGCTTTGTATGCCGCAGGTAATCTTCAGCCCGTCGGGCGAGAAGGCCGGAGCATTCGAGAGCGAGAAATGTTCCGGGAACTTGCGCGCGGCGACCTGCGTCTCCGCAGAGCCAACGGTTTCGGCAATCATCAGCCCCTCCTCCCCGCGCTCCGGAAAGCTGCGTATAAAGGCGAACTGCTTGCCGTCAGGAGAGAAGCTCACGGGGCTATCCACGCCATCCCTGACCTTGCTCTCAGAGCCGCCGTAGGCCGGAACTTGATACAGAGCGCCTTTGCTCGGCGTCTTCCGGTCGGCTGCCGTGTAGTAAACGTATGTCCCGTCGTGCGAGAAAGTGAGGCCGCGATAGACGAACTCGGCAGGCGGCACTATGCGACGACTGTTAGAGACGTTAACCTGCCTGCCCCAGAGTCCCTGCTTTCCGCCTTCATCCGTCACGTAAGCGACATACTTGCCGTCAGGAGAGATGGCAGCATTGGTCACATTCCCGATGGTCGTGAGCTTGACGATTCTGGTGTTCTGAAAATGCAGGACAGGTTTTTTGTATGACTGGTAGAGATAGAAACCAGCCAACGCTGCCAGAGACAAAACGAGCAAGCCTGCTATCAACATCAAGGCGCGGCGATTGAAAATGGACCGGCCTCTCCCGGCCACTGCGGTCGGTCGGCTCTCTTTTAAAGAGCCTGCGACCTGCACAGGCTCAACCGGCGTCTCGTAGCCAGAGGGCTCGCCGCTTAAATGAAGATGGTCGCCCAACGGAGGCTGAAGAGGAGCGGAAGTTCTCTCAACGCGAGTCTTCCTGTGCGCCTGCTGCTCGCGCACGGTTGCGGCCCTGGCGATGGCTTCCTCGCTAAAACCGACACGGCTTAAGAGGCTCTCGAAACGCGTGTCTGAGCGCAGAGGGTCGAGCTTGGGTTCGGTGTTGAGCCAGACCAGCCACTCGTCTCGGCTCTCGAAAGCTTTTTCGAGCCACTCGAAGGCGGCTTCCGTGTCTCCCAGTCCGGTCTGAATGAGGGCGAAAAAGTAGGGCGAGACATAACGCTGCTGCGAGATGCTCTCCAGTTGAGCGAGCACGCCTCTGGCTTCGGTCTGACGCTGCGACATGGCATAGGCATAGCCTATCACCCACAAAGGCACAACCGAGCCGGGCATCAATTCCAGAGACTTGCCGGCCATCTGGATGGCTTCATCATAACGACCAAGCTGTCCGTAGATGCCGCCCATCATAAAGTAGCCGTTGGGAAAATTGGCATCCAGCTCAAGCGTCTTGCGCAGCTCCTCCAGCGCCTGCTCGAACTGGCGCGCATGATAATAGGTCCAGCCCGTGATGGACCTGTCCATCAGAGAGAGCGGGTTAATCTCCTGCGCGCGCCTGATGGCCGCGATGCCTTCGTCAAAGCGGCCCTGCGCTGTGAGCAGGTTGGAATACCACTGGTGCGTCGGAGCATAGTTGGAATTCAGTTCCAGCGAGCGCATAAAGTATTGCTCCGCGGTGGTCCAGTCCCAATCGAAGCACATTGTCGAGAAGGCCAGCGCCGCGTAGGCTTCTCCGAGAGAATCGTTCAATTCCAGCGCACGCTTGGCTGCCGCCTTGGCTTGAGGAAAGCTGTCTTTCGGCGCGCGCAGCCCGTAGATGGCGCTCCAGTTGTAATAATCCGCGATGCCTACATAGGCCATCGCGTAATCGGGGTCTATCCCGATGGCCTCGCGGAAATGCTCAAGGGCTTTCTCCAACCCCTCGTCGCTAAACTTGTTCCAGAAAAAGCGACCGCGCAAGTAGGCATCGTAAGCGCCCGCATCATCAGTCTCGCGTTTATGCAGCACTTCCAGCTCTTCGCCCGTCAGACGCGGGATCAGCGACTGGGCCACCTGCTCCGAGATAGAGTCCTCGACCGTGAAGATGTCCGTAAAGTTTTCATCAAACTTAGAGGCCCAGACGGGCGCGCCGTCGCGCACTCGGACCAGTTGCACGGTGACGCGCACGCGGTCAGCCGCGCGTTGAATCCTTCCGTCGAGCACGTAGCCGACGTTCAATTCGTATCCGGCGGCGACGACATTGTGCTCCCCGTCGAAATATTTGAGCACGGCGCTGGTCGGGCGGACGGTGATGCGATGAATATTGCTGAGCTTGGTGATGATGGCATCTGCCATGCCCATACCCAGATAATCATCGCTCTTCTCTTCTATGTGCAGCACCTTGAAGGGCAGCACGGCGATTGAGCGCGGGCCTGTGGATGGCTCTTCGGTTCTGACCTCGCCGGAATGATGAAGCGGAAAATAAGAGGGCGCGGAGACTGGCTGCCCGTCCATGTAGCGACGTATATCCTCGGCCATCTGCTCTACGGAGTGATAACGCCTTTGTGGTTCTTTGCGGAGCGCCTTGAGGACTATGTTATCGAGGCTGCCGGAGAGCTGGCGGCGCAGCTCTTCAAGCGAAGTATTACGCGCACGGCTGACCGTCTCAGGCGTAATCTCAAGCGGGTCGCCGTTCTCTACATCGAGCACTTCGATAGCATTGATGGCGATGCTCGGGCGCTCAGGCTCCTGCTCGCAGATGACGCGCGCCAGCTCCTGCGGAAAATGGCTGTGCAGCCGATAGGGGCGGTGGTCCGTCAGAATCTCGTAGAGCATCACGCCGAGCGCGTAAACATCGCTCGCGGCGGTCGCGCTCTCGCCGCGCACCTGCTCAGGGCTGGCATACTCGGGCGTCATCAAACGCAACGCGGCGGTCGTCGGGTCAAGAGTCTGCGAGCCGATCTCCGGGTTCAAGAGCTTGGCGATGCCGAAGTCCAGCAGCTTCGGCGTCCCGTCGGCTGTGACCAGTATGTTAGAGGGCTTGAGGTCGCGGTGAATAATCAGGTTCTGGTGCGCATACTGGACGGCGGCGCAGACCTTCATAAAGAGGTCCAGCCTCTCTCGAATCGAGAGTCGCTGCGTATCACAGTAATAATGAATCGGCTGCCCCTCGACATATTCCATGACGAAGTAGGGGAGGCCGTCTTCGGTCGTCCCGCCGTCTAAGAGGCGACCAATGTACGGGTGGTCCAGGCTCGCCAGAATCTGTCGCTCGTTGCGAAAGCGGCGGATGATGAAGTCCGTATCCATCCCGCGCTTGATGAGCTTGATGGCGACGCGCTTCTGGAATTCGGAATCGGCGCGCATCGCCAGATAGACCGAACCCATCCCGCCGCGCCCGATCTCGCGCACGATTTTATATGAGCCTATACGCCGACCGATGACCGCGAGCGAAGGATCGTCAATCAGCGTCTGCTCGTATTGCGAGCCGAGCGCGTGCGACTCTATAAAGCTTCCGGCCTGCTCGTAGGATTCCAGAAGAGTCTGGACCTGTTTGCGCAGGGCTTCGTCGCCGCCGCAGGCTTCGACCAGAAAGGCTGAACGCTCTTCGGGCCTGTGGGCCAACGCAGACTCAAACAGCTCCTCGACTCTCTGCCAACGCTCAGGATTGGATTCCTCAGACTTCATACATCAAAAACTGTTTCCGCTACGGACAATGTTCAGGTCACAATCGCTCTGAGAGAGTCAGATGAGGACTCGTCTTCCGCGTCCCCCGGCGCCGAAGAGTTAGGTATTTAAAGGGTAGCATCCGGTCAACAAATAACAGGAAAAACTTTGTCGAAGGCTCTTCCAAAGGCCCTGCAAAGTCATACTATGTAGGCAAGTCGAGAATATAGCTTGTCAGGTAGTTAGTCAATTCTGCCTCGCGCTGGCTGCGCCACAGAGCGTTGAGGGAGGGGCCAGCGCAAAAAGAGCATGGGATAAGAGCGCCCTTAATGGCGCGGCTCAAGAGAGCATCTGAGTTCGGATGGCGGGGTTGATTCCAAGCCTGCTACTTGCCCTTGCGACCGGGTTTGGCAGTGCCGCCCGATTTTTTGCGGCCCTTGGCGGATGAGGCTTGACGGCTGGCGCTCTTTTTGGAGCTACCCTGGCGGACGCGCTTGCCGCGCCGACCCTCGCTCTCCAGGTAGCCGCCGCTCATCAGATAATCATAGCTGCGGCGAACGACATTGCGCGCCACGCCGAGCGAGTCCGCCAGGGTGCGCTCGCTCGGTAGCATACTGCCCGCCGCGAGCGCTCCGGCCTCAATCAGATTCGTGAGCTGGTCAGTAATCTGCCTGGTCAGCGATTCCGGTCCAGAACGATTGACCCGAACTTTTCGCGTCATGATTCAAGCCCTCCTTTGAGCCTGAGCTGAGATGGGCTGCCATTCTATGCAGAGTTAAAATAAGCGTCAATAAAAATAGTCTGGGCGATGCTCTTGATTTCTCAAAGACTTTTTGAACTGGTCCACCCGCGCCCGAACGAGAGATGCCCTCTTTTATTTTTGGCTCGGCCTATTTATCTACCGCCTCTCGACAAAGCACGGAATTTCAAGGTCGCTATCCGGATACATAACGGCTGAGGATTTGGTGTATTAAACAATCCCATATAGGGTAAGAGAAAATGCTTCAAGTAGAAAGGAGATGTTGCGGGAGTATTGCGGATTGATTCTAAACAACCTGTTAAGAGGCTGAAACCCGTGTAATCCGAGACCCCGTGTGCTATAGCCTGTTATTATCAAAAGATGATTGACGAAAGGAATGCGAGTTGCTTTTGTCATGGCTGCTGAGTTCTGCACTTTGCAATTTTGAGAATCATATAGAGGCACAAAGGAGAAGCTGAAGATGGTCGACACCAAAAAAGTTTTACTACCCGTAGCACTGGTTGCTGCTCTGGTCGGCGGCACGGTCGGCGCGTTTATGCGCCCTTCGGGGAGCGCTGCCGGCAACCCTGCGGCGACAACCGCTGCTGACACTTCAAATCAGCTCGTAGACAGGAACGCAAAGGACAAAACTGCCGAGTTGAATACGCAACTGGCCGATAACAACCAGGTCACTTCCGAGGTCACAGGCGAGCAGGCTGCCTATCGCGAAGGCTTCAACGAAGGTTTCCTCGCGGGCACGCAGACAACCGCTCGCTCGGCGCAGAACGCGCGCACCGGAACGGCCACGCGCGTCGTTTATCGTTCGACCGGTCGTACTCGTTATGCCAGCTCCAGCTCTTCACGCAGGGCTTACTATGACTATGGCGAACAGCGTCGTGGTCGCTCTTTCTGGCAGAAACACCGCGATAAGCTGACGGTCGCGGCGGGCACGGGCGGCGGCGCTATCATCGGTGGACTGCTTGGCGGCAAGAAGGGCGCTGCGATTGGCGCGCTGGCAGGCGCTGGCGGCTCTGCGCTCTACACCTACAAGATACGCAACAGGAGTCGCCGTTACTAACGTTCGTTCTCAACTTGTGCGATGAAAAGTAGCTTGAAGAGTTTGGCGCTCGGCGCGGCTTCAGCCTCCTTGATCGCTCTGGCAATAAGCTTATGGGCAGTTCCAACCAGTGGGGCTGCCCAAAAGTTTTTGCAGGGTCTGAAGAGGATGCATAGTCGCGCGCAGCAGCCTGTGCAGAACAGGACCAGCGGCAGCGTCGCCATCTCAGGCGGCAGACTCCTGCCCGGCACGGTTCGTTTTAAGGACGGAGATAGACGCGGGTTGATTATCAGGGCCTGGGTCAACGGCGCAGGGCCTTTTGATTTTGCCGTGGATACAGGGGCGGGCGCGACTCTGCTCTCGCCACATGTCGCGCAAGCGGCTCATGTGCAAGTCAAAACGGGGCGCTCTATCTCGATTAGTGGGCTGAGCGGGACGGGAACAGTTGCGGGTCGTGAAGCCTTCGTGCGCACGCTTGCTATCGGCGGGGCGGAAAATCTTCTGCCCGCTAAAGGACAGGTCATGGTCACGGAGCGACTGCCATCGGGCGTTGACGGCATACTGGACCCGACGGAAGCCTACTGGCCTCTCGGCTACACCATAGATATGCCTCAGGGCGAGATACGCGCCTTTGACCCTGCCGCAACGCCTTTGACCAGAACTGGTGCGTCTGGCGAAAGCGCCGTTGTCTCCTGGCTCTTTGACCATGAGAGCCGACGCCCTTATATCGTCCTCTCGAACGGACAGCGCGCTCTGATTGATACGGGTTCAGGATTCGGGCTGGCTGTCGGGGCGCACGCTGCGAGCGCATTCGGCATTGAGGCCGAACGGGGAAGAGAAAGGGGCGGGACGTTCGATCTGGGAGGCGGGAGGTTTTCATCGCGCCGCGTCAACCCGGTTAATATTCAAATCGGCTCGCTCATGCTCAAACGCATCCCTACGCAACTGCTTTCGGATGTCGAGGCGGGCACGCCCGTACTGCTCGGACGCGAAGCGCTCGCTCCATTCGAGCTGTCTTTCGACCCTCTGCATCGTTTGATTAGAATAGCGCCTGCGAGAGAGCATTAAGTCTGGCCGGGGGGCAAAGCGAGTGGTCCAGTCAAAGCGGCGTCCGATTCCTGAATGGCGACAAGCCTTTGTCCTGGGCGCTGTCCTGTTGCTTCTATTCCTTCAAACCCCAGCCGCGTCCGCGCAAGCGCCCACAGAACAGCCGCATCAAAAACGCCCGCGCCGGACTCTGGTTATCACTCAGCCTGATGCGAATCAAGGAGCGTCCCCAAAAACCAGCAAGAGCGAGGAATCAGCCGCGCCCGACGAAGAAGTGGTGCGTGTTGATACCGATCTGGTGAACGCTTTGTTCACGGCGATTGATAAAGATAAGCGCTTTGTGACCACGCTTCGCAAAGAGGATGTGCGGGTGTTGGAAAATGGCGTCCCGCAGGAAATCTTTATCTTCGAGCGTGAGACGGACCTGCCGCTCTCGCTCGCCATCCTGATTGATACGAGTACCTCTCAGGAACTGACGCTGCCGGATGAAAAGTCCGCCGCGCGCGGCTTTGTTGATGCGGTGATTCGGCCAGGAAAAGACCAGGCCGCGATTGTCTCGTTTACAGGCGAACCCACGCTCGAACAGTCTTTGACAAACGATCCGGCAAGGCTTCGCGCCGCGATAGCACGCATAGAGATAGTGCCGCCGCCTGAAGAATCCGACTCGCTGGATGCTTCGGAAGACCCCAGAGGATGGACGGGCATCTGGGATGCCATCTGGGCCACGACCACCGAAGTGACCTCGCAGACTACACTCCACACGCGCCGCGCCATCATCCTCCTGACAGACGGCAAAGATACCAGTAGCACGACGAAAAGGCAGGAAGCGATAGACCTCGCCGTCAAGAACGACACTATTATTTATGCCATCGGAATAGGAGATCGTCAGGAGTACGGCATCAGTGAAGGCGCGCTGAAGGCCGTTGCAGAGCGCACGGGAGGTCGCGCCTTCTTCCCCAGGGACGAGACGGACCTTCGCGCAGCCTTCGCACAAATACAGTCTGAACTTCGCTCGCAGTACCTCATCGCCTATTCGCCCTCTAACAAAGCGCGCGACGGCTCATATCGCGGGATCAATATAGAGATTACAAATCCGCAGCTACGCAAGCAGAAGCTGCGGCTACTTTATCGTCAGGGCTACTACGCCAGGCAGCAGTAAGAGAAGCTTTAAGTCTCAACTGTTCGCGGTCCTCTCTCTTGCCCCCTCGATGATGCTGACCGGCAAGTCTGCCCGGATGACGCGTGTCAGCTTGAAGTCCGTGGTCCATCTTTGAACTATCCGCGATTCCGCATTTGGCTGCGAGATAAAGAGAAGGAGCGAGGCCCTGATAAAGGTTGATTCAAACTGTGTGGGATTCCCGCGTTAGTAATTGGAAGCGATAAAAAGCAAGCTTTTGAAGATAAGGGAGACAGCTCACATGCAATCTTTACACGCAATCTCGAAACAACCGACGGAAAGCCTCGGCCTGGAGATGGCTGCGCCCGCGGCCTTCCTGTCCAGATGGCTGACACGTATCTTTGGCTGCTGGCACATGGAGCTGAGCCGCCCGTTTACACGCGAAGGCCAGACACATCGCGTCTGCATGGAATGCGGCGCACGTCGCCAGTTCAATTTAGAGAAGTGGGAACTGGTCGGGGATTATTACTACGACGCGCCCCCCGTCATAAACCCTGTGCGCACACGCGTCAGGCAACAGCCCAGACCCATCCTGCTCAGGTCCGCAGCCTAAATCCTGTTGCCTCTTCACAGAGAGGCTACAACAGAGCAATTTATGGGAAGGCTAAAGGTTAATGTGTTTTCTCGACTAACAAAAAATCGAGCAGGCTAATCCACCATAGGGCATTGCTTTACAGGACGACAGCTAATCTAAAAGTTTATCTTGTTTACCTCCCTCCTTCTATCCACCGTGGCGTTCGCTATCTCCGAGTCTGATAACGACAGGAATAGCCGTCTCTCCGGCGCCTTTTGACAGGCAGGTGAGCAGCTTTCGCTTCTTTCATTTGAATATCACAGGGGAACTATGGCTTTCGAGCGAGAAGACTGGGGGAATTAACAGTGCAGCGTATGGACACGATACGGTTTGCAAACATACTTAATAGTATGAATCGGGCCATACTGAGGCCAGAGGCGCATGATTTTACAGGCAATTTAATCCTCGACTGCCTACGGCATGGCGCTTGTTACTGATTTTCCTGAGGTTATTGCTGAGACGCAAAATGTTACGAATCCGGCAGTTGAAGATGAGGAGGAAGACCGAGATGAAAAGCAATGGTCATGGATTATTAAACAGGGTGCTAATGCTGGCGCTGGGACTATTTCTGGTTTTGCCCGGAGTCACTTTCGCCGCACAGGGCCGTGGCAAGCCGACGAATATCTTCGTTAACGGGCATGACGCGCGCGACGGGCGTTTGGATAGAGCCGACCAGAGACGGCGCGATGACGATGACCAGTGGCGGCGTGATCGTGACCGCGACCGTGACCGTGATGGGCGCAGGCGAAATCGGCGCGGCGGGCGTAGCCAGGATGATTATCCGGACTATGGCGGTTCTTTCCAACTTCGCCAGACGGCTCTCAACGCCGGTTATAATAACGGGATAGAGGCAGGCCGCAAAGACCGTCGCAAGGGCAACCGTTACGAGTTCCGTGACGAGGGCGAATACCAGAAGGCGACGAAAGATTACAACTCACGCTATGGCGACAGGGAGTTGTATCGCAGATATTTCCGTATGGCTTTCGAGAACGGCTACGATGCTGGCTATAACGGCTACTAAATCGCAGACGGCAAAATAAGAATAAATGAGGGAGCGGACGATCAAGCGATTTCCCGCTCCCTCTATTTTATTGAGCCTGAATCTTTTGCTCTTTCAAACGGAGGGGGGCGGCCCGTTTATCAAACCGGCCTTGAAAGTCAAAGATTAAAGCGGAATATTCCCGTGCTTTTTAGCTGGATTCGTGTCGCGCTTGTTCTCAAGGAGCTTGAGTGCGCGGATTAGTTTGGGCCGTGTCTGTGCAGGCTCTATGACTTCATCTATAAAGCCGCGCTCGGCGGCGACATAGGGGCTGGCAAATTTCTCTTCCAACTCAGAGATGCGCGCGCGGCGGGCAGCTTCCTTGTCTTCAGCCTCGTTAATCTCGCGGCGGTAGAGGACGCCGACGGCTCCTTCCGCACCCATGACCGCAATCTCTGCGGAGGGCCAGGCGAGGTTGATGTCCGTGCGGATATGCTTTGAGGCCATGACGCAGTACGCGCCGCCGTAAGCCTTGCGTGTGATGACTGTAATCTTGGGGACGGTCGCTTCGGCAAAGGCGTAGAGGAGTTTTGCGCCGTGGCGTATGATGCCGCCGTGTTCCTGGGCCACGCCCGGCAGAAAGCCCGGCACGTCCTCAAAGGTGATGAGCGGAATATTGAAGCAGTCGCAGAAGCGCACAAAGCGAGCGCCTTTAATCGAAGCGTCTATATCGAGCACCCCGGCGAGATAGGCAGGCTGGTTGGCGACCATGCCGACGGAGCGTCCGCCGAGGCGCGCAAAGCCGACGACGATATTCGGCGCGTAGTGTTGATGGACCTCAAAAAAGTAGTGCTCGTCAACTACCGTGTGAATCACATCGCGAATATCGTAAGGCTGGTTGGACTCTTCCGGGACGATGGAGTTGAGCGCCGCGTCAACCCGCTCGACAGGGTCTGCGGGAGCGAGGCGCGGCGGGTCTTCCATGTTGTTGGAGGGAATAAAAGAGAGCAGCTCGCGGACCATGCGTAGTGCGTGCTCGTCCGAATCGGCAGCGAAATGTGCGACGCCTGAGATGCGGTTATGTGTCACGGCTCCGCCCAGCTCTTCCTTCGTCACGTCAACGTGCGTCACGGTCTTGACCACATCCGGGCCTGTGATGAACATGTAGGACGTGTCCTTGACCATCACGTTGAAATCCGTAATCGCAGGGCTGTAGACAGCGCCGCCCGCGCATGGTCCCATGATGCAGCTAATCTGCGGAATGACGCCGCTCGCCAGAGTATTGCGCAGAAAGATGTCCGCGTAGCCGCCCAGGCTGACAACACCCTCCTGTATACGCGCGCCGCCGGAATCGTTAAGCCCTATGATCGGGGCACCGACCTTCATCGCGAGGTCCATCACCTTACAGATTTTCTCCGCGTGCGTTTCCGAAAGCGAGCCGCCGAAGACTGTAAAATCCTGTGCGAAGATGAAGACTCGGCGACCATCAACCAGCCCGTGACCGGTAATCACGCCGTCGCCAGGAAAAAGCTGTTGGTCCAGACCGAAGTCGCGTGAGCGATGAACGACGAGCTTGTCGAACTCCTCAAAGCTCTCTTCGTCTAGCAGAAACTCTATACGCTCGCGCGCGGTCAGCTTGCCAGCCGCATGCTGTTTCTCTATACGCGCAGCGCCGCCGCCCTCTTCGGCCAGCCGCTCGCGCTGCCTGAGCAGGTCGAGCTTGGTCTGCGTCATCTCCGGGCCAGGCTGCTCTTTTGGTCTTGATGCCATAATCTAATTTTTGAAGAACAGTTTACTCAACGGTCAAAAGGGAACTCGCGGCGCTCGATCAAACTAACCAGCTCTTCGAGCGCACGGCGCGCTCCGGCACGGACCTGCGCCGGATAATTAAAGCTCCTCGAATGCACCTCAAACTCGTCTTCATCAAGAATCCTGTAAGAGAGATCGGGCGCCACCAGAATGTCCATATCCAGGTCCACATAGGTCAGCACGCGACCATCGAAGGTGGGCGGAATATTGACGTTGCAATAAAAGTTGCGCAGCTTGCCGTCAGGCTCTAAGAAGCGAAGCACATTATACCAGCGATTGAGCCAGTAGTATTCGATGCTCACGGTCCCGCTCAAAATCCTGCCGAGCAGGTTGTGGTTGACCTCCGTCTCAAATCTCGCATCCAGTACGAGCAGATTGTCTTCACGCTGCACAAGCTGTCCCCGCCAGCGGCGATGCTCCCTGCCGTCATACTTACAGGAGCGGACGGTCACCATATCAGCGTGCGCGTCGCTTGCTTCGATCATCAGACATGACATCAATTCAAAAGCCGGAGCTTCATGCTTTACACGAGGAGTCGGCGCGATGACAATTATTAAAGTGAAACTTTAGCAGTCGGCTTGAAAAGCGCCGCTCAAAGCTTACCGCCCGCTCTTGTGCCAGTCGGCCAAAAACTGTTCGAGGCCCTTATCCGTGAGCGGGTGCTTGAACATCTGCTGCAAGACCTTGAAGGGGATGGTCGCCACATCCGCGCCCATCCGCGCCGCTTCGACGACGTGAATCGGGTGGCGCATACTGGCCGCCAGGACCTCCGTCTTCCACTCGTAATGGCTGTAAATTTCCACTATCTCTGCGAGCAGCTCAAGGCCGTTCTGGCCCACATCGTCCAGGCGTCCGAGAAAGGGACTGATAAAGGCCGCGCCCGCCTTGGCCGCCAGAATCGCCTGCGCGGCGGAAAAGCAGAGTGTGACATTAACCTTGATGCCCTCGTCCGTAAGCTGCCGCGTGGCCTTGAGACCGTCAACCGTGAGCGGGCATTTGACTACGATGTTGGGCGCAATCCGCGCATATTCGCGCCCTTCACGCAGCATCCCTTCAAGCTCCAGGCTCGTCACCTCCGCAGAGATGGGTCCCTGTACGATCTCCGCAATGGCCGCCAAGTGCTGTTTGAAATCAACATTGGCTTCTTTGGCAATGAGCGAAGGGTTGGTTGTAATCCCATCCACCATCCCCATTGACGCCCCTTCGCGAATCTCTTCCAGATTAGCTGTGTCCAGAAAGAATTTCATACTTGCCTCCAGATTCTTTAAGGCTGGAGTCTGAGAGTTCTAGAGTCTGGGAGTCAGAAGACAAAAGCCTTTGACTCTCAGACGCTCGGATTCTCAGACTCTGAGACTCTCAACCGTGTTGCGTAGAACTCCTATCTTTTCGACCTCGACCTCGACCACATCGCCTACAGACATCCGGGAGACGCCGGCGGGAGTGCCCGTGGCGACGAGATCGCCGGGCCGGAGCGTCATCGCCAGCGAGATATAGCGCAAGAGAAATGGAACGTCGAAGGCCATCGCGGATGTCCGCGCGCTTTGCTTGACCTGACCATTGACACGCGTCTCAAGAGAGAGAGTTCCAGGGTCAAGCTCTGTTTCGATAAAAGGGCCGACCGGACAAAAGGTGTCAAAGGATTTGGCGCGTGTGAACTGCACATCCTTGCGTTGCAGGTCGCGCGCTGTGACATCGTTGACGCAAGTATAGCCGAGGACATAGGCCAAAGGATCGTCCGATGCGTCCAGTCGCCGCATTTCGCGTCCGATAACGACTCCAAGCTCTCCCTCGTGCTCCACCTGCATGGATTCAGGCGGCAGCAGGATAGACTCATCCGGCCCCGTAATCGCCGATGGCGCTTTTAAAAAGATGAGCGGCTCGGAGGGCATTTGATTCCCGAGTTCCGCGGCGTGCTCCCTGTAGTTGCGACCGACGCAGACGATTTTTGATGGGCTGACAGGGGCCAGCAGCCGCACGCTTTGAAGCGGCAAGGCGTTTTGCGTCCGCTTTGCAGAGAGGGCCGCGAAAAGGTCTTCGCCGTCGAGCGGCTGGACCAGTTCTCCTTCGATCAAGCCCCAATAGGCTTGCCCCGTCGGCTGGCTGATAAAGCGGCAGATTCGCATGATACTTTAAGGGACGGCCTCGGAGACGACTTCGGATGGCTGGCTGATGTTGCCGGCGTTATCCACAGCCGTCAGATAATAGTAGTACCTCTTCCCAGTCTCGACCGTCTCATCCTGATAGGTCGTGCGCGTCAACAACTCATTATTAAGTTTGGTCCACTTTTCTTTCGGCAGCGCAGGGTCCGTCGAGCGATAGATGTTATAGCCTGCCACATCGCGCTCCGGGTTGGCCGGGAAAAAGATAGAGAGGCGACCGGGCGCAGGAGCTATGGTCAGAGCAGTCGGCGCTGAAGGCTGGTAGACATCCTTCGGCGAGACCGAGAGCGTGTTCGAGTTGAGGCTTTCGACCTGCTGGCCGCCCGTCCCGAGCGAGACGGAGCGCACCACATAAGTATACTGCTCGCCAAAGGTGAAATTCTTGTCTGCGAACTCGGCGCCCTGTATGAGCGTGTTGTTGAGCGGCGTCTGGCCTCTTTCGGCCTGTGATTGCGTCGTGCGATAAATGTTATAGCCGAGTAGATTAACCGGGGTCGAGCCGTCTATGTTGGCGGATGGCGGCTGCCAGCGGACCGTCATCGCGCTTTCGCTTTCATCTATCAATGTCAGGGTGGGCGGCTGAGCGATCTTCGCGGCAGGCTCTATCAGGAGGAAGTTTGAGAAGGCCGCGCGCTGGCCCGATGCGTTGACATAGCGCAGCGCATAGCGCAGACGCGCAGGCACGCCCGCCAGCTCAAGCGTATCCGTATAGGTCAGAGTCTCAGACGCAGACTGAATCTGTTCCGAGCTAATCGAGCCGATCAAGGTGGAGCGCGCGGCGAACTCTTCTTCGGTCAGAGGCAGCGGAGCATCCGTGCGCTCGGCCAGCCGATAGACATCTATACGGCGTATGGATTGTACGCTCTGGTTCGAGGCGTTGCGCTGCGGCGCGGGCCAATTCAGGATCACCTGATTCCCGCGTTGCGCGCCGGAGAGCAGCTCAGTGCGTTGCGGGACTCTCTCGACGGGCGGGAGCGGCGGTCGCCTTTTGCCGCAAGCAGGGGAGAGCAGGCAGCAGGCGGCAATCAGCAGAAGTTGTAAAGAGAGAAGGGCAGGGCCGCGTAAGAGATGCCGAGAGGACGGCTGAAAAGCTGCCGCGCGATTGAAGGCTTTCGTCTTTGTCAGAGAGTCTCGGCGTCGTTTCACAGAATGTACCGGCTGAGGTCCTGGTCTTTGACAGTGTCTGCCAGCATGCGCTGGACGTAAGCGGCGTCTATGACCTGATGCTTAGGCTCCAGGTCAGGCCCCTCAAAGCTGATCTCGTCGAGCAGTTTTTCCATGATCGTGTGCAGGCGTCTGGCTCCTATATTCTCTGTCTGCTCATTGACGGTCGCGGCAAAATTCGCGATGGCGTCAATGGCATCCGTGGTGAACTCTATCTTCACGCTTTCGGTCTCCATCAGCGCCTGGTACTGTTTGACGAGAGCGTTCTTCGGCTCGGTCAGGATGCGTTTGAAGTCTTCAACCGTCAGCGATTCAAGCTCGACGCGGATGGGGAAGCGGCCCTGTAGTTCAGGGATCAGGTCAGAGGGCTTGGAGACATGGAACGCTCCGGCGGCGATAAAGAGTATGTGGTCAGTACGGACCATGCCGTAGCGCGTGTTGACGGTTGTGCCTTCGACGATTGGGAGAATGTCTCGCTGCACACCCTCGCGCGAAACGTCTGGACCAGCTCCGCCTTCGCGTCCTGCGATCTTGTCAATCTCGTCAAGGAAGATGATGCCCGCGGATTCGACGCGCTCCAGCGCAGAGCGGGCGACCGTTTCCATATCAATGAGCCGCTCTTCCTCCTCCTGCATGAGATATTCCATAGCCTCGTCAACGCGCATCTTGCGCCGCTTGGTCCGGCCCTGAAACATATTGCCGAGCATATCCTTCATGTTGATGCCCATCTCTTCGACGCCCATCGGCCCGGCCAACTCTATCGTCGGAAAGCTCTTTTCGCGCACCTCTATCTCGACCATACGATTGTCGAGCTTGCCAGCGCGGAGTTGCGCGCGCAGCTTTTCGCGTGTGCGCTGGAAATTATCGTCGCGCTCGACGGGCGCAGACGCTTCTTCCGACGCGGACGCGCCCTCCTCTTCTTCATCGAAATCGAAGAAGCCCACGGCGCGAGACTGTTTCGGCGGCGGCAGCAGCAGGTCCAGAATACGCTCCTCTACATTCAGCTCGGCCTTGTCCGCGATCTCCTCTATCTTCTCCTGCCGGGTCATCTCGACGGCGATCTCCGTCAGGTCGCGGATCATGCTCTCGACATCTCGCCCGACATAGCCGACCTCTGTAAATTTTGAAGCCTCTACCTTGAGAAAAGGCGAGTTGGACATGCGCGCCAGGCGGCGTGCAATCTCCGTCTTACCAATACCGGTCGAGCCGATCATGATGATATTCTTGGGCATCACGTCTGCGGCCATCTCCGGCGCGAGTTTCTGCCTGCGTACACGATTGCGCAGGGCTATGGCGACGGCACGCTTGGCCGCGCGCTGGCCCACGACGTGTTTGTCCAGCGCGTCCACAATCTGGCGCGGCGTCAACTCGTCAAGCCGCGACTGCTCTTCAATATCACCTGAAAGATAGATAACCATAAAAAGTTGTCAGCAGCCTGCCAGCCGACCGAACAGTAGATTTCAGCTTTTCACGCTGGCTACTGATGGCTGGCCTTCGGCTACTTATTTCAAAGTTCTTCGACAATCACGTTTGTATTCGTATAGATACAGATCTCTCCGGCGATGCGCAGCGCCTCGAGAGCAATTTCGCGAGCGCTCATTTCCGTGTGCGTCAGGAGTGCGCGTGCAGCCGCCAGCGCGAAGGGGCCGCCGGAGCCTATAGCGAGCAGGCCGTCATCCGGCGCAATGACGTCGCCGTTGCCCGAGAGCAGAAAGGAGCTTTTCTCATCCGCGACGACCAAAAGAGCCTCCAGGTGACGCAGGATTTTGTCCGTGCGCCATTCCTTACTGAGTTCTATCGCGGCGCGGTCAAGGTTTCCCTGATACTGTTCGAGCTTGCTTTCAAAGCGCGTCAAGAGTGAGAAGGCGTCTGCGGTCGCGCCCGCGAAACCAACCAGAATACGGTCATTAAAAAGACGACGAACCTTGCGCGCGCCAGACTTCATGACCGTCTCGCCCATCGTCACCTGTCCGTCGCCGGCCACAGCGACGCGCCCGTTTCGACGCACGAGGAGAACGGTTGTACTGCGAACTTTGTAGGAATCTTTAGTCATCATTGGCAACAGAGCACTATAGGAACTCGCCTGAAGGTAAGTCAAGCCGCGCTGTAGCCGAGCGATTATCTCTCAAATTGATTGTCCTTCACAGGCCGCACGAAAGAGCTAATCTTCAAAACGCCAACTGTCATGTGCAGTAGAGAGAGAGGGAGCAGTTCCGCTTGAAAGTAAATTTCTTAACCCTCGCGGGAGTGTGAGCGCAAAGAGAGTTTTTGCGCTATCATGTACGTGATACTTTCGAGCGCCTTTTGAGAAGAGAGACAGCTAAGAAAACAAGCGGGATGACTCTTGATGAAGAACAGACGACCGCGCATAGGAATCCCCATGCGCCTGGAATTGAGCACGAACAGGTTCTACCTCGGGCGAGATTATAGTGAAGCTGTAGAAGCGGCAGGCGGCGCGCCCCTGCACATCCCTTTGATCCCGCATCCCGATTACATCAACTCTCTACTGGACGAACTGGACGGAGTGCTCCTGCCCGGGAGCGATTCAGACGTAGACCCACTGCGCTACGGGCAGGAGCCGCACCAGCGTCTGGGGACAGTCCAGCCATTAAAAGATGAGACGGATATGCTCTTGCTCTTAGGGGTTGAAAAGCGCGGGATGCCTGTGCTGGCTATCTGCTTCGGCATGCAAATCCTCAACGTCTCACGCGGCGGCACTCTTATACAGGACATCGAAAGCCAGATGCCAGAGGCCATACAGCACGAGCAGGGCGCTCCGCGTGAACGCCTTTCGCATCGCGTAACCTTGATGGAGGGGAGCGGCCTGGCCTTGATGGCCGGGGAGCAGAACGCTATGGTCAACAGTCATCATCATCAGGCGATTGAAAAGGTCGGGCGCGAACTGGTCGCCACAGCCTGGACTTCAGACGGATTGATAGAGGCGCTCGAAGACACGCGCCATGACCATTTCGCGCTCGCCGTCCAATGGCATCCGGAGATTGCCTGGGAAAAGGACGCCTTCTCTCAAGCCATCTTCGGCCACTTCATAGAGGCCGCAAACTCCTATACAAAAGAGTCTTTATCAAACTCCCTGAACACCTTGTCAACATTCGATGAGCCGTCCAACGTCCGATAACGTAAAGATAAAAACCCATTATTTAAAGATTAGCTAATACTTTAACTTCCTAAATCTAAGTTGCTGGTTAATAAGGATATTCAAAAGACCTTAAAAGGATAAAAACGAACAGAAGCGAGGGCGAAAAAAGAGTGGGAAGCGCATATCAAACGAGGCTCGGGCTGGAGCAGCTTTTAGAGCAGGGAAGGGATTTGCTGAGGGGCGCGCGGATAGGGCTAATCTGTAACCAGTCCTCCGTGGACCATAAGCTGCGGCATGCGGCGGATCTCTTTAAAGAGGACGGGGAAATAAACCTGACGGCTCTTTTCGGGCCGCAACATGGGATACGCGGCGACGTGCAGGATAACATGGTGGAAACCGCGCATGCTCTGGACAGAAAGACGGGACTCCCTGTTTTTTCGCTCTATAGCGAAACGCGCGAGCCTACGGCGGAGATGCTCAAGCAGGTGGATGCGCTGGTCTTTGATATGCAGGACGTGGGCTGCCGTATATATACTTTTATCTATACGCTCGCCAACTGTATGCGCGCCGCTCAGAAATACGGCCAAAGGATGATTGTCTGCGACCGTCCGAACCCGATCAATGGACGAGACCTGGCAGGGACTGTGCTGGACCCTGCCTTTGCTTCGTTCGTCGGCCAATTCCCGATTCCTACGCGCCACGGGATGACTGTCTGCGAGCTGGCGCGGCTCTTCAAAGAGCATTTCGCTATAGACTGCGAGCTGGAAACAGTCTTGATGGAGGGGTGGTCCAGAGCACAGTGGATGGATGAGACGGATGCCCCCTGGGTCATGCCTTCGCCCAATATGCCGACGCTGGATTCGGCCACAGTCTTTCCGGGCACCGTGCATCTGGAAGGCACGCAGATGTCCGAGGGACGTGGGACGACGAGGCCCTTCGAGTTGATCGGCGCGCCCTACATAGAGCCTGAAGAGTACGCCAGGCATTTGAACGGGTACGGGCTGGCGGGCGTTTATTTTCGGGCCACGGTCTTTCAGCCGACCTTTCAAAAGCATGCAGGGCAAGGCTGCGGCGGCGTGCAGATTCATGTCACGAACCGGCTGGAGTTTGAACCCGTGATCACCGGCGTCGCGGCGGTCAAGGTGGCTTACGATCTCTACAGAGAACATTTCCGCTGGAAAGAACCGCCCTACGAATATGTCTATGACCGCAACCCTTTCGATGTGATTGCCGGAACCGGCGCGCTGCGCGAAGCTATAGAGCGCGGAGACAGCCTGGAACAGATAGAGTCCTCCTGGTCGCAACCGCTGGAGGCCTTTAGACTCGTGCGAGAGAGATTTCTCTGCTATTAATCCGAGTGGGAAAAGCCGCTCTTAAGTTTTTACTTGAACTCAAGTCGTCGCGCCGACTCTTCAAGTAAGGTATTAGGTAAGGATGAATTCCGAGAGATGGCGACAGTTGATGATTTACTTGAAGAGTGTGCGCGTCTACACGGCCATCTCTGTGCGGGCCAACTGCTTGGCGTGAGGATGGCGCTGCTCGGCTGCCGTTTGATAGGGGTTGCGGACCCGCGCGGCGAGGACCGTAAGAAGCTCATCGTGTGGGTTGAGATTGACCGCTGCATGGCGGATGCCGTAGGGGCCGTGACGGGCGTGCGGTTGGGTAAGAGAAGCCTGAAATATTTTGATTATGGGAAGGTGGCGGCGACTTTTCAGAATCTGGAGACGGGCAAATCCGTGCGCATAGTGGCGCTAGAGGAGTCCAGGGCGTTGGCCGATGCGCGCTACCCTCAGATAGAGAGTAAAAAGGAGCGGCAGTTTCGTGCCTATAGAGAGGCGACGGACGAAGAGTTGTTTAAAGTCGAAGAGGTCGAAGTCCTTTATGGAGAGATGGATTTGCCAGGGAGACCGCGTGCGAGAATCATCTGCGCGCGGTGTGGCGAGGGCGTCAACGACGGGCGCGAGATAAAGACAGAGGATGGCGCAGCCTTGTGCTCACCTTGCGCGCGCGGCGGGTACTACAAAAGATTATCTACCCTTTAGAGACGCACACGGCGAGAGCATCAGAGATCGCGCGCCGGAGTTTCAGAAAGTGCTTGATGTGAAGTCTCTTAACTGTGTGAAAATATTGGGCCAACTCGGTATCAATCGTCTGCCTCTAAGATTTCGTCAAGCGGTTTGAGCGTAAGTATCCTTTATTCTTATGCGGTTGGAGATAGGTTGTTGAGTTTGAGAGCAAGGCTATCTTTTAGAGTCTGCGGGCTTTTAAATGGCTGCTGCCTGGCTTTGTGTTTGAGCCTGGCGGCAGCAGGACAAAATACCGGCGGGGCGAAAACCCCGGGGCCTGAGGCCGTTCGCCAAGGTCAGGCGGAGACGGACGAAGATGAGATTATTCGTGTCAGGACGGACGAAGTGGCTCTGCCCGTCTCTGTCAGAGACGAGAGGGGCACGCCCGTGGCAGGTCTCAGGGCCGAGAGCTTCTTTATCTATGATAACGGCGTGCGCCAGCAGATCACCAGCTTTAATCAAAGGCGCATTCCAGCCAACATCATTCTACTGCTGGATGCTTCTGGCAGCGTCTTTAGCCAGATGCGTCTGATACGACTGGCGGCCAAGCGTTTCGCGCAGGAGCTTTTACCGCAGGACAGGGTTTGCGTCATGCAGTTTGCAGACCGCGTGGAGGTTTTGCAGGACTGGACACAGGCCACGGAAATTGCGAAGCTGGAAAAAACGCTGGTGTGGCGGTATCACGCGGGCCAGGGGACGGCCTTTCATGAAGGGCTGCAAAGGGCCGCCAGCGAACAGTTAAGCAAGGTGGAGGGCAGGCGCGTAATTATCCTCTTGACGGACGGGATAGATACGGCGAAGGGGCCACAGACAAGCTTCGCAGAGGCTTTAAATTCGGTCAGACGCGCCGAAGCCAGCGTCTATGTGGTGAGTTTGACGGCCACCTTGCGCAAGTTGATCGAAGACAGTGCGGGGACGGGCTGGTCCAAAATCTTTTCCGGCTCTGACCCGCGGGAAGTCTCTGCGCTGCTGGAATTGATAGAAGGGGCGGAGAGACAGCTTAAAGAGTTGGCGGAGCAGACGGGCGGGAGGCTTTTTCTACCGCTCAAGGACGAGGACCTGCTGCCCGCCTACCAGGCCATAGCGGAAGAGTTGCGCACGCAATACATCATTACTTATAGACCTCTGCCGCGCGTGGCAGCGGGCGAGCAGAGAGAGATACGCGTGCTGGTCTCGCCTGGCGGCTATGAAGTTGCGGCGCGCAGGGGCTATCTGGGACGCGAATAGGAGTTGGATATAGACATCTCCAGAGAGGAGCTTTCTTTGGCTGGCGAAATAAGAGATAAAGGGGCTGCTGGCAAGGGCACGCAGACAGTGGCCTGGGCTGTGGGACTGGCGGGCTGGGCCTTGCCCGGAGCGGGACACGCTTTACTGGGGCGTTGGGGAAGAGCCTTGCTGCTGGGGGGCGCTGTCTGGGCCATGTTTCTGTTAGGGCTGCTGTTGAGCGGGCATCTCTTTAGCCCTTTGGGACCGGAGGAGGGGCTGGCGGCCTTGCTGCAACTGCCTCCGGCCATGGCTAACCTGGGTTCGGGTCTGCTCTATCTGGTCTGTTGGATAACCAACACGGGGTTTGCCGAGCACGCAGAGCAGTCCACCTTTGAGTACGGGAACACTTTTTTGCTGGTGGCAGGATTGTTGAACTACCTGGCGATGCTGGACGCTTTCGATATTGCTGTGGGGAGAAAGCCTTGAAACATTTTCTGATGATGACGTTGTTCGCAGCGCTCGTGGCCCTGGTCTTTGGCGCGGTCGCACGCGATTCGCAAAGGGAGCGCGCTCTTTACGGTCTCAAAGTCTTCGCGGAATTTGTCTTGATAGGGCTGGCGCTCGCCTGGCTGCTCTATTTCTTACCTCTGTAAAGACGTAAAGTCCGCCTACGCGTCTGACGCGTCCGATAACGACAAAGATGGTGGGCGCTCATCTTCTTCAAATCTTTTAACCAACAGGTAGATAAAACGGGTAGCAGATAACTGATGGGATTAGTCGAGACAGAGGCCATAGTCTTGCGGACTTATAACTTGGCGGAGGCCGACAAGATAGTGGTCTGCCTGACAAGGAAGCAGGGGGTCGTGCGGGCAGTGGCGCGTGGGGCGCGCAAGCTCAAGAGCAGATTCGGGGCGGGGCTGGAGCCTTTCACGCTGATTACGCTCGGCTATTATGAGAAAGAAGGCCGCGAGCTGTTATCCGTCAGTCAGGCAGAGATTTTACAATCCTATTTCAGCCTGGCACAAAATACTGAGCTGGTGGCGTCCCTCTTCTACTTTGGTGAATTGATCGTAGAGTTTTCACCGCCACATGAGCCGAATGAGAATCTGTTCCGAATGGTTCGCGCCTGCCTGGAGGCCGTTTCCGCCGTGCCTGAAGGTGTCCGCGCCATCGTCAGGTATTTCGAGGTCTGGTTGCTAAAACTCTCTGGCTTTCTGCCGGAGCTGCGCGTCTGCATAGAGTGTGGGCTGCGCTTCAAGGCGGAGAGCCAGGTCTATTTTAATGCCGAGCAGAAACCTCTCTGTGAGCGGTGTAGCCAGGGGCAGGGAACTGCCTTGAGCAGGGAAGCTTACGCACACCTGCTGGCAATTCTACGAAAATCCCCGCGCGATTTCGCCTCCGCAGCGCAGAGCCTCTCCCCCGCAGCGCTGGGCGAACTGTCTGCTCTCACGCAGCGCCTGATTGCGCGCGTTCTGGAAAGGACTCCACGCGCACAGGGGTCTGCCGGGTAAGGTCCGGCTGAAAAAGATTTAAGAGGGCGCGAGGGCTCTTTCAGCCCCGGCGTAGCTGCCGAAATAAGCTGCAAAGATAAATAATCATGAATTTTGGAAGCAGGCTGATTGAAAGATATATCATCAAGGCCATCGTGCCCTATTTTTTTCTGTCGCTGCTGCTGTTGACGGCCATCCTGTTTACGCAGCAGTTGAGCCGCTTTGGCGAACTGCTGGTAGGCACAGGGGCGCCGCTCATGCTGGCGACCGAGATAGCCCTGGCGCTCTTGCCAAACGTGCTGATCTTTACGTTGCCCATAGCGCTGCTGACAGGGACCATCATAGGTTTTAGCCGGATGGGCAGTGATAGCGAACTGATAGCCATGCGCGCGGCAGGGGTCGGGACATGGAATCTACTCTGGCCTGTCCTCCTGGTTGGAGCCATCCTCACGGGGGCAGCCTTCTATTTAAATCTACAGGAATCGCCCAGGGCTGCGCATGCCTTGCGCCAGACGGCTTTGCGCGCGGCTCTCTATAAACTGGAATCACCCGTTGAGCCGCGCTCCTTCAACACGGAGATTCCGGGTTATGTGGTCTATGTGCGCGATGGGGACAAAACTCGCGGGCAATGGGGGAGGGTCTTTATCTATTCGCAGGAGAAGGATGGCTCTCAGAGGCTGGTGACGGCCAGGTCCGGGCGTATAGATTCGGCTGCGGAGCAATCCGAATTGGTCTTGAACGATGCTGTGGCGGCCAAGCTTCCGGCTCCGTCCGGCAAGAGCGGGTACGTCATAGAGCACCTGGCGCAGTTGCGTATACAGTTCAACACAGGGCGCGCAGCCCTGCTGGCACGTTTGCAGCGAGACGAGAAAGAGCCTGAAGAGCTGGACTGGTTTTCTCTGGCAGCCTATGCCGAGAATCAGAGCGGACGGGAAAGGCTGGATGCCTCGACACTGCTTCATAAAAGGCTGACGCTCTCTATCTCTCCGCTCATCTTTGCCTTGCTGGGGGTGAGCCTTGGTCTACGCGTCAGAAGAGGCGGGCGGGGGCTGGGCGTCCTGCTCTCTCTGCTGGTCCTCTTGGCCTATTATCTGCTCGCACTGTTTGGCGAGCAGATGGCGCGTGCAGGCACAGTGCCAGTTCCCATAGGGGCTTGGCTCTCAACCTTTGCGGCGCTGTGTTTGGCGCTTGTCCTACTACTCGCACGCGGAAACAGCGCCGTCTGGTTTAGAAAAAGGATAGGGCGGGGAAAACCGCACAGTCCTTTACAGGCAGGCTGGCTGAAGCGTGGGCAGGGATGGGTCAATCGCGCGCGGCTGTTAAATTTTCCAAGCCTGCTTGACCTAAATATCCTGCGCACGCTCTCGCTCAGCTTTATCTTTAGCTTTTCCGCCCTGACGGCCATCTTCCTGATCTTTACGCTCTTCGAGTTATGGCGTTTTGTGGCGACGACAGATGCCGGAGCGCGTCTGATAATGAAGTATCTCTTCTTCCTGTTACCCTTCGTCGCAGTCCAACTCACACCAGCCAGCTTACTGATAGCTGTCCTGGCAACTTACGCGCTAATGTCCAGGCGTAGCGAGACCATAGCCTGGTGGGCATGTGGGCAGAGCACCTATAGGTTGATCCTCCCGTGTCTGATGTTTGCTTCAATGATCGCTATGACCCTCTGGCTGGTACAGGAACGGTTGATGCCCGAAGCGAATATGCGGCAAGATACCTTGCGTTCCCAGATCCGCGGGGGATTAACGAGGGTCACAGCCAAGGGCGGCAAGCTCTGGCTGGCAACGCCTGAATCCGGGAGGCTTTACTCGTATGAGTATGATGAAGAGCAGGGAAGATTGATGGAGCCGACTATTTACGAGTTTGACTCGGAAGGCGTTCACCTGAACCGTATTATCAAAGGCCTTTCGGGAAGTTGGACGGGGGCGGAGCCGGGCTATTTAACTCTCAACCAAGCGGTTTCGATCAAGCTGCAGGGGTTGCAGGTTGAAGAGGCAGCGCAGGAACAGATGGTCTTGAGCAACTCAGAGTCCAGGGCCTCGTTTAAACCGGCGATTGATAAGCCTTCGCAGTTAAGCGCAGAGAGTTTAAGCGATTACATTAAGCAGATTAAGCAGCGCGGGGGGAGTATCAACGGGCTGACTGTCGCCCTCCAGCGCAAGTACGCCGAGCCTTTTAGCGTGCTCGTGATGGCCTCCATAGCGATTCCGCTGGCCTTTATCTTCGGACGCAAGCACACGCTCGCAGCCCTTTGCGTAGCCATCGCGACGGCCATTATCTTTTGGGCCGTCGCCGGAGGGTTTCAGCAGATAGGCAATTACGGGCTGCTCCCCCCGGCTGTGGCGGCATGGTCACCGCTGGTCATCTTTCTGGCCCTGGGCACATACATGCTTTCGCGCACGCGTACATGAGAGGCAGGGCGGGCTACCTTAGGTGCCGGTCTCCCAACTTGAGAGGTACTCGAGTTGTTCCGCGGTCAGGGTATCAATCTTAATCCCCAGCGCCCTCAGTTTAAGACTGGCGATCTCCGTATCCACTTCCTGCGGCAGGAGGTGTACGCCCGGTTTGAGTAGCCCCTTTTGTCTGACCAAATATTCGACCGAGAGCGCCTGGTTGGCAAAGCTCATATCCATGACGCTGGCCGGATGGCCTTCGGCTGCGGCCAGATTGATCAAACGCCCCTCTCCGAGCACGATCACACGCCGGCCAGACGCTTTGATAGCATACTCCTCTACGTATGGGCGCAAGGTGACGGGGGCTTCGGACATCTCGCGTAGGGCGACCAAGTTTAGCTCCAGGTCGAAATGTCCGCTATTGCAGACGATGGCGCCATCCTTCATACGCTCGAAATGCTCCCCATCTATGACGTGACGATTGCCCGTGACGGTGACGAAAATATCTCCAATCTCGGCGGCCTCTTTAATAGGCATGACGCGGAAGCCATCCATGACGGCCTCTACGGCCTTGATCGGGTCCACTTCGATGACCACCACATTGGCACCCATCCCGCGAGCGCGCAGGGCTACACCTTTGCCGCACCAGCCGTAGCCCACGACGACCATTGTGCGACCGGCGAGCAAGACATTGGTCGCGCGTATAATGCCGTCCAGAGTCGATTGTCCTGTCCCGTAGCGATTGTCAAAAAAGTGCTTGGTCTGTGCATTGTTGACGGCGATGGAGGGGAAACTGAGCACCCCGGCGGCTTCCATAGCCTGCAAGCGCACGATCCCTGTGGTCGTTTCTTCTGTGGAGCCTATAATCTCTTGGGCCTGCTCCTGGCGCTCCTTGACCAGGGTCGCGACCACATCGGAGCCGTCGTCTATGATAATTTCCGGGTGAAAATCCAGCGCCGTGCGCACATGCCTGTTATATGTTTCCGTGGTTTCACCCTTGATGGCATAGACCGGAATCCCCCAGTCCGCCACCAGCGAGGCGGCCACGTCATCCTGCGTCGAAAGCGGGTTGGAGGCAATCAGCAGGGAGGTTGCGCCGCCGGCCTGCAAGGCCCTGGCGAGGTTGGCCGTCTCCGTGGTGATATGTGCGCAGGCGATGAGGCGTACACCTTCAAGCGGGCGCTCGGCTGCGAAGCGTTCGCGGATCAAACGCAGGACAGGCATCTCGCGCTCGGCCCACTCGATGCGACGCTTTCCCTGAGGGGCCAGATTAATATCTTTAACATCATAGTCAACTGACTGTGTTGCACTCATTTAGCATATCCTTTGTAAAGTATTTTGTGAGCTTCCAAAAGGTGACTACCGGAGAGGCCCTCAACAGCTAAGGGTCTAAATACCCGCCGCTGCGCGCAGTTCTTCAGCCTTATCTGTAGATTCCCAGCTAAAGCCCGCGCCCTTGCGTCCGAAATGACCATAGGCTGCGGTCTCCTTGTAGACCGGGCGTCTGAGCTGTAGATCCTCTATGATTTCGCGCGGCGTCAACCTAAAGTGACTGCGCACAAGGCTGGCGAGCGCGCCTTCGCCCAGGCGTCCGGTCCCACCCGTATCCACCAGCACGGAGACAGGCTCTGCGACCCCTATGGCATAGGCCAGTTGCACCAGACAACGGTCTGCCAGACCCGCCGCCACAATATTCTTGGCGACATAACGGGCCATATAAGCCGCAGAACGGTCAACCTTCGTGGGGTCTTTGCCGGAGAAAGCGCCGCCGCCGTGAGGCGCATAGCCGCCATAAGTGTCCACTATGATTTTGCGACCTGTCAGACCAGCATCGCCCTGCGGACCGCCCGTCACAAAACGGCCAGTCGGGTTGATATGCCTTTTGGTCTCTTTATCCAGTAGTTCGGGCGAGATTGTGCTGCGTATGATCTGTTCCTCGATCTCCTCGCGTAGCTGCTCGTTGGTCACATTCGGGTCATGCTGCGATGAGATGACCACGGCCTCGACTCTATGCGGTCTGCCGTCGCGGTATTCAACAGTGACCTGCGATTTCCCATCCGGGCGCAAGTAGGGCAACTCCCCGGATTTGCGCGCTTCCGAAAGCCTGCGTGAAAGCTGATGCGCGAGCTGTATGGGGAGGGGCATCAGCTCCGGTGTTTCATTACAGGCGAAGCCGAACATCAGCCCCTGGTCTCCAGCGCCCCCTGTGTCCACACCCATGGCTATATCCGGTGATTGTCTATCCAGTGCCGAGAGGACGCTGCAAGTATCACAATCGAAACCATATTTGGCCCTCGTATAACCAATCTCTCGAACAGTTTCACGTGCCACCTTGCCAAAATCAATGCTGGCCGAAGTGGTAATCTCACCGGCAATCACTATCAGGCCTGTTGTGACCAGTGTCTCGCAGGCGACACGGCCCGTAGCATCCTGCTCAAGCACAGCATCCAGCACAGCATCTGAAATCTGGTCCGCGATCTTATCCGGGTGGCCTTCCGTGACGGATTCGGAGGTAAATAGATAACTTCCTTCGCTGCTCAAAGGCATACTCCTTTTATCTCTGATGGAATAGGGTCTACGCAGTTAAAAGACCGCGTAATGTAGCAACTGGACCTGGGACTGTCAAGGAGACAGAAATCGGAATCGGAGCATACTATGGGAGCAGGATTAAGACGCAGTATGCAGGTAGCTGGCTTTTTGAGAGTCGCGAGATACATAATATATATTATCGGACGCGAAATATTATCTGACAGTGGTTATCAACAACGCCAGTTGTGATAGCTAGCTTCTCTGCCTCCGGACTCAGAGGGTACGCAGGGTGACACAGAAGCACTTGACGGTTGGCGGCTCACTCACCTAGAGTGCTGGCTGATAAATCCACACGGAAGTATGATGAGCCATCTCGGGTTCCAAGTGCTTGGAGAAGAAGTTTATGCCTGTCAAAATAGAGACTGCTACGGATGTTAAGTTCCCACGCAAGACTATCACACATATAGAGGCCGTCTTAGATAGCATCCCCAAGGAGCATTTAAGAGGGATCGAGCGCCTGCGCCTGGTCGAATACATCTCCGACCCAAAGCTTAAAGGCTCCTTGCAGTATACAGAGCTACCGGGCCTATATCACCCCAGACAAGGGACGCAACCAGCCTGGTTGGAGATAGCCCTGGGAACGCTTCTGCCCCGCCGCAAGCCATTGCATAAACAGCTCTTGCCTCGTCTCTCATTCAAAGGCAATATGGCAGCCGTGATCTTCTCTCTGGTCGGACAACACTATTATCTGACGCTCCGCCACTCCGTCAAGCGAGGCCAGATGGAGGCATCTATTAGAGCTTACACGGAGAAACAGCTACGCAAGTGGCAGGAGAGCCAGCAAAGCCTCAGAACCAAGCTCTTCAGGCCCCTCCAACCGACACTTGAGAGATGGGGACGTGCGCTGCAAAAACGCGTGGCCGAAGAACAGAAGAGAAAACAGGCGAATAGGGCCTAGTTAAAGAAAGATTTATCCGGCTTACTTCCCGTCTCCGCAATGTTTCTTGAATAAAAAGGGTAAGCTAAGGCTCATTAAAGCATGTGCGTTATCGGACGCAGTGATAATAAAACATTGTGGTAGAGTTTTCAGGTTCTATTATTCATTTTCAAGGGTATCAGCCGCAGACCTGAGAGCCGCTGCCAGCTCGGACCGTTCTACCTTGGCACGTCGAAAACTCACCTCCAGCCGGAACTCTTTGTTGGGTGACACAAACCTGAACTTGAAGGGCTTTGAGACGCTAGAGCGCGCTCCTGCCCCAGCCTGTTTGCGTCTCTCCTGGCGCGCATCATCCCTGGTCAGTCCTCGTAGCGCCACCTCTTCAGCCATCTTCTGCATGGACTCTTCGTCTGGCTGACGAACAATCTGTAGGAGGAGCGATTTGGAATGTATGTCGGCGCGCCGACATCTGTCGCGGACGGACTCTGGAATGGTCGCAATCGAGATCGATTCCGTCACGGTCGTCCGGCTCTTCCCAACCTTGCGCGCGATCTCCTCATGCGTATACCCGAACTTGTCCGATAAAGCCAGGAGACCATCTGCCTCTTCCCAGGGGGTCAGGTCCTTGCGCTGCATATTCTCTATCAGGGCTATCTCGGCCACTGCGCGGTCATCCACATCCATCTCTATGCACGGCACCTCGCGCAGACCCGCATCCCTGGCGGCACGCCAGCGTCTCTCGCCAGCTATGATCATCCAGCGCCCTGTCAAACGTGAAGGCTTGACCAGCAGAGGCTCCAAGACCCCCTTTTCTTTGATCGAGGCGGTCAATTCAGAGAGGTCGCCGATCTCCACCCTGGGTTGCTCAGGGTTGGGGTCCAGCTTTTCGAGCGCGATCATACGTCCGACAGGTGTCGGGCGATGCTGCGACAACTCCTCTACGTAATGCGCGTCGTGCCGCATATGCAATCCTGTTGGCAGTCCCCTTTTAGACACGGCTCATCACCTCTTCGCAAAGTTTGGCATACTCGCTGGCGCCCGAAGAATGCGGCGCAAAAGTAAAGATAGATTCCTTATAGGCCGGAGACTCTTCCAGACGCACGCTCTTTGTAATCACAGTCTCGAAAATCTTTGACCCGAAAACGCGTCTGATCTGCTCCAGAACCTCGCGTGCCAGAGTGGTTCTTTTGTCGTGCAGCGTGACGAGCACGCCCAGAACCTGTAGATTCGGATTCGGCCTGGCCTTGACCTTCTCTATAGTCTCCAGCAGGTCGTCCGCCCCTTCCAGCGCAAAATAGGAGGATTGTATGGGGATCAAGACATGTGTCGCGGCAACCAGCGCGTTGACAGTTATCAACCCGAGCGTCGGGGGGGTATCAATAACTATCACGTCATAGCGCGCTCGAAACGACTCCAGCCGGTCTTTAAGTCTGAAAGGGGCGTCAAAATCCCCCACCAGCTTAGACTCCAATTTAGCCAGGCTGATGCGTGCGGGGATAATATCCAGCCCTTCCACACCGGTATGATAAATGACCTGTTCAGCCGTTTCGCGCCCATCCATTAGCAGCTCGTAGGCTGAAAGATCAACGCTCAAGAGGTCCAGAAAAGAGATAGAACTGTTAGCCTGCGGGTCCAGGTCCAGCAGCAGAACCCTCTGACCACGCCTGGCAAAGGCCGCAGCCAGATTGATGGCCGTAGTGGTCTTCCCTACCCCACCTTTCTGATTTGCAATCGCGATAATCATTTATTGAGATAAAGCAACCACTTGTCGAACGTTATCGGACGCGTCGCCATTGTGGACCTAAAAAGTTTTCAGGAAGCTCTCAAGCCTGTCTGCTGAGGGTAGATGTATTTATTGTCCCGAGGCTCGTTCTGGCGGCAGCAAACCGGCACACCATTGGCTCGCTGCAGAAGTTGGTAATCTTAGTCCACTAGATGACATTTGTCACACGGGATTTCGCCGCACAGTTGGTTTCCCAAGAGGTTCTTACATGGGCAGGTCTCCCGCTTCCCCTATCACATCAGGCCATTCTTCCTCTTCGGTCAAGGCCCCCTCAGCCTCTTCCTCTGCGCTCATCACAGTATTACGCGAGGCGCGTATGACATCCATATCCACGAAGATCGGACAATCCGCCCTGAGCGCCAGAGCAATCGCATCAGAGGGTCTGGAATCGAGCATCATGGGTGAGCCGTCGCTGGCGCGCATCTCTATCACAGCGAAGAAGGTATTGTCACGAAGTTCCGTCACCACGACGCGTTCCACGCGAGCGCCCATCTCTATAATCAAGTTACGCAGGAGGTCATGAGTCATAGGTCTGGGCGGCGCTATCTTCTCTATTTCGAGCGCTATAGCGTTGGCCTCATAGGCTCCGACCCAGATCGGAAGCATCGTCTCGCTATTAACGTCCTTGAGGATAACGATGGGCGTGCCGCTATTCGGGTCCATCATCAAAGCTCTTATTTTAACCTCTATTTCCATCATGTTACCTCAAGTAATACTTCATCACCCGGGCTAAGCCCCGCAGACCATGGAGCCGTACAAGCTGTTCAACTTGGCCTCTTTCAGAAGTACTTTGACGATGCTTCCAGACAGATTTTTGTCCCCGGGAAAATTGACCACCTTGTGGCAAGTCGAATGGCCCGTCAAATCCTGGCCGGATTTGACGCTCTCACCCTCTACCAGGACAGAGACTTCTCTGCCCAGATAATCCGCGTAAATTTTCTCCTGTATCTGACGCTGCAAACGCTCAAGGGCCAGGAAACGCGCGGTCTTCTCGACCGGCGAGACATCGTCCGCGAGTCTGGCGGCAGGCGTTCCGGGCCTCTCCGAATACTTGAAGATATACAGGCCATCGTACTGACACTGCTCGACTAAGCGCATGGTATCTTCAAACTCTTCGGAAGTTTCACCGGGAAAGCCCACGATCATATCGCTCGTCAGGGCAAGACGGCGGCGGGCATTTCTGATGGCCTCCACACGCCGCAGATAATCGCTCACTTTGTAGCCCCTGCGCATGGCGCGCAGGACGCGGTCATTGCCGGACTGGACAGGCAGATGGACCCAGTTGCAGAGATTCTCGTGCTCGTCTATGGCCGCCACTATATCCGTATGAAAGTCTCTGGGAAAAGAGGTCGTGAACTTGATACGCTCCATCCCCGTGGCAGCCAACGCACGCAGCAGCCTGGAGAAGGGGGTAGCCCCTGCGAATCCCTCCAGCCCTTCATCCGAAAGCGGTCTATAGCTATTGACGTTCTGTCCTATAAGGTGTATCTCCGGATACCCCTCAGCGCGCAGGCCTTTGACTTCCTCTATAATCTCCACAGCCCTGCGACTTTTCTCGCGGCCCCTGGAGTAAGGCACGATACAGTAGGTGCAGAATTTATTACAACCATCTATGATCGGGACAAAAGCCACGTAGGGCGAATGCCTTTCCGCCGCGGAGACGTTCCAGGATTCACCCTCCGCACGCTCGCCCAGATCGAGCGCCCGTCCCTCTCCCGCCAGCACCTTTTCGATTAAAGACGGCAGCCTGTCTGTGGCACGCGTCCCGGCCACCAGACTAATCCAGGGCGCTTCATCGAAGAGCGATTCGCCTTCAAGCTGCGCCACGCAGCCCATCACTCCGATGTGAGGCTCATGGCCGCGCCGACGCTTCCTGACCTCGCCGATCCGCGTGAAAACCTTATGCGCCGCGCGTGCGCGCACAGAGCAGGTATTAAAGAGCACGATATCCGCGGACTCCTGCGAGTCTGTTAAAAGATAGCCTGCGGACCTCAAGCGCGTCATCGCACGCTCCGTGTCCGAGACGTTCATCTGGCAGCCCAAAGTCTCTATGTATATGCTGGCCTTCATCAATCCAACCTTGATCTCAATCAGAGAGCGAAAAGTGTAGCAGAAACCCTCCCTCCAAAGCGACACTTATTCCGGGCTGCGACTCAACTTTTTCGCCTTCCCCTGCCCTGAGCCGCGCGCACCCTTCTCGCTCTTGAGCAGCCAGCGCGCTGTCTCGCGCGTCACAGCCGCCTCTTCATCACCGCCTATCATACGAGCCAGTTCGCCGACGCGCTCTTCCTCTGTCAACTCCTTAACAGACGTGATCGTTCTCCCTTGACGTGTCGTTTTGGCGACCACATAGTGGTGGTCCGCAAAACGCGCGATCTGCGGCTGGTGCGTGACGCAGAAAACCTGTCTCTGTGCCGAAAAAGCCTTTAGACGCTTCCCCACTGCCTCCGCTACGCGCCCGCCAATCCCCGTGTCTATCTCGTCAAAGACGACTGTCTCGGAGGTTTCCCCTTTCGTCTCGACAGCCCTCGTCCCGACAGTGCGAAGCGTCAACATTAACCTGGACAACTCCCCGCCCGAAGCCGTCTGAGAGAGCGGGCGCGGCGTCTCTCCGGGATTCGCAGACAGGTAAAACTCCACGCGGTCAGCGCCAAAGGGCGTAAAGAACTGGCCGGAAACTGTCTCCGCAGCAGCCTCCGCCTCATCGTCTACAGTCTCCTCTGCCCGCGAAGACCGGTCCGCATCAGCCTGCGCGGTCTCTATCTTGACCACAAACTGCGCCTGTTCCAGAGCCACGTGCCGCAGGTCTTCCATCACACGTTGCGCCAGCTCCGGCGCTTGCTCCTGGCGGCAAGCGCTCAAAAGCCTGGCCGCTTCCAGATACTCAGCCCTCACACGGCTCAGCTCTGCCTGCAACCCCTTTTCCCTCTCCGACAGGTTATTCAGATTATTTAGCTTTTCCAGCAAACCTTCCAGGACCCTCTGTATCCCCGGCAAATCACAATCATATTTGCGCTTCAGCTTCTCAAGCAGCGCCAGGCGATCTTCTATCTCGGCCAGTCTGGCAGGCGAAAACTCTACGCCGGCGGCGTAGCCGCGCAGAGACTCAGCAATCTCCGAGAGCGAGACAGTACAGCTCAGAAACATCTCAAGGGCTGGCGCCAGATGTTTATCTATCTGTGAGAGTTCTTCCAGTTGCCGCCGTATCAAGGCCAGCCGCACCAGCACGCTCTCATCCGACTCGTAAAGCTCCGTATAGGCCGCGCTCCCAAGCTGCGCCACTCTTTCGGCATGCAGGAGCAGTCGTCTCTCTGTAGAAAGCTCTTCATCCTCACCGATTTGAGGCCGGACCATCTCTATCTCTCTGATCTGGTAAAGCAAAAAGTCTTCGGCCAGATTGCGCTCGGCCAATTCCCTGCTGAGCTGTTGCAAAGCCCTCCGTACGCTCTTCCATCTCTGGTAGGCCTCGCAGACCCTGCCCCTTAGAGAGAGACATCCTCCATAAAGGTCCAGCAGGTCCATGTGCGATTGCGTGGATAACAAAGCACGCTGCTCACCCTGACCATGAATCTCCGCCAGAAAAGGCTGTAAGCTCCTTAGAAGAGAGACGTTTGCGCTCTGCTCTTCAATCAAGATACGGTTTCTTCCGTTGACCAGCAGCTCGCGCCTGACAGATAGCTCACGGTCCTCCGCCTTCTCTATCCCTGCCTCAGAGAGAAGCTCACGTACCCTTTCATCAGCCCCGCCAGCCAGCTCAAAAATACCCTCCACATAAGCCATACGCTCGCCAGTCCGAATCTGCGCAGCCGAGCTACGCGCCCCGAGCAGCAACCCCAATGCATCCACGATGATGCTTTTACCCGAGCCGGTTTCACCCGTTAATAAATTTAACCCCTGGTAAAACTCGACTTCCAATTTCTCTATGACAGCAAAGTTTGATATGTTAAGGAACTTCAACATAAAGCATTACCGTAGGCGATAAAATACATTTAAAGTATCACCTTAAAAGTTACTCGGCAGCCGAACGTATATTTCATCTTGACCGCCGTAGCAACTCGCTAGTAGTATCCCCCTCTCAAGTTTTGTTTGATGCACCGAAGAAGAGGTCCACACACATGTCATTCAATAAAGTTATCCTTGTCGGCAATCTGGGACGTGACCCGGAATTGCGCTACACCCCGCAGGGCACGCCCGTCTGCAGTTTTACGGTCGCGACCAACGAAAAGCGCAAAGACAAAAGCGGCGAAATGCAGGACTTCACGACTTGGTTTCGCGTCACGCTCTGGGGCAGACAAGCCGAGACCGCCTCACAATATCTGACCAAGGGCCGTCCGATCTATGTGGAAGGCAGACTCCGCGTTGAAGAATGGACGGATAGAGATGGTAAACAGCGCTATACACTAGAGATTCACGCCACAGACATGCAATTTATCGGGGGTGGCCGCGGAGAAGAAGCGGCGGCAGGCGCGACGCCCAAAACATCTGCGGCGGGCTTTCCCGCCGGTGAAGCCGAAATCTCAGATGACGATATCCCCTTTTAAATAGGCCTTGAGAAAGGAAAACGGAAAGCTCATGTCGGCGCGCCGACATGAGCTTTCGCTGCCCGCCGATATTTCAGCCGACGGCGATTCCCCAGCGACCAAATTGTCTGAGCTTCTCATAACGCCGCGTCTGCCTCTGCTCCGTCGTATAGCTGGCGACTTCCGCCAGGCTCTCGCTTAAGGCGACATCCAGAATTTGCGCTGCCTGCTCATGCTCCGTGTGCGCTCCGCCCTGTGGCTCCCGCACAATCCTATCAACAATTCCCAGTCTCAGCAGGTCCTCAGCCGTCAAACGCAGGCTGGAGGCAGCGCGCTCTGCTTGCGTCGAGTCCTTCCAGAGAATCGCCGCGCATCCTTCGGGTGAAATCACAGAATACACGGCATTTTCCAGCATCAGGACCTGGTCGCCAATACCTATTGCGAGCGCTCCTCCAGACCCGC
>DASWMI010000025.1:0-17769 GCA_036399835.1 Pyrinomonadaceae bacterium | reverse complement strand
TGGCCCTGACCTTTAATCCGACGCGGCGAGGGATGACATCAATCTTTCGATATTCGCTGGCCGAAGCGGAATTCAGCGGGCGCTGCGGCTTGTATGTAATCACGTACTGCGAGTCAATCTCTCTGGCTACCTCCCTGACCTGTCGGACCATCTCGTCGGCGGTCGCGGGCAGTTGCAGGCTTCCGCCGGTCTCTTCAGCCAGATTGCCAAACTCCTTCTCGCGCTGTTTGAGGGCTTCCCTGATGTCCACGCCGCGCCCAAGCCAGCGTTCTATATCAATTATCACGCCGCCGCTCTTTTCCGATATTTCTCTCAGGTCCGGCTCCGTCTCCCAGGGGATTCTGGTGCGCGGCGTTGCCAGGATGACATCCTTCGGCACGATGCTCTCGCGTCTGGGGCGAGAGGACTTAGGCTTTTTCGCCGCCAGTCCGAGAGAGGTGTAGCTAATCACGTGCACTGTGATGTTGGCGGCTATCAGGCTCTTGATAGCCGCGTCAAACTCTGCCTGAACGCCGCGCGAATCAAGCCCGTCAGAGACTAAAACCAGATGGCGATTGCCGGACGGAATCTTCTTTAACTGCTCGGCGGCGGCGTGCAGACCCTGCGTTAGCGCGCTGCGCTTGCCTGAGAGAAGCTTGCTTTGGAGAGACTGTCTGACCGCAGCTTGATCTCTGGTCCAGGGCTGGACCAGCTCGACACGGTTATTAACCTGCATGACGGCGACCTGGTCGTCTGCGCGTAGAGCGCCCGCAAGACCGAGGGCGACTTCGCGCGTCAGGCTGACATCCTTGGCAAGATTCAACTCGCCGCCCGTATCGAGCAGCAGTAGGACGCTGGCCGGAATGCGATAAATGCTCTTGAGCTGTTGCAAAACACCGTCTTCCCTGACCATCAGGTCGTCTAGATTAACCGTCGGGTCAAAGCGCCCGCTCTCGTCATAAGCCGTGATGGGGATGCGCACTTCTTCTATAAAGACCTTGAGGGAATCCTGTGTTTCGCTGCTCGGCGCAGGCTCTTTCTTCGAGGGGGCAGGAGTTTTGTCCTGTGCCTGCGAAGCTGTCGCAATCAATGTCGCAAGCATCAAAGCACAGAACGCCGCGAGCTGACCTCTTGAAATCATCACTAACCTCTTGATGCAAACCCGTCCTCAGAACGTTTGGGGAAATTTTGGGCCTTCTGCCACCTTGTAGAATAGACTCCACCTCTTGAGAAAGGTTGGCCTTTGTGACGCTTGAGGCCCGCGCTTTCGCGTATAATGCCGCCGCCCTGAGACGCTACCTTCCGGTACGATATGAGGAAACCCTGAGATGCACGAATACGGGACCAGCCAATTTCAATTTAAGGACTCCGCCGCACGGCATATTAGAGAAGCGGATATTCCGGCTGTCATCAACCTCTTCAAGCTCAATTACGGCGACGCCTATGCGATTCCGGAATTTTACGACGAGCACTGGGTCAAGCGCGGCATCTATAGCGACCATATCATCTGGCTCGTGCTGGAAGAAGCGGGCGAGGTCGTGGCTTCGGGCGCGTGCGTGCTCGACTACGGCGATTATAACGACCAGATAGGAGAGATTGGCCGTCTGGTGGTCCACCCTGAACGCAAGGGGCGCGGGCTGGGAAGACGCATCGTTGATGCTTTACTCGATGCGACGGACGATACGGTCGAGTTTGCCTTCGGCGAAGCGCGCACGGTTCACCCGCTAAGCCAGGCGCTCTTTGAGAAAGCGGATTTTGCCGCGATAGGCTTTCTCCCGCAGACCTATACCTTCGGTGATGCGCGTGAAAGCTTTGTGCTCTACGCGCGTCTCTACGGCAACGGGCAGGCGGCGCGTTGCGAGAAGCTGCCGGAAGTCATCCCGGAGGTCGCGCCGCTGGCCCGCCATGCTTTGCGTGCGATGGGCCTGCCCGACGACTTGAACATTCAGGACGCGTGCGAGGCTTATCCTGCGGAATCAATCTGTACCGTGCAGCCTATGGACCGCCGCTCGCTGGCCCGGCTGGTCCGAATCGAGCACGGACGCTTGATTGAGCCGCTCCTTTTTGGCGGCCTCTCGCTGGACCAGGGAATCTCACACATAAGACGCCGACAGGCTCTCTACCTGATGGCGCTGGATGAGCAACAACGTCCCGTTGGCGCGGTCGGCTTTCAGGTTGACGGGCCGAGCCAGCTAGTCAAGGGCATAGAGCTGGTCGCGGCGGAGGACGACTTGAGGGGGCATCTCTGTAGCTCTCTGCTGCGTCAGGCTGAAGATGAGTTAGGAGCGCAGGTGATAGAGGTCAACGTTTCCGCTTATGATGCGCGGCTGCAAAGAAGTTTTGCGAGCCACGGCTTTCTACCCGTAGCCTATGCCCCGGCGATGGTCTTTCACGGCACACACAGGCTGGATGTCATCAAGATGCTCAAGCTCAACGTCCCCTATAATCCGGGCGCGCTGGCCCTCACGGATGAAGCTCAAAGTGTCGTCTCGATAGTTGAAAAAGGATTTACATCAGAAAGTGGTCCACAAAGCTAACCAACTTAAAGCGAGTACGGCATCAGGCTCTCTAAGCTTTGGCGTCCGTCCTCAGACCATATTTAGCGCGACGTGGCGCGCCAGGGCCATGATGGTCCATGAAGGATTGACGCCGGGCGCGGCGGGAAAGAGGCTCGAATCGGCGACGTAGACGTTGCCTGTGCCAAAGACGCGCCCGCGTGCATCCGTCACGCCGCGTCCGGCCTCGGCGCCAAACTGGTTTCCGCTGCTCGTGTGGTCCGAATAGAGAATCAGGTCGTTGTAAGTAAAATCCAGCCCCTTGAGCTTCTTCAGATCATCCATCTTCTCTATCAGCGGCGGGCGTAGGAGCGGCAGAAAGACTCTGCGCGCCCCGACTGCTAGAAAGCCCTGCGCGGCTAGTAGGAAACACTGGCGGAAGCTCTCTATATCCTGGCGGCTCTCCTGGAAATCGAGTTGCGCGCGTCCGTCCTTGAGCATGATGCGAGATTTGGCCGGGTTGTCCTTGACCGTCAGCGTAATGCTCATCGTGTGATGATAGAGGCGCATCAACTGAAAGTGTTCGGCGGGCGGCAGGCTTGAGACGAAGGAGGCCAGGCTGGCCGGGTACATGATGCTCGCCAGCCACCAGAAATTATAGTCTTTGAGGAATCCCAGAAAGTTGTAGATGGAGGGCACGCCGTTGAAGGGAATATACTGGCCGTCTTTCTGTATCACTCCTGATTTGGTCACGGGCTTGTCAAACTGTGCAAAGATTTGCGCGTGCGGTTGTAGATAAACTTTTCTCCCGATGAGTTCACGATTAGGGAAATTCGGACTCTGTAAAAGAATCGCCGACGAGAAGAAAGCTCCCGCCGCGACGACTATTTTTCGCGCACTGATAACTGCGCGACGGATTCTCTTGCCGCTCGCGTGGTCGCGCAGAGAGACGATGACCCCGGAAGCCGTCCAGCCCTGCGCGGTCTGCTCACCGACGATGGCAAGGGCTTCGGTCTCGGTCAGCACGGTCAGGTTTCCCGTCTCAAGCGCGAGCGGGATGAAGCTGTTAATCATGTTCCCCTTGAGGTCCACACCGCACCCGAAGTTACAGAGGCCGACACCGGCGCAGCCGCTCGTATAACGATTGACGATAGCGAGGTCTTCAGGCTTGCCGAGCGCCCGAGCCATCTCGCGCACGATGGCGTTCGCGCGATTTTCCAACTCCTTCGACTGGCGCGTCACAGACATCACTTCCGCGACATGCTTGTAATGCGGCTCAAGAGTCTCCGCGTTGATCTCTGTCACGCCGCTCTTTTCTCGCCATTCGTCGAAGACAAACTGTTTCGGCTTCATGGCGACCGCGCCGAAGATGAGGCTGCTGCCGCCGACGCCGCTCCCCTGGTAGAGCACGGTCCTGTAGCCGCTGGTCGTTTCCACGTGGCCGTACTTGTTCGACATATCCAGCACGCGAAAATTCTGCTCTTCCGGCGGGACGAAAGGCCCGCGCTCGATGAGCAGAACTTTCAATCCGGCCTGGGCCAGCGTCGCGGCGGCCACGGCCCCGCCTGGTCCAGAACCTATCACGCAGGCATCATAAGTAGTCTTCAAGAGATGGTCGTATTCGGCGGAAGATTCAAGCTGGCGCGGCGAGACGATGTGGCGGCGAAGCTCCGCGGTTAGCTTTCTAATCATGCTGCTCCGGCCTCCGTTGGAGTATGAATTAATCTCAAGGCCCTTTCATCGGCCCAGAAGGCTATCAGGCAGAGCGATGAGAGCGTGCGCCCCATCTTACGCACGAGGATAAAGCGAGAGCCTCGCGCGTTGAGGGCGACACGGTTGCCGCCGTATAAAATCGAGGCGCGGCGCGACCAGTTGATAAAGCGCAGGACCTTCTGGCGATGCTCCGCGCTCCCCTGCCGCAGCAGATGATTGATGTTCGCCACGACATCAACCCCCGTCGCCCTCAAAGCCTCTTCAGGGATGAGCGTGGCCGTCACGCCGCGAAGAAACTGCTCATCATCCTGGTCCAGTGAAATGCCCGGAGCGACCGCGACCAGCGAGGCCATCTTGAGAAAGCTCCGGCGCGTGAGCTGATTTTCAAAGGCGTTGATTTCTTGAAGTATATTCTCCAGCGGCTCAATCATTCGCCGTGTCCGTCCTCTGAAGATTTTGGCCTGCTAAAGCTTGATGCAGGGATTGCGCAGTAAAAATCTGACATCTGTCATCAACCGTCTGCCTGCGCGGCTGAGCAAACGACCTGCTATCTATTATCATTCCGCGAGTGGCATCGGTTTTGAAGGCGTATTCGCGACAGGCATTTTCCGAAGACAGCTCCGGCTGACAAAGGGCTACTTTACTTTAACGAGATTCCAAAGCTCAACAGTTATGAAAAACCTTACTCGCATTATCTTATCCCTACTGCTCGTCATGGCAATTTTGATGCCCTCGAAGACGCAGGCTCAGGCTGAGAAAACATTTGCGGCTGGAACCGAAACGAGAAAAACCGGACCGGAGCGAACTGGACCAGAGAGCACTGTCGCGGCTCGGCACATCATCATCTGTCTCGACGGCGTGGGGATTTCAACCATCAACAGGATGCGCGCCGAAGGCCGTTTCAAGATGTTCCGCCGGCCCTCTTACATGATCTCGACCTTCCCCTCGCTGACTAATTTAGCGATGAGCGAAATTCTTGAGCCTGCGGGCGCGCGCCATACTGCCGGATATGAGGATAACTATTTCGACCTGGACCAGAACAGGATGCGCGGCGGCGTCTTTGACCGCCTGCGCTCAAGCAGCTTTATACGCGGCACATTCCGAGAGCTTTTCGATTATCATCCGTCCGCCATCAAAAGCGGCCTCGGTTATGCAGCGCCGCCCTTGACCACCTACCTCGAAGCATTAAGCGACCTGCTCCGCCTGCGGCAGAAGGCCAAGCAGACGCGCCAGCCTGTCTTTCTCGCTTACACAGGCGCGACCGATTCGCTCGCGCACCTCGGCGGAGAACGTATGTTGCGCAGCTTTCTCAAACAGCTTGATGAGACCGTCAAAGAGATAGTCCGTGAGAGCGCCGGACCAGTCACGTTGACGATCTTTTCCGACCATGGCAACCACTTTAGAAAATACAGGCGCGTTGCCATCAAGTCGCCGCTCGGTCGCGCGGGCTTTAAACTTGAGCAGCGAATTAAAGATGAGAGGAGCGTTGTCCTGCCGCAGTTTGGCCTCGTCGGGAGCGCCGTGCTCTACACCAATGAGGCGAACGAGCGGCGGCTGGCAGAGACGCTCGCGGGAATTGCCGGAGTGGACTTCGCCACTTATGAAAAAGGCGGAGTCGTTTATCTCATTGGACCAGAAGGCGAGGCGACGATAGAGAAACGCGTCGAACGCTACCGCTACAAAACGCTGAAAGGCGACCCGCTGGCGTTGTTGCCCATCATGCAAAGCCTGTCGGCTTCGGGAAAAATGGACGCAGACGGTTTTATCGCGGATGCGGACTGGTTCGCCGCGACACGCGACGGCGCGAGGCCGGACGCCGTGCGCCGCATCTTTCTGGGCACGAGCGCGGGCGTAGGCAATCGTGCCAGCGTGATTGTCAATCTCCTGGACGGCTATTACACGGGCAGCTCTATGCTGGATGTCTTCGCCTTCTTGCAGGCCACGCACGGCAACCTCGGACAGGACCAGAGCTACGGCTTCGTGATGAGCACCAGCCTTAATCTGCCCTTATACATCCGCGCCGCAGATGTCTGGAAAGCGATGGGCCATCCGCAACTACGCAAGGGCATCTCGCAAAAAATGAACGCGGCGGCGCAGTAGCAATGAATAAGAGAGGACGATCAGGGATAGAGATTGGACCACCGATTTATTGAATCATTGATTTAATGAGCCAATGAGCTAATTGCTTTTCAGCTTACTCTTCATCCTTCATCGTTTCCGGTTCATCGTCTTCCTCTCTGTGACAACCATCCGCCGGGAGCTTTATAATTGACGTCTCCTTGCCTGCGCTGGCGCAAGGGATTTTTCTAGTGGGAAGTAATCACACATTGTTTTTCTCAATCACGGCTTTTTCGCTTCCGCGTGCGCTCAAGCGTGCGTCTCTGCTGGCCGCGCTCCTCCTGCTTCCGCTCTGTCTCTCGATGCCAGGGGCGAGAGCGGCGGCGCGCTGGTCCACCAAGCTCGACGAGAGTGTGCGCTTTTACCAGTCAACGGAACTCGGCGTGCTCGTCGTCGGCACCGAAAAGTCTCTCTACGGGCTTGACGCCGAATCGGGCGACATTCTCTGGCGGCGCAAGAATGTGCGCCTCGATGAAACGGATGTCGCCGCCGTTCCCGGCACGGATCTCCTGCTTTTAAGTTTGGAGAGCGGCGACAAATCCAGGCTGGAAGCGACGGACCTCTTGACGGGCGACACGCTCTGGCGAAGCGAGAAGGTACGCGGGTCCGTGATGCAGATGGCGTTGGACCAGAACGCCAACCTGCTGGCCGTCGTGCTGGCGCGTGATACGCGCGGGCGTGCGCGTGAGGGTTACAAACGTCGCCCTGTGGTCCACATGTTCGATCTAGGCGCGGGCAGAGAGCTTTGGAAGTATGAGTTGGAAAGCGAAGTTGAGATGATGCCTTCACGCTGGAGCGAGTCCGGCGATGTGCCTTACACGCTCGACAATTATCGCCCGCCTGCCTTCCTGGACGGTCGTCTATATCTTTTCTACGAGGGCGTCACATCTCTGGACCAGCGGAGCGGAAAGGAGCGCCAGCGCGAGAAATTCCGCGTCAACGAGGAGGGGCTGGCGCTGACCGAAGCAGACCCCGTGATGGACGAGCGGCACATTTATGTTTCGGGTCGCGGGCGCGTGCGCGCCATCTCGCGCTCAAGCGGCGAAGAGGTCTGGGAGTCGAAAGACCTGGGGCTGTCGCCCGAGATGTTGCTGACGCGCGACGTGCTTTACGTGCGGACGGGCGGACAGTTTACGCGGCTCAAGGACGGCGAGTGGGTCGAGCGCGGACCTTATGGCGTGAGCGCGATTGACCTGGACACGGGCAAGACTCTCTGGCGATACAAGGGGGCCGACAAGGGCATCACTAACCTTGCGCTCCCAGATGCCTCGACCGTCGTTGTCGCGGACCGCGATGATCTCATCATGCTCGATGCTTCTACAGGGAAGCGGCGCGCCAAAGCTTCGCACAAAGTTGAGAGGGCTGCCTTTGTGTTGTTGAACGAGCGCGGGCTGGTCCTGGTCGGAGGCGACAACGAGGTCGCGGCCTTTGACCCTGCCGTTGGAGAAAACGTCTGGCGCGCCAAACATAATCCACCGGGTCGCGGGCTGCTCCGAACCGTCGCCGCCATCGCCGCGCGCGCAGCCTCTCTCTACTTCCGCTATGGCGGCGCGGCCTCGACAGTCTTTCGCGGCGCTCAACTGCTTCAGGCCGCGGGGACGCTGCGCTGGTCCGGTCTGGCGGCCCACGCGACGCTGCCCAACCTGACCAGCCTCGCGGAGAATTATGCGCGCGAGTATGTCAGGGAAAGATTCTCTGCCTACGGTCTGCTGTCGCGTGCGAGACAAGCTTCGGAGCTGCGCCAGCTTCCAAGCTTACGCGTGCCCGTCAGACCGCCATCCTCCGCCGAAGTGGGAGAGCGACTGCTGGACCGGCTAGACCCTGCGGCCCAACTCGAAAAGCTCTCAAGCTTTCTCTGGCGGCGTCGAAGGCTCGCGGCGCTGCGCGGCGAGTGGCTCTATTTTTATACGGACTTGAAGGGGCGCGAGAGCGGACGCGGGCTGCTCGGCGTCAACCTCAACACGGGCGCGGCTGAAAGGGCCATCCGGCTGAGCAACCCTGACGAGCGCTTTATCAGCGATGAAGTGACACGGCTCCTTTATGTCTCGGAGGATAATCGTCTGCTGGCTTATGAATTGAGCGTTGGACGATAAATCATCACCGCACAGTCGGAGGCGCTGCTGGACCAGCTTTGCAGAGTCTGGTCCAGTCGCCCATCAGGGAATCAAGAGGACTTTTCCTTTGGTCGCTCTCGCTTCGAGCTGCCTGTGCGCCTCAGCGGCTTCGGCCAGCGGGAATCTCCTGTCAATCCTCAGCTTCAGCTCGCCGGAGCTGATCCACCCGAGCACTTCTCCCGCTCGCCAGAGCAGCTCTTCACGCGTCAACGTGTAGTTAGCCAGGCTTGGGCGAGTTAAAAAGAGCGAGCCTTTCTGCGCGAGCAGCGCCGCGTCAAAGGGCGGGAGAGGGCCGCTCGATTGACCGAAGAGGACCAGCATCCCGCGCGGCGCGAGCGAATCAAGGCTCTTCATAAAAGTCGTCTGCCCGACGGAATCGTAGACCACCTGCACGCCCTTGCCTTCGGTCAGACGTTTGACCTCTTCCTGAAAATCAACCTCCGTGTACTTGATAACTTCATCCGCACCGGCCTCGCGCGCGAGCGCCGCCTTCTCATCTGTCGAGACCGTGCCGAAGACGCGCGCTCCTCTTCTCTTCGCCATCTGTATCAGGAGCAGCCCGACGCCTCCCGCCGCCGCGTGGACCAGAGCCGTGTCAACGCCCTTGAGCGGGTAGGTTGACGAGGCCAGATAGTGCGCCGTCATGCCCTGCAACATCGCCGCCGCGCCCGATTGCAGGTCCATACTGTCGGGAAGCTTGACGAGCCGCGCGGCGGGAACTGCTGCGTACTCCGCGTAAGCTCCCGGGGCCATCGCGTAAGCGACCCTCTCGCCGACCTGTACATCGCTGACATCCGGCCCGACGGCTTCGACTGTGCCCGCTGCTTCCGACCCGGGCGTGAAAGGAAGCGGCACAGGATAAAGCCCCGTGCGGTGGTAGACATCTATGTAGTTGATGCCGATGGCTGCGATTTTGACCAGCGCCTCGCCCGCTTTGGCTGCGGGCTGATCAACATCCGTGTAGACGAGATTTTGAGGCCCGCCATATTTTTCAACCCTGATTGCTTTCATCTCAATGACCTCAAGAGTTCAGCTTCTCAAGCTCCTCTGTATTTTCACTTTATCTTCAATGATCCGGACCGGCTCAAAGGAAACTCGCACGTGCGGTCCGGCTTGTCGGGAGTCATCTTCCATGAACCCGCGCGCAAAAATCAACATCTCCCAAGTGCTGGCGAGTATTTCTCAGGCTGGACCAGCGAGGGTTAGCCTGTCCTTTAAGTTTTTGGACCGCTTCTCTGAACCATGAGAAATCTTGACAAGCCTCCTGCACAGGCATAGAGTTGGCTTATCATCCGACGAAAGCGCTTTAAAAGCCGCTCAAGTCCTCTCTAATACACTTTTTCTTTCCGCTTTGACTTTGATAGCCGGATTGTCGTTATTGAGCTATTCCTTAATGCACCTCATGAAATACTTACAGCTTTCAAGCTTCTGGCGCATGGCCAGCCTCTCTTCACGAAATTCCCTGCGCGCCTCGCTCTACAGTTTATCTATCTGTGCGCTGCTTCTGCTGGCAGGTCCGGCGGCGACTACCCGCGCGCAATGTCGCATCACGCCAAAGCAGGAGGGCGCGCCCGCAGGTAAAGCCGAGAGGCTTAATGATGGTGGCCTGGCGATGGGCCAACCCGTCGAGCGAGAGTTGGCCTCTGACCATATACACTCTTATCGCATGATGCTGACGGCGGGCCAGATCGTGCGCGCAGAGGTCCAGCAGCTTGGCATCGGCGTGGCTTTGAGTCTACGCGGGCCGAACGGTATAGAGTCGCGCGCCGCAGATAACCCGCTGCTCGGCGAGTGGGGGCCTGAAGCGATTCTCTTTCCGGTGGAGACGACGGGCTATTACATCATAGAGGTCCGTCCGCGAAAGATTAACGTGCCGCCCGCCAGATATGAGATACGTTTGAGCTGGCATCGGATGACAGCCGAAGACAAAAACAGCCTGCTCGCCGAAAGCGACTTTAAAGAGGCCGGACGATTCCTGTCAGAGAAACAGGTCGAGCCGGCGATTAAAAAGTATGAGGATGCTTATCAAAGATACAGGCGCGATTATCAGAGCCATAATTGCAAGCTGACATACACGGGGCAGGTCAACGCCTGCGCAGAGGCTTATAGAGGCCAAGTCATCACGCTCACAACGCTCGGCTATGTGCTCCACTCGCTCGGAATGGAGGCGGAGTCTCTCAGTTACTTAAAGAGAGCGGGCGAACTACAGGACCAGTCGCAAGACCTCTTCGGAAAAGCTTTGACGCTGAGTATTACAGGGCAGGTCGAGTTTTCAAGAGGAGAGTACGAGAAGGCTCTGGAAGCTTTCAACAAAGCGCTCTCGCTTTTTCAGGACCAGAAAGTTAACGATTCCCGAATGGCTGCCTACACGTTCAACTATCTGGGGCTGGTCAACGACGGGATGGGCGAAACAGAAGCGGCCCTCAAATATTACAACGAAGCGTTGAGCCTCTTTCAAAGGCTCGGCGAGCTGCGCGGTCAGGCTTATACGCTGAATAATATAGGTCTGCTCTACGACGCGATGAGCAGGCACAAGGAGGCACGCGAATACAAGCAGAAGGCGATGGCTATCTTCGAGGAGATAGGCGACTGCCTTGAGCTGGCCCCGGCGCTTTCCAACAACGCCCTCGACGCGCTTAATTCCGGCGATAAAAAGCTCGCCTTTGAATATCTCAATCGCGCTCTGGCTCTCCAGCGCGCCATACAGGACCGGCAAGGCGAGGCCAAGACCCTCAACAACCTCGGCTATCTTTATAAAGAGACAGGGCAGATAGACAAGGCTCTACAGTTTATGAATGAGGCGCTGCTGATTCATCGAGAGGTGCAGATAAAAGAAGCAGAATTGATTGGCGGCTTGCTGCCGGACCGAAGGGGCGAGGGAGACACGCTCGCCAACCTGATGTCCACCTGGAAGATGCTCAAAAAGCCTTTTATCGCCATCTACTACGGCAAGTCTGCGGTCAATGCTTTTCAGGATGTCCGCGCGCAGTTTTCAAGTCATGGCAAGATTGACAAGGAAGCGCAGAAGAGTTTTATACAGAGCCGCGAGGTCATCTATCACGACCTGGCCGATCTCTTAATCGAGACCAACCAAATCTCTCTCGCCATCGAAGTGCTCGGTCTCTTGAAGGAGGATGAGTATTACGAGTTTACGCGGCGCGACGGCGACACAGCCGCCAACGGCAAGCTGCCTGTTTCAGAGGCTGAGAAATCGATCGAAGAGCGAGAGAAGATGATTGCCGCCAACGCCCGACGCAGAAACGAGCTGATGCGCAAGGGCAGCGCACAGCGCACGCCCGGCGAAGAACAGGAGCTGGCGATGCTCGATGCAAGGCTCAGGGACGAAGATCAAAAGATTCAAGACCAGCTCAGAAAAATCTCCGGTGAGATCGCGGGTCCGAATCAGACCGGAAGCAGAGAGACAGAGTTGGAAAACAGCTTGAAGAAGATGCAGAGAGTTTTGGAGCTGTTCCCGCAGAAAGTCGCAGCCGTTTACACCTTCGTCCTCAACGACAGCTATAGCGTCGTCTTTGTCACGCCGGATTCAATCCCCAAATCCTATTCCGTTCCGATTAAAAGGGAGGAACTCAATAAGAAGGTCATCGCTCTCTACGAAGATTTGCGCGACCCGCGCAGCCAGCCGCTCGAAAACTCGCAGGCGCTCTACAAAATCATCGTCGGACCAATCGAGAAAGACTTGCAGCGCTACCAGCCGCAGACCTTGATGTGGTCGCTGGATGGATACCTGCGGCTGATTCCGGTCGCGGCGCTCCACGATGGTCGCAGCTACATGGCCGAGCGCTACTCGAATGCTATCTTTACGCTCAAGACAGACCCGGAACGCCTCAAAGAAGCTCCCGCGCAAAGCTGGAAAGGCTTAGGCTCCGGAGTCTCGCAGGCGACGGACAACTTTCCGGAGCTGCGCTTCGTCCCGCAGGAGCTGCACAAGATTATTCACGATGTTGAGGCCGCGCAGCATAGCGAAGGATTGCTGCCCGGCAATATTATCCTCGATGATGATTTCACGAAGGAAGTGCTTGATAAATATCTCAGGCAGAAAAGGCCCAACCTGGTCCATATCGCGAGCCACTTCGAGTTCAAACCCGGGACGGAGACTCATTCGTTTCTGCTGCTCGGTAAAAGGGAGCGCTTTACGCTGGACCAGTTGAGAAACGAGCCTGACTATTTTGAGGGCGTACACCTGCTGGCGCTCTCGGCCTGCAATACTGCGACCGGCGAAGGGATGACGGACAAAGAGGTCGAAGGCTTCGCCGTCTCCGCACAGAGAGAGGGCGCGGGAGCCGTGCTGGCGAGTCTCTGGTCCGTCTCGGACGAAAGCACATCGCTACTGATGGAGCAGTTTTATAGAAACCTGAGCGGGTCGCCGAGAGCCACGAAGGCCGAGGCGCTGAGCAGGGCGCAGGCAGCTATGCTGCAAGGCGCGCTCAAAGGACCAAACGGAAAAACTTATGCTCACCCGTATTACTGGGCGCCCTTTATCCTGATTGGAAACTGGCGATAAAGCATCTCTTATCCTTTATCTTTTGATGCTAGCCTGCTCCTCGCTCGCGACAGCGCTTTTACTGGCCGCATAATAGAGCCTGACGGGAGAGAGGGCGCTGCCGACCACCAGCAAGTCCCTCTCCTGCGCGGCGGGTGAGAAGGCCAGAGCAGAGATAGCGCCCTTGAAATCCTTGAGGGTTAATAGCTCTTGAGCAGTCGGAACGCTCCAGAGCTTGAGCGTCATGTCAAAGCCGCCCGAGGCCAGAGTCCGGCTGTCACTGGAAAAGGCGACTGTATATATCTGGTGAGCCTTGTCGTGTCCCGCCAGCAGTTTCCAATTCTCCGGCTGGTCCGCTGGAGAGAGCGTTACTTCTCCATCCGAATAGCCGACCGCCAGCGTTTTCCCGTCGGGCGAGACGGCCAGCGTCATAGGCAGAGTGCTTCCGTTATTAATAAGCTTGCGAGTTTCAAACTTCCGAGCCGTATCATTGATGGTCCAGATACCCAGTGAGCCATCGTTGCTTCCGGCAAAGAGCCGCCCGCCGTCCGGTGAAAAGGCGATGGCCGTGACTTTATAGCCCGCGTGCTTTGCCAGCTCCTTTCCAGCTTTCACGTCCCAGAGCCTGATGGTCTCGTCCACGCTTCCAGTAGCCAGCATCCCATCTCGGGAAAAGGTCAGGGCGAAGACCTCTTTGGTATGACCGACGAGAGGTTTGAGTTCTGTTTGATGCTCGACATCCCAGAGCTTGACGATCCCGTCCGTGCCGGTCATCGCGAGCAGCTTGCCGTCGGGCGAGAGCGCGACGTATTTGCCCCCGTGCTCGAAGGCTCTTAGTTTCTCTTGCTCGTTGATGTCCCAGAGCGTGACCTTCTCATGGTAGTTAGCCATCGCCAGCAGCTTACCGTCATTCGAGAAAGCTAAGGAGAGAACCGAGTCTGTCTGTTCATCCAGCTTGACAGGCTCTTTGGCGGGAACGTATCCAAGCCTGACCTGCTTATCAAAGCTGCCGCTGGCAACGAATCTTCCGTCAGGTGAAAAGCTCACGGAAGTGACTCCATCGTCATAGCCGCGAAGAACTTTGATTATCTTTTTGGATTTGATGTCCCAGATATTCAAGGTCTTGTCGCCGCTACCTGTGGCAAGGGTTTTACCATCGGGCGAGAAGGCGACGGAAGAGATAGCGTCCGCGTGCTTGCCCGTAAACTTTTGCAGCTCGGCCCGCGCATTCGAGTTGATGGACCAGAGATAAAGATTGCCGTCTTCACAACCAGCCGCGAGAGCTTTGCCGTCAGGTGAAAAGGCTAAGGCAAGCACTGTCGTCTTGATGGCGCTGGTGTCAAAGAGAGGCGCGGGCATCTCTTTCATCGCGTTTGTGTCCCAGAGCCTGACGGTCTTATCGCTGCTGCTGCTGGCGAGCAGCCCTTGAGGTGAAAAGGCTATTGAAAGGACGGGAGCGCCATGACCATAAAGCGTGCCCTTTTCCCTGTGCTCGGTCAGGTCGAAGAGCCTGATGGTTTTGTCGCTGCTGCTCACGGCCAGATACTTGTCGTCCGGCGAGAAGCTCAGAGATAACACGCCTGAGGCCGTCTCGCTCTGCCCTTTTTGGAGCTTGAAGCTTTCCAGCTTCTTGAAATCCCATTGCTTATCAGGATTCCAATCGGCCTTAAACTTGACGACCTGCCCGATCTCGACCGTGCCCTCCTTAGTCCCGATGGCGATCACGTTGCCGTCATGCGAAAAGCTGAGCGTGGTCAGATGGCCTGGATAGTAATATTCTATGGACTTGCGCGTGCTAAGCCCCAGGTTATCAAAGTCCGACATACGGTTTTGATAGATGGACCAGAGGCTCAGCGTCCCGTCGTAGCTGCCGCTGGCGAGGACGCCGTTGCTTGAGATAGCCACGGACCGCACGGTGTTATCGTGCCTGCCGATGGTGGCCTGGTCCAGATGATTAAGCCCCCAGAGATAGTACCACTCGTAACCGGGCGACTTGTTAGGGTCAAAGTTATAGATTTGGTCCAACAACTCCTGCACTCTAGAGTTATTGCCGAGTTCAAATTCCCTTTGTGCGAAGTTGATTGCCGTGACATAAGAGAGATCGTAATTCTTCTTAACCTCCGCCTCGGCCTTCCCTCGCATTTCGACGGCGACCGCTCCCGAACGTAAAGCCTCTGACCTGGCCGCTCTAGCTTGCTGCTCATTCCGCCTGGCAATCGCCGCCTGCTCTGCGGCTATGCGAGCCGATTCTTTAGCCTCCTCTACTTTCCTGACCGCGAGCAATGTCTGTTCATCCGCCAGGCTTTTCTGTGCGACTGCTATGCGGCTCTGTTCTTCCGCTCTCAGAGCGGACTCTTCAGCCGCCGCTCTTTGTAGCTCTGCTAATTGCTTCAGCCTGTCTGACTCATTTCTTTCACGCTGAACTTCAGCCAGAGCAGCTACCGTGCGGACCCTCTGTTGATTTGCAAAGACCAGCGCGCCCAGAGAAAGCAGGAGCAGTAGGGAGAGGACGGCGACGACGAAGGTTAGCCATCTAAGCCTGCGCTTGCGCTGCCGCTCGCGCTCTAAGACCTCCGCGTCGCGCGCCGCCACGCTCGCGTCCAGAAATCTCATAGCCACTTCAAAGTTCGGATTGTAACGCTCCGCCCAGACCCTGTTCGGCTGGCTCTGCTCGCGCCACAAGAGGGCCAGTTGCAAATCGGGGTCGCGCCACAACCCTGCCTCGCCCTTCTCATGGAGCAGCGCCGTTTCAGACAGCCGCAGGTAGATACGCGCCGAGCGCCCTTCGTCTTCGACCCACTGTTTGAGCCTGTCCCAATTCCTGATGAGGCTCTCGTGCGAGATGTCTATCAACGACGAGGATTGCAGCGGCACGCTCGCCGGAGGCATGAGAAACGAGCGACCCTCGCGTCTAAAAGGCTCTATCACGGCCTTGACTTCATCTTCGCTCGCCTCCGTCAGCGAGCAGATTTCGTGCAGCTCTATGGGCCTGCGTGTCTCTCGATTATCCGCACCCTTTTCCGTCAGCCCTTTGAACATCTTCTCGGCAATCAAGCGGCTGCGCTCGTCCGGCAGTTCGTTGTAAGCCTCGTCGGCGTGCCTTGAGAGCGCCAGAGCCATCCCGCCAATCGCCTCGTAGTGTTGAATGTCTATCGGCTCATCGAAAGCGCCCTCCTGCCTCCAACATTCCCAGGTTCTCATCAGCGCATGTTGCAGAATCGGCAACTGGTCCGGGTTGTCTCCCATCTCGTTGAGAAGCTGCGTCACGAGGCGCGGCGTAATCTCTGCGCCGCCGACCGCTACTGGCCCGGTAATCGCTTCGCGTCTTTGTTCTCTGGTGAGGCGCGGAATCAGATACTGGCCTTCGTTAATCGCCTCCGGCAAATCCCAGAAGAGCGCGCAATCGCCCAGGTAGTCGGACCTCAGTGTGAGCACCACGTAGATGGCCTGCTCGCGCTGTCTTGAGGCTTCCAGCAGGAGCTTGACGAAGCTATGCGCTTCATTCTGATATTGCTGGCTGCCTGAGACCTCCGCGAAGCGAAAGATTTCCTCGAACTGGTCCACTACGACCAGCAGGTTCTCGCTCGCGGGCATGCGGTTCTGCCGGACGACTTCGATTAATCCCAGGCTGCCGCGCCTGAGGGTCGCTTCCGTGATGGCGGTTTGCAGTTGGGCGTTCTCTTCTATCTCCGAGCCGAAGACATCCGGGGTGTTGAGCGAGTGGGCCAGGTTGCCGAGCGGGTTGTTGCCCGGTCGCATGATGGCGACCTTCCAGTTTGAGCCTGCGCTTGCCATAAAGCCGCCGAAGAGCGTCGGCAGCAGCCCTGCTCGCACCAGCGAAGACTTACCGCTGCCGGATGTCCCGACGACGGCCAGGAGGCGTGTCGCGCTCAGTTTTTTGAGCAACTGTTCGCTCTGCCCGTCACGCCCGAAATAAAGATGGCTCTCGCCAAACTCGAAAGGGCGCAGACCCGGAAAGGGATTCTCCTGTGCTTCGACTTCTCGCGAGAAAGCAATGTTCTGTCCGATCATCGCTTATGCTCCTTTGCCTTTGCGCAACTGTTCCAGCAGCGGCTCGATTGATGCAGATGTGAATCCTTCAAAGCTCTTGAGCACGAGCGCATCCCGTTCGCGCAGCCGCTCCTTGGCTTCCGTTTGTGGACCACTCACGTAGATGGCCTTTGCCAGCAGCGGACGCGTCCGACCGTAACCGGCAATCTTTTGCAGCTCGCGCTGCTTCATGCGCAGCCAAATCTCGTTGGCCCGCCCGTAATAGATGAGGACCGCATCGCACATCAACAGATTCTCTTTGTGGTCCTGGAGGATTTGCGCTTCGTCGCCTTCGATGGCAGGAAGGACGACATCCAGACCCTGGTTATAGAGATAATCTTCGAGCGGCCTGATCTCGTCCATGTCCTGCCGGTCGCAGATTAAGTAGAGCGAGGGCGGGCCGTCTTCGCTTTGGAGGGAGGCGGAATCTACAGGCGCGGGTTTGAGTCTTTGATTAATCTTCTCTGCGATCAGGACCTTGAGGTCTTCGAGTTTCGTTTGCAGCAGTTCCGTGCGCTGATGCCCGTTGAGGCTCAGACGAAAACGATCTATCAGGCTTTGCTGCATGGGGTTGGTCGTTTGAAGGCCGGTCGGCATCCAGATGATGCGCTGAAAACCTCCGTTGCGCTCGCCCGCCAGATCGCTCTGAATCTGCACGATAGAGCGCGTCTCTTCTTCCGGGATGACGCCGTAATGGCTGCCGATTAAATGTATCGAGAGCTGGCTTCTTTCAAGACTCTGCCGGACGGCCTCCTTCAAGGTTGGACCATAAAGAGGCAGCTCTTGATCGGGCAAGATG
>DASWMI010000024.1:0-13536 GCA_036399835.1 Pyrinomonadaceae bacterium | reverse complement strand
CGGATTTTCCGGCGAGGGCGAGCATCAGGAAGACCGGAAAGATAGTTGCGACATAGCGCGCATTCGATTGCAGCATCATGGCCGAGAGCGGCACGATGACGCTGGCGAGCGTGTACAGAGAGAGCGCCCATTCGCTGCGCTTGAGCAGCAGGAGGCCGCAGACGAGGGCCAGCGTCGCCGCAGCAAAGTTTAAGAGCCTGAAGTCCCAACGCACGCTCACTTCGAGCGGGTTCAAGAGATAGTCAAAGAGCGGGCGCAGGAAGAAGCCCGCGCGATGCCCCCATGCCGCTTGGACTTGCAGAAACGCCAGCGCATTGCCAGTAATCAGGTACAGGTAGAGCATAAAGGCCGCCAGCCCGAGCGGGGCCAACATTAACCCGAGCAGCTCTCTACGCCAGAAATCCCTCCCGCGATGTGTCTGCCAGTAGAGCAAGAGCAGCGCCGGAAAAAGCAGTATCCCGGCGGCCCTTGTCGCTGAAGAGAGAGCGCCGAGCAGTCCGCCCAGCCACCAGCGCCCGCGCTTCGCCGCGAAGAAGCTTCCGACAGACAAAAAGAGGAAGAGTGATTCCGTGACGGGGAGCGAAAAGAAGTAGCTCGCCGGAAAGGCCGCGACGTAGAAACTGGTCCGGTCAGCGCATCCTTCATCATAACCGAACGCGCGCACTGTCTTGTGCAACAGGACCAGCGCCAGCAGCAGGAAGATGTTCGAGAGAGCTGCGCCGGTCAGCGCGTATTCGCCCGTGACCTGCGCCGCCAGATGTAGCAGCAAAGGATAGAGCGGAAAGAAGGCCCAGTTGTGTTCCTGGCTGGCTTCAAACGGTTGCCGCTCATATCCTTTGAACGCGATGTTGACGTACCACAACCCGTCCGCATAGACCATCGCACGGCTCGCATTCTCCAGTATCACAGACCCCTTGAGCGCAAGGCGAGGCTCCTGCACGCGCCTCCCCAAATCCAGCACAGGCTCATCGAAAGAGAGATTGGTCGCGAGCAGAAAGATAAAGAGAACGATCAAGCGCGTCAGGGCGAAAGCGAAGAGAGCCGCGCGCACGCTGCTGTCCGAGAGCACGCGGCGCCATAGATTTGGACCAGATGAAGATGGACCGGAAATACTCCGGCCTCCCTTCTCCGAGGGTTGCCGGCTTAAAGATGAAGGGCGAGCTTTCTGTTCTGTTCCAGCCATCCTGTCTTTAGAGCGCACTCGGGCTACGGTTTCTGAAAGGAGCCACGCTCGCTCGCTTTGTTCAGAGCGGCAAACGGACGGGCGAGCGCCCGCGCGCGGGAATCTCTCCGGCGATGACGCGTATCGCGGCCTCTTCGGATTCGACCGCCGACTCGAAGGTGAGCAGCGTCGCGGCCCTTTCGGGCATGTGCGGCAGCACGTAAGGATTGCCCAGGACGGTGACGACGAGCGGCAACCCCGCCTGGTCCAGCGCCTGTAAAACCTTCGCGTGCGCCTGCGCCAGCGCGACGCTTCCCTTGTAGGCTGCAACGCGCGCGCAGACGGCCACGAGCGCCACATCACATCCGCGAGTCGCTTCGAGTATCTGGTCCGTATCGGCTGCTTCAGCGCCGGACTCTATGAGCTTCGCTTGAAAGTGTGAGACGGCCCCTTTTGAGAAACGCGCGCCCGCTGGCTCGCGTAAAGCATAGGCCCAGACCGGCATGGCATCCTTGAGAATAATTGCCACGACGCGCCTTTTTTCCAGCGGCAGCAGTCCGACGGGGTCGCGTATGAGCGTCACGGCGTGCTCAAACAGCTCGCGCGCCGTAGAGATGTGTGTAGGGTTGGCGACCACATCCCAAACCCGGTCCAGCGAGACCAGTCGCTCGCGTTGCAGGCCGCACCAGGCTTTTGCCTGTAGCACGCGGCGCACGGACTGGTCCACACGCTCGCGCGTCAGGCGTCCCCCCGCCACGGCATCGCAGACGGCCTGATGCGAGCGGCTGACATCAACCGGAAGCAGCGCGACATCGCATCCGGCCTCAATCGTCCGCACGGTTGCTTCTCCAGGCTCGTACCTGTTCGCCACCGCGCCCATGTCCAGCGCATCCGAGAAGATCAGCCCGTCGAATCCCAGCTCGCCTCTCAGAACCCCTTCGACAATCACTGGCGAGAGCGTCGCAGGCCGCCGCTCTCCGGCCTCTGTGTCGAGCGAAGGCACGGCGATATGAGCAGTCATCACCGCGCGGACTCCCCTTTGAATGGCCGCGCGAAAAGGAGGCCATTCGATTGACTCAAGCCTCTCGCGCGGCAGGTCCAGCGTCGGGAGCAGAATATGCGAGTCGAGCGAAGTATCGCCGTGACCCGGAAAATGCTTGGCCGTCGCAAGCTGTCCCTGGTCCTGCGCGGCGCGTATAAATGCCGTGCCCCAATGGGCGACCATCTCCGGGTCATCGCTGAAAGCGCGCGTATTGATAATCGGATTCGCGGGATTGTTATTGACATCAAGGACCGGGTAGAAGTTGACGTGAACGCCTATCGCGCGAGCTTCACGCGCAGTGATGCGCGCGGCTTCGGCGGCAGACTCCGTATCGCCCGTGGCGGCCAGCGCCATCGCGCGCGGCAGGCGCGTGCCGCCGCGCAGTTGCATCCCGACTCCGCCCTCAAAATCAGAGCCGAAGAGGAGCGGGACGCGCGCACGCGTTTGCAGACGGTTGGTCAATGCGGCTGTCGTCAGGGCATCACCGTTGTAGATGATAAAGCCGCCGACGCCCAGTTGCTCTATGGCCTGGACCAGTTTCCCATACTGCTCACCGTCCTCATGCATCAGGACGCCGGTCGTGGCAGGCATCAAAAGCTGCCCGACGCGCTCTTCCAAACTCATCTCGCGCAGGGTCGCCTCGACCCACTCGGCTCGCTCTCTTTCCGCTTGCTCCAAATCTGTTCGCCCCTTTGACATGCTCCGGCGCATCTTAGCATAAGGCTTGAAGCCCTTGACAAAATTCAACCGGAGCGCAAGAGAGATGCTCAAGCGGGCTGGCTCTGTACGGCGGCGTACCTCTTTGCTTGACGGCGGGCGCAGATAGGCGTAGTGTGTGGCTACCCTCTAATCCCCTAATAAGGAACCTAGAGAGTTATAAGGCCGACGAGTTGCGAGGGCTTGTCGGCCTTATTCATTTCTGCGGCCTCATCAAACCTTACTCAACTCAAAAATAGGCGGAGCTTGATGCCGGAAATCTGCTTGACGCACGTTTGACCCGGCGGCGAGAGTGATGAGACGATGCAGCCGCCCCCTTTAAATATAGATATTCATGGAGGACGCATTTATGGAGATAGATAAGGACAAGGTTGTCACGCAGGAAGAGACGGGCGAGCCTGCGCCGATTGACCAGGTTGAAGAGCGCGTGCAGTCTGAGATGAAACTTGCCGAAGGCCGCGCTAAAGAGAGCGTCGCGCAGGGACTCGAAGACAAAGAGCTTGAGCGCGAGAGTCGCCAGTTGATTGACGAGAGCAAGCAGGAGCTGGACCAGCAGAGCGAAAAGAATAAGCAGTAAAGTTGAACGCGGCAGAGATGAATCAGGACCGGTGAAGGATGAAGGACAAGCTATCGGCCTGTTGATTTATATATTCTTTGGTCCGATAGTCCAGTCAGTCAAAAGAATCAGCTCTTTTAGCTCATCCTTCATCTTTGTCGCGTTCGCCTTTATCCTTTTAGCGCCTGTTCAATCACGTCGCGTAATTGGGCCGGGGTCATGGCCGGGTTATAGCCCTGTTTGTGTTCTATGACCTGTCCTGTGCGAGAGAGGATGACGCTTTGCGGGATGACGCCGCGAGCATGAATCGCTTGCAGCAGCGGAGGCGCAAAACTTCCATCCTCATAGACTATCTTGTAATTGACATTCATCTGCCGGACAAACTTCTTGACCTCATCCAAACTGGCATCATTCTGCTTTGAAGCGACCCCTATCACCTCCACGCCCCTGTTTTTGTAATCACTGTAGAGACGGATTAGCTCGGGCATCTCTGCGCGGCAAGGCCCGCACCAGGTGGCCCAGAAGTTGAGCACCACGACTTTGCCCGCGAAGTCTGAGAGCTTGATGGTCTTGCCGTCAAGCAGGCTCAGAGGCATCTCGCTCAGGCCAGCGGGCAGAGAGACCGGAGATACTAAAGAGGGCGCTGTCGGAGGGGGAGCCGCAGCGGGTCTTCCGCTTGAGATGGTGACGGTCGGCGAATTAGCTTTGGGCGCGTTGGCGTTGGCTTTGCCGCTCTCGGTCGGGGGCGTCGAGCTGCAACTGGATGCGCCGAAGGCTGCCAGCAGCGCCAGTACCGTACAGGTCAAAGCGAGACGCACGGGGGTCCAGAATCTCTCTCTATTTTGAAGCGACTTTGAAGAAGCCATGATGATTGATATTTCCTTTGTCTGACAGATAAATCTTAGATGAGAGCGGCGCTACTTGATGCTGAAGGCGGCGATGCGCGATAGCTCCGAGCCGACGAAGGCATACTCGCCAGCGACGAGCGGCTCGCGCGGCCAGATTTCCAGAAAGATCATCCCGCCCTCGCGCCCGAGCACTCTATAACGCGGCTTGACTATCTCTTCCGAAGCGACCGCGAACCCGCGCTGCCCGCGCTGTGCCACGACGGTAGCGCGACGCGCGCCGTGCCTTTGCGAGAGGCGAACCAGCAACGGCGGATGCGGGCTGGCCTCGTCCGGCACGAACAGATAGAAATGCGGCAAGCTATCCGTGATAACAGTTGCCGCGCGCTCGCCCTTCAAATCCAGGCGGCTCACCTTATCGCTGCCCGCCGCCACATCCACGCGCAAAGGGGTCGTGCCTGTTTCAAAGGGCAGCGCACGCAACTCTGCATTCCCCGCTCCCGTGTAAATAAGCGTGCGGTCTGTGGGTGGCGTGGGGAAACTCTCCTGGACCAGTTTGCCGAGAGGCAAGCGCGCATTGACCGCCGCGATGCCAAACGGCCCGCACGCTGTAAGCAACCCTAAGATGAGCATCAAGACAGATCGCATAATCCATTAAAGCTTTCTCGAAGCCGGACTCTTTTTCCTGCCAGCGCCGCGACCTCAACGAATTGGTCCAGGCTACGTGCGCTCCGTTTGTAAACTACGTGACTCGATGCACGCGGTCAAGCCGGAAGGCAAAAGGGCAAGACGAAGGATGAAAGACGCAAGTAAAGCTGAAGAGAATTAAATCAAGCCAGAAAGCTTTGCCGGGAGCTTTCGTCTTTCGTCTTGCCCTTACTCTTTATCCTATGTCCTGCGCGCGCAGGGCGATGATGGTGGCGATGACCAGCCCGAAGAACATCATAAAGAGCACAATCGGATTGAGCAGGAGGTTGCCCCAGGGATGCAGAAACTCTATGTAGTTGCTCAGGTCCGGCGGTACCTTGACGGCTTCGGGGACTTTCGGAGGAGAGTTAAGCTTGGGCGCGGTGGGCTTTTCGAGCGAGGGGTCCCGCTGCACGTCGCGCACGTAATCATTCATCTTCGTCTCAAAATCTTTTTGCGCGTCCTCGGCATCCTGCCTGTAGTTGTCCACATCTTTGCGCGCCTTCGAGAGATTCTGGTCGTTCAAATCCTCCGTGTGCTTCTTGAGACCGCGACCGCGATTTGGTCCGGTCGGGTCAGAGCCTTCCTCTTCCACAGTATCGAGCCAGGAGAGGCGCTTAATCTCGTCAAAGGCCCAGGTGGCGGGCATCGTCAGCCCGACGAGCTTTGAGAGTCCGGTCGGCACACCGACCAGCCCCGAGAAGAGTATCTGCGGAATCAGGATGAGCGGGACGAGGCTCGTCGCCATCTCGGAGGTTTTGACGATGGACGAGATAAAGAGACCGAGCGCGATGCCGACCATTCCCGTCAGGATCATGACGATAAGTTGCGGGATGCCGAAGAGTACGCCCGGCAGCTTAAAGCCTACGAGACCGGATTCCCCCGCGAGGTCAAAGAGCTTGAGCGAGCCGAAGAGTAGTGTACATTGCACGCCGACTATCAGAGCGAGCACGAAAAGCTTTGAGCCGACATAAGGCAGCAGGCCCAGGTTGACCATCCGCTCGCGGTTATAGACTGCGCGCTCGCGTATAATCTCGCGCGCGGAAACGCTCGTGCCAAACCAGACGGCGACCAGCGAGAGCACAAAATAAGGAAAGTCACGCGTCGCCGTGCTGCTGACGACGATGTAGGTAAGGAGGGCTATAATCGGGGCCTGCGCGAAAAGAATCAGCAGGTTAAACCTGTCGCGTCCTAAGACCTCCATATATCTGCGCGCGAGCGTGCCCCACTGCCGCAACGAATCCGTGACGGTCGGGCGACGCTTGGCCGGGGCAGCCCCTTGCGTTTCGGGCCGCACGCGCTCAAGCGGCTGCTTGACGTTGCGCTTATAGATTTCCGTCTGCTGGAAACGCTGCTTCCATTCTTCCGCGACCTCTTCGGAGATTCTCTCCTTCTCCAGCTTGCGCGCCTGCTTCTGCTCCTTAGAGGCATCCTGCGGGAGGAAAGGCAGCTTCGCGATGCGCTCGTCAATCGGCGCTTCCAGTTTGTCGTAGAGGTCTTTGAAGCTGTCGGCCTTGATGTGGGCCAGCGCCTCTTTCGGCGAGCCGTAGAAGACCAGCTTGCCTCTCATCATGACGACGATTTTGTCAAAGAGCTTGACGTTCTCCATCGCGTGCGTTGTCAGGATGACGGTCCGCCCGGATTCGGCGATCTGGCGGAAGAGCCTCATAATCTTCTCTTCGGTCGCGGGGTCAAGACCCGATGTCGGCTCATCAAGGAAGATGACGGAGGGCTTCGTAATCAGCTCGACGGCGATGGAGACGCGTTTGCGCTGCCCGCCTGAAAGTTGGCCGACAGGGACATCGCGCCTTTCGGAAAGACCCGTCACGTCCATCACTTCGTTGACGATCTGGTCAATCTCCTGCGTCGAGACATCGCGCGAAAGACGCAGGCGCGCGACGTAATAGAGCGTGCGATAGACCGTCAGCTCGCGGTGTATGATGTCGTCCTGCGGGACATAGCCGATGGACTGTTTGAGCGAGTCGAGGTGCTGATAGAGGTCCAGGTTATTGATTAAGACATGCCCCTCTGTGGCGGGACGCATACCGTTGAGCGCGTCCATCAGCGTAGACTTGCCGGCGCCCGAAGGACCAAGCAGGCCGACAAACTCGTTCGGGTTGATGGTCAGGTCCACATCATCAAGCAGCTTGATCTTCCCGCCGCCCGAACGATTCGCGACGACCTTCGTGATGTCTATCGCATCTATACGCGTCTTCGAGCGCGTGTCGAAGACGGCGACGCCGCGCTGCGGGTCGGCTTGCAGGACGAATGGTCCAATCTGGACCACATCGCGGTCCTGTATGACGCGGCGAGCAGTGATGCGCACGCCGTTGATATAGACGCCGTTGGTCGAGCCGACATCCTCAATCGCGACGCTGCCGTTGGAGTTGATGACGCGCGCGTGATGGTTGGAGATTTGCAGCCCGTCGAGCTGTATATCGTTGTCCGGCGCGCGGCCTATCGTGAGCTGCGCGCGGCCTTCAAAGAGACGCTGCATCAGGAGATGCTGCTGCACGCCGTCGGCGGCGACCACCTCTGGCGGCTTCAAGCCCCCCGACTCGGGCTTGTTAAGAAACATCGTGTGCTGGCCCGAAATCAGCGCACCGGGAGCGCTCTGCGCAGGATTGACGCCCGGGGCGACGGCGACCTCGCCGATTCCGCTCACGACGCGCTGCCCCGCAAACTGCGCTCCCACGGGCGCGGGATGCGCCGGGTCTACAAAGCGCACGATTGGACCACCCATCCCGAGCTGTATCCGGTCGCCGTCGAAGAGCGGGGTCGGCTGCGTGATGCGCTGTTCGTTGATGAGCGTGCCGTTAAAGCTACCGAGGTCGAAGAGGACATACTGGCCCTGCATGCGCTTAATCTCGGCATGGCGACGCGAGACGACCGCTGAAGAAGCATCCAGCGCCACGTCCATCTCGTGGTCACGTCCGAGCCGGGTTATCTCTTTAGTCAGCGTGATGCGTTCGAGCTTGCCCGTGGCGACGTTGACCATCTCGATAATCGCGGGCGGCGATGCGACGGGAGGCTTGACGGGCGGCGCTGGGCGTTGGACGGCAGGCTGCGACTGCGTCACGGCCTGTTGTTGCCCGCCCTGCGCTTTGTATGCGGCGGCCTGCTGGATGGCTTTGACTTCGGCAGGGTCAACGGCCATGTCGCGCTGAGTCTCCATGCCTCCGAGGTCCTGCACGGGAGCGGAGGCCGGCTGGACCGCCTGCTCAAACCTGACGACGCGCAGCACTGGTCCACCCGCGCCGAATTGCACGCGCGCACCCTGTCTGACTTCCGCAGGCTCTGCGATTCTCTGGCCGTCTACGAAAGTGCCAAAGCGCGAGCCGACATCGGCCAGCATGCAGCGACCTTCGCGCAGGCGAAACTCCGCGTGCTTGCGCGAGACCATGGGCCATTCCCTCTGGTCGAAAACAATCTGGCAGGTAGCGGGGTCACGCCCGACCTTGATTGATTCACCCTCATACGCGCGCTCGGCTGGTTGCTGCCCGACGCGCTCTTCGACAAGTACGATTTTCATAATTAGTTGGGGATTAGGAATCAGTGGGTTTTAGGGATGGGCCATTAAAGAGCTTTTTTACTGACCACCTCTCCCGCGTTCCCTGCTTTATTGTTCTTTACCGAATCTGAATGTCTCTAGAATCATGGGCAGCTCGCCCTTCGTGCCGACATCGTCTGCGCTCGCGAGTTCCGGCGCGAGCGAGGTGGCGAGCATCAGGAGCGTGACGCCGTTCTTTTCGCCGGTGCCGCCGGGGGGAAGGAAGACGACCCGTCCCCATTGCTTGACATCGCCGTTGGCAGTATTCCTGACCACGCTCTCAAAGCGGAATTCGTATCCCTTGTAGAGACCGATGCTGGTTTCCCCCTCGGAGACCTTGCGGTATTCAGGGAAGCTCTGGCTATTTTTGGCAAAGGTCGAATTGAGGATTTCAACCAGCTTGGGAAAGCGTTCTTGATCGCCCTCGAACGTCCCGCTCGATTGATACCAGCCGACGGCGAAATTCTCCTGCGTAATATCCGGAGGCTTGAGGCGCTCGACCTTGACGAAGTTGCTCGCCCCGGAGATGCCGGATTTAGGGTCTTTGGTCCAACCCTGCGGATAGTAGAAAGAGAAGTCCGTGTAATGCTCTGCGAGCTTACCGTCCAAGCTCGCGCTCGAATTGACAAACCTCGCGGAGCCTGGCGGAGGCGCGACCGGAGGCGCGTTGAGCACGGTGTCGCTGCCCACGTTGATGTTGCCGCCCGGATTGCCGTTGGCGTTCGCGCCGCCGGACTCATTAGCGTTAGCGTTCGTGTTAGGTCCTGTGTTCGTATTCTGGTTGACGTTCGTATTGGCATTCGCCAGAAAGCGCGGCTTGATGACGGTAAAGAAAAGGACGGCGGCGATGGCAATCGCTAAAACGAGAAAGCCTCCGATGAGTCCGAGGATGAGTCCCATTCTGGATTTGCGCGCGGGCTGAGCGGCGGCGGCGGCCTGCGCAGGCTGCTCAAGAGACGACGACGGCTGAACGGGCGCTTGCGGTTGCGGAAAGGATGGCGCGAGCGGCTCGTTGGCGACCGTGGCCCCGAAATCAGAGGCGGGGACGGGCGTTTGCGGCGGCGGCGGCAAAGGTTGAGAGGTTTGCGCTAAATCCTGCAAGGGAGCTGAGATGTCTTGCTCTTCCGGGTCAGGCGACGGAGTAGTTTGCGTTTGCTGCGAGACGGGCGCGGGCGGCGTCGTGTGCAGCCCCGTTGGTCCAGTCTCCTGACGGCGTATGGTGCTGGTCTGCGGCGGCGAATCTGCGAGCGTCGAATTCAAATCCGGCGTGTAAGACGGGACGGGCTGCTGTGGCGGGGGCACATCCAGCTCGGACAGCTCGGTGCGAACGGTCGCGTTCGGGTCGAAATTCATCTCGTAATCGTTGAGCGTCATGGTTCCCTGCATTTCAGTGACCAGACGCCCGCCGTCAAGCGTACAAAATTTCTGATTATCGTCCGCGTAAGTGCGATTACAGCTTGGACAACGTTTCATCTTGAAGCCTCGAATAAGAAGGAATGAAAGTCAGGGATGAAGGATGAGGGATAAATGATTTGAGTGAATGCTTCGATTGAATCAATAGCTCAATCTTGTCATCGCTCATCGCAGAGGCCCTCATCAATTCTCGAATCCCTTATTTAATTTTACCGCGAGCATCTGCCAGCTTGCCTTGCAACTCCGTATTCGCGGGGTCGAGTTGCAGCGCACGCCCGTAGGCGCGCACGGCATCGGCTGCGCGCCCGGCCTTCATGTAGCCGTCGCCGACGCCGCCCAGCCCATACGCGCCCGCCAGTTGCTTGCGGTCTCCGGCTGAAGCATGTTCGGCTGCGCGCACGTAAGTCTGCTCGGCATCCTCATAGCGTTCAGCGCCCAGGTAAGCTGTGGCGAGAATATTGTAAGGCTGAAACGAGCGCGGGCTGATCTCTATCGCGCGCTTGAGAAAGGTTTCGGCCTCCGCATAATTTCTTTTGACGGTGAACATCCGGCCCAGCAGAAAGAGCGCGCCCGGATTGCGCGCATCAAGCTCAAGCGCGCGGCGCAGGACAGGCTCTGAATCATCCCAACGTTGCTCGGATTGGAGCGCGTCCGCGATGAGAACCAGCGTCGGCGCGTCCTTCGCCAGGTCGGTGGCACGTTTGTAGAGAGGCTCCGCCTCGCTCGCGCGGTTCGATCTTCTGAGCAGCCTGGCGAGATGCACATGACCGACGGCGAACTGCGGGTCAAGCTCGACGGCCTTGCGATAAGCCTGCTCCGTATCGGCGTTGAAGATGCCGCGCGCTTCGAGCGCCGCTCCCAGACGGTCGTAAGCGATGGCGTTCGATTCCTGTAGCTGTATCGCGCGCCGCGCAAACTGTTCGGCATCGGCAAACCGTCTGGCGTTACCCGCCGCCGTGCGCGGCTGGACCAGTACATAACTGAGCGCGACCAGGACATCAGCATTCCTGGGGTCAGCGCCGCTCGCCTGCCTGTAAGCCTTCTCGGCATCATCCCAACGCTGCTGGTCCGTGTAGACGTTGCCGAGACCGTAGGTGGCACGCGCGTCATTGGCCTTGAGGGCGTAAGCCTCTCGGTAAGCCTTTTCGGCCTCCGCGTATTTGCGAGCATCGCGCGCCTCGTTGCCATCATCAAGCGCATCCTCGACGCGCTCCTCTATTTCGGCAGGCGTGAGCGCGGGTCTTCTTGAGCCGCCGGGAGTGCCAGCGCCGGGTTTTGCGACGGGTTTCGTGACGGGCCGCAGGTTTCTCGGCGTGCGCCGTTTGGTCTCAGGGTTCTTCGGCCTGAAGATGCCCGTGCTGCCGCCCAGGTCGCCGCCGACCTCCTGCGCGCTCAAGGCTGCGGCCAGCATAAACATCACACAGCCCGCCAGAACTGGAAGCATCAATTTATAAGCTCTGTTCATCGTCTTCTCTCTTGAATCCGGTTGTCGAAGCCCGGGCTAAGTTTGTCTCGCGTGCACAAAGACGCTCGCTGATTCTTGATGGGCCAAGTCAAACTGCCAAAGCATGACGAAGAAAAAGGGGCGCTCGATGCGCGCACCTTTGTTTACTGCTGAACGCGCACGAGACGAAAACCGATTGTCGGATGCTTAGTCGCAGGCGCAAACCAGTCTCTGTAGGTCGCAGAGATTGGAATCTCCCTGTGATCGCTGACGAAAGACCCGCCGCGCACGATAATCCAATCGCGTGTCGCCACAGGCACTTGATTTTTATTCCCCTGATAGAAAGAGGCTTTTGAAGAGGTCCACTCGCGCACGTTGCCCATCACGTCATAGACTCCCCAGCGCGTTTTATCCGACTGGAAAGAGCCGACCGGCTGCGGCGAGGCGACGCCGGCTTCCTTCGTCACGGCGTTAGTTCCGACCCAGGCATTGCCCCAGGGATAAAGGTCGTTCTGGTCGCCGTTGCGCGCCACGTATTCCCATTCATCTTCGGTCGGCAAGCGATAGGTCACGCCTTCACGCTTTGAGCGCCAGGCGGCGAAAGCCTGCGCGTCTTCAAACGAGACTCCGGCGACGGGCATCTGGTCCTGACCCGCAGGGACTTTGCCTCCGAGCCATTCTTCAGGCGGCGCGTGTCCGGTCTCGCGCGCGAACTCTGCATACTCCGCGTTAGTCACCTCAGTCTTATCTATGGCGAAGGTGTTGACGGTCACGTTATGCGCGGGCGTCTCGGCGGGCGTGCCGCCATTGCGTCCCATCTGAAACGTGCCGCCGGGGATTTCGACCGTCTCATGCATGGCGACGGTCGGTTTGCCGTTCTGTTGTTTGCCAGGCGGGTCTTGCGGAGTGACGACGGCTGGCTTAGGTCTGAGCATAAAATATCCGCCGACACCGCCTCCGACCAGGAGCACCAGGGCCAGAGAAGCCAGGACCAGCGGCAAGGAAGATTTCTTCTTTGCGGGCGCAAACGGCAAGCCGACAGCAGCAGCACCAGCCGCGCGTTGTTGCTCGGGCAGCACGGTGACCTGCCCCTGTGCTCCGCGCAGGCTGTTCTCGTCCATCACCTGCGTCGCCAGATGAAGCTGCGGCTGAGTGGAGCTGCGACCCGTCTCGGGCGTCTGCGCGTGTACGGATGATAAAGAGCCTGTCCCTGCGGACTGGTCCAGATTTCCCGTCGCTGTCCGCCCTTCCCTTTCGCGTTGATGCTCGGCCAGCGAAGATTGTAGCTCCTGCTTAGATTTTTCATCGAGCGCGTTATCCGTAATCGTGCCCGCAAGCGGGTCGCCCGGCATGCTTGCGATCAAGAGGTCTTCAAGCCGCGCCTCTATCATGCAGTCGCCGCCGTTGCACTCGATCTGGTCCTCCCAGTCAGCGTAACCCTCGTGCACGACGCGCACGTGATGCAGGCCCTGCGGCAGGTCCGGCACGATGAGCTGTCCAGTGTCGTCGCTCAGCCCGACCGAAATACTGTTGATGTAAACACGCGATTGCGGCGGGTTCGTCAGCACGCGAACAATCGTTCCGTCGCCACCGGCCTGCCCCGAAGACATGGAGATGTGCGGGATCGAAAGGACGGTCTGCGATTCAGGGTCAATCGGGCCGGTCTGTCTTCTCAAAGAGCCTGTGCCGAGCGCGGTCGTCCCGATGGCCTCGCGCAGTTCCGCGACCAGCGTCGAGACGGAAGGAGTCCGTCTCTCAGGCTCTTTTTCGAGCGCGTGGCGGACCACAGACTCGACCGCCGGAGAGACCTGTACGCCGAGCGTGCTCAGCGGCGGCGGCTCCATCGTCAGATGCTTCTTCATAATCGAAGGGACGGAAGAGCCTTTGAAGGGCACATCGCCGCCGAGCATCTGGTAGAGAATCACGCCGAGCGAGTAGATGTCCGCGCGCGCGTCCGGCTCTTCATCGGACCACTGTTCGGGAGCCATGTAGAAGGGCGAGCCCATCAACCCGCTCGTCTTCGCCTGCACAAATGACCCCAGAAGTTCACCGGACTTAATCTTCGCCAGCCCAAAGTCGAGCACCTTGATGGCCTCGGCCACGGGCAAGCCTTCCTGAAA
>DASWMI010000023.1:0-2743 GCA_036399835.1 Pyrinomonadaceae bacterium | reverse complement strand
TACAAGGCCGTGCCGCACATCTATCATCGCTCGCCGTCCGGCGACGACATCTATTCTCTATTTCGCATCAACGCCGTGCGTTATCGCTGCGACCTGTCGTGCGCGATTGACCTGGACCAGCGCGGAGAAGTTAGCCAGCGGCGCAGGAGAGGCGTGAGGAAGGCTCTCAAAAGCGGCATCGAGATAGTCGAAGGACCGGAGCTGATGGCCGCCTTCTGGGAGGTGCTGACGGACAACCTCGCGCGCAAATATCAATTACAGCCCGTCCACTCGGTGAACGAAATATCGCTGCTGCATTCTCGCTTCCCGGACCAGATAGAGTTTGTCGCGGCCCGGCTCGAATCCGAAATCGTCGCGGGCGTCGTGCTCTTCAATAGCCCGCGAGTGGTCCACGCGCAATATACTGCTTCGAGCCAGGCGGGCTATGATAGCTGCGCGCTCGATGCCGTCTTCGAGTATTGCATTGAGAAGGCTAAGCTGAGGGGCGCTCGCTATTTCGATTTCGGCAACAGCAACGAGGATGAGGGGCGCTCTCTGAATTCCGGCCTTTATCGTTTTAAGACGGAGTTTGGCGCAGGCGGAGTGGTCCACGAATTCTACGAAATCAATCTCAAGTCTTGAGGGCCAGCATGAGCCTTAAGGAATGCCGGATTATAGAGTTGCCGAAGATCACGGACCCGCGCGGCAACCTGACCTTTATCGAAGCCGGTCGCCATGTCCCGTTCGAGATTCGACGTGTCTATTATCTCTACGACGTGCCGGGCGGAGCGACCAGGGCGGGTCACGGACACAAACAGCTACACCAACTTATGATTGCCATGTCCGGCAGCTTCGATGTCCTTCTCGATGACGGCTACACCAAGCAGAGATACCACCTGGACCGCTCTTACTACGGTCTCTACATCTGCCCTATGGTCTGGCGCGACCTTGATAATTTTTCATCGGGCTCCGTCTGCATGGTGCTGGCCTCTGACTATTTCGATGAGGCCGATTACTACCGCGAGTATACTGATTTCATCAAAGCCGTGAGAACCGACAAATGAAAGTTCCCTTTCTCGATCTGTCCGCCGTTTATAGAGAGCTGAAGGACGAGCTGGAGACGGCTGCGCAGCGCACGCTCGCGTCCGGCTGGTATGTGCTCGGCAAAGAGGTCGAAGCCTTTGAAGCGGAGTTCGCATCATACTGCCAAGCCGCCCATTGTATCGGTGTCGCCAACGGCCTCGACGCTTTGCATCTCATCCTACGCGCGATGGACATCGGGCCGGGCGATGAAGTCATCGTGCCTTCCAATACTTTCATCGCCACCTGGCTCGCCGTCTCTTACGCGGGCGCAACCCCCGTTCCTGTAGAGCCTGACGACAGGACCTATAACCTGGATCCCGCCTTGATAGAGCCGGCCATCACGCCCCGGACCAAAGCCATCATCGCCGTACATCTTTACGGCCAACCGGCGGACATGGACCAGATTAACAAGATTGCAGAGCCTTACGGCATCAAGGTGATAGAGGATGCCGCGCAGGCGCACGGCGCGCGTTACAGGGAGAGGCTCGCGGGTACGCTCGGAGATGCCGCAGGGTTCAGCTTTTATCCTGGCAAAAATCTGGGGGCGCTCGGCGACGGCGGAGCTGTCGTGACGAACCACGCGGAGCTGGCCGAGAAGGTTTCACTACTGCGCAACATAGGCTCGCGCGTCAAGTATTATCATGAGCTCAAGGGCTTCAACTCGCGCCTCGATGAATTGCAGGCCGCGCTGCTCGGCGTCAAGCTCAAGCGGCTTGAAGAGTGGAACGAGCGTCGCAAAAGTGTCGCTCGATATTACCTTGAGACGTTGGAGGGTGTGCCCGATCTGGTCCTGCCTCAAGTGCCTGATGAAGTAGACCCCGTCTGGCATCTCTTCGTCGTGCGCCACCCCGAGCGAGATGCTTTGCAAAAGCATCTCGCTGAGAGCGGCGTAGGCACGCTGATTCATTATCCCGTGCCGCCTCATCTACAGCAGGCTTATGCGGAGATGGGCCACGGGGCCGGAAGCTTTCCCGTCGCCGAAAAGATGGCGCGGGAGATTCTCAGTCTTCCGATGGGGCCTCATCTGTCGAGGGCGGAAATGGACCAGGTGGTCCAGGCCATCTCGACATTCGGCCGATGAACAAAGACGATGAATGAAAAGCTCTTGAATCAATACCATGTCGCGCAAGGCAAATGAGAGCGAAGAAGAAGCTGAGCGCCGCCTGGCCGCCTATGAAAAATGTAAGCGAAGAGGGTTGAAGGCGGAGAGGCGCGGGGCTTTTGATGATGCTCTCTTCTGGCTCTTCATCGCGGCTCAAATCGGTTGGGCGCATCATTTCGGCAGGTGGATTGATGCGGAGATTGAAGAGGCGCTGCCCCGCATTGCCGAAGAGATTACGCGCCGCCACACCGCACGCATCCCTCCTCAGACCACAGCTTCTGTGACCAAAGCCCCTGCGCGGCTGGTCCACCTGACAAGCAACGTGCTCGATACCGGTGGGCACACGGAGATCATGCTGGCCTGGAGCGAGACGATTGAAAGGTGGGGCGGCATCGAGCAGTCTCTAATCAGCTCGGAATGGCTCGACTCTTTACAGGTCGGGCGCGACAAGCTCAACCTGCTCACGGGGCTGATGCAAAGATGTCACCTCTGCCCTCTCGGAATCAGCCCTGTTGAGAAGGTTCTGTGGCTCTACCAACGCCTGATGAAGATTCGCCCTCAGACAATCGTCCTGCACAT
>DASWMI010000022.1:0-3925 GCA_036399835.1 Pyrinomonadaceae bacterium | reverse complement strand
ATCTGTTGGAAGAGAGGGTGAGTTTCCCGCTGGCGGCACAGGCGGTAAACAGAAGGCAGATGATGAGGACGTTGGGAGTGGCGGCGGCAGTGGCGGTGCCTGTGGTGAGTTCGATTATCGCTCCCACGGCTGCTCAGGCCGCGACACAGCAAGGCCCGGGCGGCCCCTGTACAGTGCCAGCGGATTGTTTGAGCGGTATCTGTTCCGGTGGTATCTGCACATAAGGCCAAGGCGAAGCCGCGCTCGAAGAAATATCCTTGGTGGTCCAGTCTGGCGGCGCTCGATGCGTTGAGAAGAGAGCGCGAATAAGTAATCCTCCGCCTCTCTTTGATGCAGCTTTGAGGGCTGGTCCAGAACTGTTCCTTCTCCTTACCTTATTCGTTGCGCGACCGTCCGCAATTCATTTATGACGAAAGCTCTTGTCGGGCGGCGAAGCGAGTTGATAGCCGAGATTCTCAATCGCTCCTGGCGCACTAATCCTCCGCCCCTCGAAATATCCGCCTCAGAACTGGACCAGGTTGCTCCATTGCTGCAAGGCTCAGGCGCTGCGGCCCTCGGCTGGTGGCGAATCAGCCGTTCCAGCCAGTTAAAAGATAGAGAGGCCGCGAGAGAGCTTGAGCAATCCTACCGCCTGCTGCTGCTGCGTGATTCGGTACACCAAAGAGACATCAAGGGAGCCATAGAGCTGCTGCGCTCCGCGGGCGTCGAGCCTTTGCTGGCGAAGGGCTGGGCCATGGCGCGGCTTTACCCTGATGCTGCTCTGCGTCCCTACGGCGATATGGATATTTGTGTGCGGCCCGAGCAGTACCGCAGAGCAGAGGATGTCCTGGCGAGTCCCGAAGGAAAGAAATACTGGGTTGATCTACATCAGGGCTTTTCGGAGATTCAAGATCGCAGTGTGGACGACTTGTTCGCACGTTCTCGGCTGGTCCAACTTGAAGAGGTAGAGGTGCGTTTGATGGGAGCAGAGGACCACCTGGCGCTGCTCTCCATACATCTGCTCAAGCATGGAGCATGGCGTCCGCTGTGGCTCTGCGACATCGGCGTGGCAATCGAAACTCGGTCCAGCGATTTTGATTGGCAAGCCTGCCTGGGCCAAGATAAAAGGCGCGCCAAGTGGATTACTTCGACCATCGGGCTGGCTCATCAACTGCTCGGCGCGGAGATTGACGACCTGCCGTTTGCTGCCTGGACCAGAAATTTGCCGAAGTGGCTCGTGCCGAATGTGCTCAGACAGTGGGAGACGCCTTACGCCAACCTGCAAGCACCGACGAGACACAGCGCGCCCATGTCGAGCTATTTACGCAACCCGCGCGGCCTCTTAAAAGATATGCGTCAACGCTGGCCCGACCCGATTACTGCGACGATTAGTCTTGAGGGACCATTTAACAATCTTCCCCGGCTGCCATTTCAAATCGGCAACTGTCTTTCGCGGACAGCGCAGTTTCTCAGGCATCTGCCATCGAAATTGAGAGAGCAGGGATAGACAGCCTTTCCGGCGCTTGCATCTCTTCGGCAATATGCTATAAGAGAAGAGCATATTGGTGCTTGAAGAGTCCTCTCGGGCTAAGCTTTAGACGGCTTCACAACAAGACAATATTGACAGACAGTCTCGCTGACCATTCATTGGTCCTTCGTTGTCCCCGAACCAGCGATAGCAAATTTTCCAGCAGATGTGTTGCAAGAGGTGTATGACAAGGACTCGTCCCATCTTTTAATGTGGTCTGCGAGCCAGGAGTTTTAAATGAAGAGCCGCCGCCCTAGAAGTTTAGCCAGTATCCTTCTCATCCTATCCTTTGTTGTCGCAGCATTCTTTGTCGTTCCCGCTCTGGCTCTCACTCTTTCGACTCAAACATCAACGCCCGCGACCCCTTCACAATTTATTCCAGATGCAGCTCGCAGCCCGCAGTCTGACAACCCGGGCAGACCTTCAAGCTTTACTGCGAACGGCAAACAGGATGAGGCTGCTGCCAGGGTCTCCTCGCTGACTGCGACCTTCGGCAGCAACGGTGTCCTGGTCCAATGGCGCACAAGCTTTGAGCTGGATAACTTAGGGTTCAATCTCTACCGCGAACAACAGGGTCACCGCGCGCAGGTCAATTCCTTTCTCATCGCTGGCTCTGCGCTCTCGGCAGGGCAGGGCAGAGCCTTGGATGCAGGGCGCTCATACGTCTGGCATGACCCGCAGGGCACGACCGACAGCGTCTATTATCTGGAATCCATAGCCCTCAAAGGCACGACTACTATCAAAGGACCTGTCGTGCCCGTGCAGGGGAATTTGAAATCCGGGCAGGCAGAGCTTGAGGTTTTGGGGACGGGCAACGGCGAGGGCCAGACCATACAGCTTGAAGGTCCAGCCGCGCTCACTGGCAGCCAGCCTACGCCCCGTCAGGCCGCGAGCCTTGATAATCAATGGGCCATCGCCGCGCAGTCTTCTACAAAGATACTCGTGCGCAAGGACGGCTGGTATCGCCTGACTCAACCCGAATTGGTCGCCGCGGGCTTTGACCCTTCGGCCAATGCTGACGACCTGCGTCTCTACGTTGACGGCCAGGAGCAGCCTTTGCTCGTACGCAGCACCAACGGCCATCTGGGCGCCGGAGATTACATAGAGTTTTACGGTACGGGTCTGGATAAGACCACGACCGACACGCATGTTTACTGGCTGGCATCCGGTGCCGGCCCGGGCCAGCGCATCAACCTCGTCGGCGACAACAGAACAGCATCCGATAATGGAAAGCCCGCGCCGCCGCAGCCGACGCGGCCCGCGCCCGACGTTCAAAAAGGCTTCGACCCTAACACTAGCTTGCTGTGGAGAGTCTTTGCGCCGATTCTCATCTTCAAGCCGGACAGGGATACAACTGGTCCAGCCGCCGCGCCTGAGAATCTGCCTGAAAAGAAGAGTCGGGAAAAAGAGAAGAGGGAAGAGCCGCAGCCCATCCTCTACGCGGAGACGCCTCAGCCCCTCTCTGCTAATCAGTCTGCCGATCAACCTTCGACGCAAGCAGCGGAGTCTCTACGGCAATCCGGCGAGCAACATGAAGAGCAGGCTATAGAGCAAAAGCGCCGTCGCAGCAATCGTCGCCGCGCGAAAAAGGTGAAAGGGCCGGAGATGGCCCACAGGAGCGCGGCAGCCGTCCCTCAAAACTTCTCCTACACGGTTGAGCGAAAAGATCGCGGGACCTACTTTTCTTCGCTTCTCAATGGAGAAAAGGAGAACTACTTCGGGCAGGTCGTGGCGACGCAGCCGATGTCCTTGCCTCTAGTCCTGCGTAACATTGACATGACCTCGACAAGCCCTGCGGTGATCGAAGTGGCTCTTCAGGGGGCGTCGCTCCAGGCTCATAATGTCAAGATACTCTTGAATGGAACAGAGGTCGGCACGTCCAACTTTTATTACCGCGATAATCACGTGGAGGCTGTTCCGGTCAGCGTCTCTCTGCTGCAAGAGGGCAACAATACCATCACGCTGACGACAGGGGGCACGAGCGGCGACGTGACGCTGCTCGATTACATGCGCATCACTTTCCCGCACGCCTACCGCGCAGACAACGACTTTCTGCGCTTTACCCTGAAAGCCAACCAGACGGCGCGTGTCGAAGGCTTTACCACACAGAACCTGCGCCTGCTGGACATCACGAACCCGCAGGCCATAGAAGAGATTATCCCCACCGTCGAGCAGAGCGGCGCGGGCTACGCGATTAATGTCGGAAGCGGCGACGGCTCTAAAGGCCGCCGCACGCTGATAGCTTTTGCTGCGAACCAGTTTAAACAGGCGGCAGGCGTTGTGCTCAACCAGCCCTCCAGCCTCAACCAGACGGGGCAGAGCACGGACCTGCTGGTCATCTCTCATCGCAACTTCATGCAGAGCATAGCCCCGCTCGTTAACCTCAGGCGCAGCCAGGGTCTCGGCGTGATGGTCGTT
>DASWMI010000021.1:0-61261 GCA_036399835.1 Pyrinomonadaceae bacterium | reverse complement strand
ATCCCTTGCTGAGGCCCGTCGTAAAGAGCATGAGACGCGTGCGTGTATCCTGGCCCATCAGGTTGAGGGTGCTGGTCTCGAATGGACCAGCGGTGAAGTTGGTCGAATCGAGGATGACGGCATTGCCCGTCCCGCTGCCGTTCGTCGTAAAGATTCCGGGCGCGAGCGGAGCTATCGTCATCATCCCGCGCGAGACATAGCCTTCCTGCAAAGTGATAAGCACTTCCGCATTGCCGACAGGAAGATCAGTCGGGACAAAAAAGCTGATGCGCGATGGCGAAACCGAGAGCACCTGCGCGGCTTTGCCTCCGACCGTGACGCTCACGCCCGCCAGCTCGTAAGGCAGCTTGCCGCCCGGAGCAAAGGAGACGGCAGCCGTCTGCATGGAGAGCGGACTTTGTGCAGGATCGCCAATCACCGTGCCGAGGCTCGCGGGCGCAAGCACTGGCGCGAAGGTCGCGCTTGAGCGTGTGTCGGCCGGTCCAATGACGGGCGAGGTGATGGCCGTTGTCGAAGCGTGCGCGCTGTAGGTGGTCGGGGCCACGCCGCTGCTCGGCGACATCAGGCTCTTAACCTGGCTGAGGTGCGAAGCGGCAATCTGCAAACGGCTCTGGACCTTCTCGGATGGACCATCGGCAGTGTCAAGAGCGTATGCCGCGCGTGTGAAATAGAGCGCGGCGCGCAGGCCCCTGTCAATCGTGTTAGCGGAAGCGAAAGAGGCTGCCTCTGTGGTAAACACGGCGTATGACTGCTCTATACTGCCAATCAAAGGCTCAATCTGCGCTGCCGTCGTCGTGACGCTGGCGGCCAGCGTGGTGGCGCTCGCCAGAGCATCGGAAACGAGCGTGGGCGAGTTGAGAGCCGGAGTGATGCTGATTGAGTCGAAATCCGCGACGACGCCCTCAGCGCCATTCGTATCGAGCACCAGACGCACGATATGTAGACCCTGCGACAGCCTGACTCCCGTCTTCATCACAGGCTGGTATGTTTGCCATGCGCCCGTTGCCGCCACCTTGATTGGTCCGGTAACATCCAATCCATCCAGTTCCAGATGGAACGTGCCGCCCTCAAAACGCGATGCGGCGCGGACGGCCAAATCATAGTTGCCAGCCGCTGTAATGTTGACCGCGTACTTGAGCCACTCACCGGCCACCGCATTAAAGACGACAAATCCGTTACTGGCATTCGCCATCGCCCTGATATCAACACCGCCCGCGCGATACTGGTTGCCGTTATTGCTCGGATCAAAATCATGATAAGCGACCGCCTCGCCCCCGTTATCAAAGTCTTCAATCTCTATCAGGCCGGGTACGGCCAAAGGCGCACCCTTGTAGGGCGTTTCGGGAGAGGGCGCGGGTGAAGGCGATGGGGATGGAGAAGGCGATGGAGAAGGTGAAGGTGAAGGTGAAGGTGACGGCAAGGGTGTCGGGGTCGGAGTGGGAGACGGCGAGGGCGCGGGCGAGGCCATCGCGGCCTGTAGCGCTGCAAAGTCGTAGCCCACATCAGTCGCATCCGTGGCCTGGCCCTTGTAAGGAGAGCTGGCCGAGAGTGTGTAGTCATTCGCAGAAATGTTGCTGAAGATAACCTGGTCCAGAATGGCCGGATAGAAATTGTCTGCCGGATAGCTGGAAGCATTGGCCCCGACGATGACGTTGCGGCGCATGACGATGCCCGGATAGAAAGCATTGAGAGTGCCCATGCCCGGAGCTTGGTCCTGACCGATAAAGCCGTAGTTGTTATGCTTGATGATATTGTTGGTAAAGACAAAGCCCGTGCTCTGGCTGCCGTAAACCCAGGTGATGTTGCCGCTGTGCAGGACCGTATTGTGGTCTATCACGACGTCCATCATCTGGCTCATCTTGAGAAACTCGCCATCGCCGCCCCAGCGCTTTCCATCTATATCTACAAAGAGGTTGTTGTAGATGCGCAAGCCCCTGCCCTGGACCGAAGGCTGGTAGGTGTCTTTGCCCAGGATGTTAAAGCCGTTCGGCGTGTGCCGCATGATGTTGTGACGGATGACGACATCTTCGAGCGTTGATTGTGGTCCACTGTCTCCGCGCACCGTCAGGTTAATCGCGCCATAGCCCCAGTTGACATCTCCCCAGCAGTTCTCCAGTACGTTGCCTTCAAAGACGACGCGGCGCGCGCTCTTCAGCTCAAACAGGTTCTTCACATTCCAACGCACTCCAGCGTACTCCGCTTCGCCCTGTCTCCATGAGAGCGGCTTAAAGAGGTGGTTGCGCTTAATCTCTATGTCTGAGGGAACAAGCCCGGCGATGGACGGAGGCGCGCCGCCAAACATCAGGTTTTCACCGGAAGCTTCGAGATAATTATTGATGATATGAAATGGACCAGGCCCGTTCCATCCGGCCACTGCCTGCGCATCCTGGTCCGTCGCCTTGAATCCCGCGATGTAACATCCAATGATGCTCGTCTCCGCGCTGTGCAACGCTATCCCTCGCTTTAACCCTTGCGTCGCATAGGCCGTGATTAAACATCTCTCGATCACTAAATGATGCGGCACTTTCTCTATCGCGTTCTGTCCAGATGAACCGTCTCCGAGCTTAACTAAATCATAGACAAAGGCATTGGCATCAACGGTCTTGATCTCTATACCGAGCAGGCGATAGTGATGAGCGCCGGGAGCCGTTTGCAGCGCAGCTTCACCGAAGCCGGGAGAGAGCAGTTTAGGCAGAAGGGGTGAATCAGCGGGAGAGATGCGTGCGGAAGAGGAAGGGAGGCTGGCGTCTGGAGTGGAGGTGCGGATGGTAATCCACTCGGAGGAGGCGCCTTTGTTGGGAAGGGTGAATGTCCCGATGAAGGAGGCTCCTGCGGCTAACTCTATGGTGTCTCCGGGCTGCGCCGCATTGAGGGCCGCCTGAAGGTCTCCTCCGGAGGAGACTTTGAGCGTGGCGGCTTGAGTCGTTCCGGCGCTCAAGGCAAAGACGACAGACGAGAGAATGGAGAGGATGAAGAAATGTTTGCTTGAATAAAAGAGGCGGAAGCTCTGCCGTAGAGAGACGGCAGACAGACGAAGGATAGACATGGAATAAAACCCCACTTCGGTAACCGGACGATCTCGCGGCAGGCTGCCTTGAGACTCCTGGCTTTGCGAACTCGCATCGCTGCGAGGGTGCCTTTAATCGGTGTTGGTTGAGCTGTGCGAAGGAGAGCCGTTCGGCAATCGGTCTGAATGCCAAGCGGGGCACAGCCTGCTTCTCTATCTGCGAAGACAAGACAGGGCTAACCCGTGCAACTGCCTGGAATGCAGTACGGGTTTGGACGCTTGAGCTGTAATCAGGGAGTGAAGGAGACTTTAGATGATGTCGGAAGAAGAAGAACCACAGATTGCATGAGCTACCGACTTGAGTGGTTCAAACCAGGCTTCAAAACGGGCGCTTGGACTTAAAAAGGGCAAATGACCCCGGGTCGGAACGCTGTGAGGCTGATGTCCATGATGGCCCGGCGAATATCTTGAGATACCCGCCGCTAATCCGGAAACTCTGGCTTTCTCCGATCGCCTTCGGCAACCTGACAATCTCTTCAACGGCAGTTAAATCAATGATTTAACTACCCGAAGAGACTCACGGCTTTGCGTCCCTACCTCGCGATAGGTTTGCCCTTATCGTGTGCAATCGTTAATTGCAAAAGATCATCTGCCGTGCCCTACTACTTCTTCAAAGGCACAACAGCCATTAGCATTAATGCCATGTTGGCCGTTGTTTGTCAATAACAAAGTTCTCGTTGACACGGCACCCTCGTTTCTCTACTATGCGGCCCGTCACGGGCTGCACTTGAGAGCCTCTTTAACCGCAGCATACGGCTCTCTTCAATTCACACTAAAAGATTGAGATTTCAGGATTTAAACGCCCAATAGCCTAAGCGTATGCCGTTGACCGCCAGGGACCGGGAAGGGCTGATGGCAAACCCCAGAGAGACTCATTATCGTTGGGCGCTCGGCCTGATTGGCGTGTTTCTCTGCCTGCCCCCGCTCTTTGTCAGGTACGCTCCCCTGGTGGATTATCCCAATCACCTGGCGCGCACCTTTATCCTCTACCACTACAAAGATTTTCCAGCTTACCAGGCGGAGTATTATAGGCTGGCCGAGCCGATTCCCAACCTGGCGATTGATCTGGTCGTCCCGCTCCTGCTACGTTTCGCGGGTATCCTTCTGGCGGGCAAACTCTTTCTTCTCCTGACCGTTTTGCTTTTCGTCGCGGGCTGCCACAGGCTTGGCCAGGCGATTCACAAACAACCGACATGGCTCGCCCTGCCTTGCAGCTTCTTCGTCTACAATTCGATGCTGCTTTACGGATTCGTCAACTACGTCTTCGGCGTCGGGTTGTTCTGTCTGGTCCTGGCCTACTGGCTGGACTGGCGCAAGGGCTGGACCATCATGCGTTTTCTGCTCATCATCATACTGGTCCTGTGCGCCTTTCTGGTCCACCTCTCGGCCTACAGTTTTCTCGCGGCGACCTCCGCCTTTGTCGCCGCGTGGGATGTCTTCACGGGAAAAGAGAGACTGGTCCGGGCGGCCTTGAGTCTCGCGCCGCTCTTGCTGCCGGTCGTGCTCTTCATACTCTTTATGCGCGGCAGTGGTCAGGCCGGGCAAATTGAATGGAATAGCTTGAGCGGTAAGCTCATCGGTCTGATGGCGCTCGTTCTCAGTTACAACCGCACGCTGGATGCCTTGCTGCTCGCGGCGCTGGTCTTGATTACGCTGGCGACCGCTCGCCTGGTCAAACGTGTGCAAGTTGTATGGCCTACCTTTGCGGCTGGACTGCTGTTCGTACTGCTCTACCTGCTCAGCCCGAAAGTCTTGTTTACCTCTTCAGGAGCAGACGTGCGCTTTGTCCTTCCAGCCGCGCTGCTGCTCATCTTATCGCTGAGAATTGAGCTGCCGTTGAAGGCAGGGAAAATCCTGCTGCTGGCTGTGCTGCTGGTCGCGTGCGTGCGTGTGGCCTTTATCTGGCGGACATGGATAAAGCTGGACCAGCGGATTGCGGCGGAGGTTGAGAGGCTGGCGGTCTTGCCTGAAGAGGCGAAGGTCTATCCCGTTCTGGTCCTCTCTCATAACAGCCAGAGCGCAAAGCTGGAACGACCCTTCGAGCACATCCTTCATTATGCGACGATCAACCGGCGCGCCTTTGTGCCCACGCTCTATGCGATCAAGGGACAGCAGCCGCTGCTCTTCCGCGTCAAGCCGCATTTCATCGCGCCTGAAAATGATTACGCGGAGCAGTGGCAGGAATCCGCCGCGCGCTGGCTGCCCTTGCTCTCGGAGTATGATTACGTCTGGGCTTACGGCGCGGATGCAGGGCTGGACCAGATATTAGAGAGCAGGTGTACGAGAGTTTACGAGGCGGATGGATTTGCGCTCTGGCGGGTCAATGTGGAAGCTCCCCAATAGCGCCGCTGAGAGCACTCTGAGATTTTAGTCGAGCGGTAAGAGATAGGCTTGCAGACGCTGGTATTCCTCTTCAAAATCCTTATAGAGTCCGGGTTGACCGTAGCGCAGGTTGGGCGCGTTCTTCTTCGTGGCAATATCGAGCGTCCAGGGTAGCCCGCGTCTTTGGGCCATCTCGCGCAGAGCTTCGCTGATATTCTTCGTGGCATTTTCATAGCCGACATTTCTGAGCGCCCACCCGCGCGGGTCGAAGTCTTCCGCGTGGTCCAGTACGCGTGTGATGGCTTCACCCAGCTCTTCGTCATCGGCCAGGAGTCCGGTCCATTGATTGACGTGGTCCAGGTTGCTGCCGCAGTTCTGCTTATAAACGATGATGGGCGTGCCGCAGAACATGCTCTCGTAGATGGCACGGTTGGCTCCCTCCTGTTTGGAAAGAAGCAGCGAGACTTTTGAATCGGCGACGATGCGCGCCACCTCCGCATGCGGAATCATCTCGAAAAGGTCGCAATCCTGGTCCAGCCCATACTGCTTTAAAAGCTCTTCGATAACTCTGCGCGTCCAGCCCATGGTGTAACCGATGAGCGCTATACGAAGCGTGCGCCCCTGTTCCTGTTTGAGTCTGGCTGCCGCGCGAAAAAAGACCTCGTGGCGTTTGAGCGGGTCCCATGCCGCGACCATCACGACATCATAGGTAGCCTTCTGGCCGACTTCGCGCGGGCGAAAGGTCGCAGGGTCAACCCAGTCGCCGGCGCCGACGCGGACCGGCGCGAGATTGGTCCCGAGGCTTTCGATAAACTCGAAATCGGCGCGGCGCGGCGACTGCACGAGCACATCCAGGTCAGCGCCCAGATAGAGAAAGAAGCGCACCTCCTGATAACCCCAACTGCTCGGCTCAAGGACGAACATATATTTTGAGGCGAGCGCGCCCAGGTCGAAAACAGCCGTCAAAGCCAGTATGCCCTCGCTGTACATGACCATCAACACGCCGCGCTCGCCCGTCTGCGGGTCATAAGGCTTGAGGACCACGAGGTCTCCCTGCCGCTCAGGGTCCGGGTCGGGTCGCGGAAAGCGCAGGCGCGCGCGATGCTCCAAGGGAAATGCGCCGTAAAGTTTTCTTAACTCTCTTCCCTTCTCAGAGCGAAGAAAATCCAGCCGCAGCCCATTCTCAGAAGCGGGCAAGAGTTGTCCGTCTAGATAACAATGCTCTTGCAAGAGCTGTTGGATGCGCGCGATTCTGGCTGGTCCAATCCCTTCCGTGCCGAGGTGCCGCCAGATGTGAAACATACGCCGCGCAGCCTCGTAGGGCTGACCGCGAAGAAGCGCGAGCCTCGCTTGCACATCGCCCCATGAAGCGTAAAGCTGCTGCAAAGCGCGCGATTCATAGACGCGTTCCTTGAACCACAAACGGCGAGCGGCGCGCGCCTCCCGCGCACTTGGCTTTTGCCCCGTCTCGCTTTTGACAGCAGTCATCGCAAATCCTCTAGCTCAAAAATTCCAGTCAAACGTCAGTCTGCGTTTTGAGATGAGCCGCGTCAACAACGCAGGCTTCAGGCGGTGCGCGGCGGTTTGATTAAGCGCAAACGATAGTCGCGATAATCGCCCGCGTTACCGCTCTGCCCGTCGCATGCCGCGAGGATTATATTGACCATCTCGCGCGCCGTGACGAAGTGCGGGACGAACTGTCCGCCCGTGCGTGCTTCTTCCGTCAAATCTTTTAAGAAGCTCTGTATCCGGCCCCCCAACATGGCCTCCCTGTCGTTCGGGTCCATTCCGTGACAGTGCAGCTTGATAAAGACCCAGTCGGGTTGTCCCTCCACGGCGACGGCTATCTGCCGCCAGAGCTTGAGACGCTCGATGTTCGGCGGGTAAGCGCCGGTCAAGGCGGCGTTCTCTATCTTGGGCAGAGGCAAGCCTGCGGCCCTGTGCGCAAAGTTCAGACCGAGCGGCCCTTGAATGATGAGCGGGAAAGTCTGCGGCGGCTGGCCCGTGCGCAGGTTGCGCCCGCGACGATGAGGCGCGCTCTGGTCCAGCGGCAAAGAGCATTCGTAGAGGGCGTTGATTTTTGAGACCTGCGCGGGGCTTGGCGCGGAAGGGAGCGTCAGGTCCGCGTAGCATCCCGTCTCTGATAGAATCTGCATCTCCTGGTCCACCCCGCAGAAGCGCCCGCCAGCCGAGTTCGCCAGCGCCCAGTTGCCATGCACAAAGGCATAGCGAGCCTCGCCCTCATCATTCCAGCGCGAAAGGCATCCATGCTCGACCAGCGTGTCTCTAAACCAGAGCAGCAGGCGACGCGTGTTCTCCGCGGTGTCCGGAGCATCCAGCCCATGATGCAGGTGAATCTCTATCTCTCCCCAACCTTCCTGGCAATGCTCTGCCAGCCGCTGGACCAGAGTCTTGTGATACTGCTCGGCTGGAGAAAAATAGGTGTGACGAAAGGGCAGCCCTTCGGCGTCGCGCCAGGCATCGAAGATTTTCGGATAGCTGCGACACCATTCTTCCAGGCGGCGTTCCTGCTCGCTGAGGCTCGCGTGCAGGTGCGGCGTCTCCGGCATAATGGACGGCTCGAAATGGTCCGCCAGCGCGATGATGAGGTGCAGGCGGCTGCCGTTTGATGAGCGCCGCGCGAACCGCTGCCAGCCGTAGGCCGGAAGCCAGCGCATCGCCGCGAGCGCTTTGACAAACTGTTCCTTAATCATGTTCGCGTGAATCTGCCGGAAGATGCGCAAGAAGTAGAAGAAAGATGGGCGGCCCCGTGTCCAAACATGAGAGTCAGGCTATTGACGCGCTTTGTCTTGAAGCCGAGCGCCGGAAAACATTCTATCACGAACCTCTCAGCCGCTCAGTAAATTTTGCCGCGCCTCAGTGACTTGACAATCAATCTCTCTTTCGCTCTCTTTAAGAGATGGTCGTCAAAGCTTCGACGAGGCAGACGGATTCCTTTGAGCTGCTGGCCGTCTCTTTCAATTATCCTCCGGTCGCTTCACCGAGGTCCATACAGGTCTCGCGTCTGCTCAAGTATCTGCGCGCTTCGACCTTGGTGGTCTGCGCGGATGAAAAGAACGCGCGGCGCGATGCGACGATTGAGCCGCAGGCCGAGACGCATTTGCGCGGATGCCTGCGAGTCCCCTTTGCTCTTGTGGGCTGGCGGCGTCTGGCCGCGAGCCTCGCAGACCGTCTTCACGCGCCGCTCTGGAACAGGACGCCGGACCATTACGCATCATGGAAGCCGCGTGCGCTAAAGGCAATTCGGAATTACGCGGCGCTTGAAGATTATGGTCCAGACCTGCTCATCACTTTCGGTCAGCCAATGAGCGACCATCTCATAGGGCTTGAGCTGAAGAGGCTTTATCAAGTTCCCTGGGCCGCGCATTTCAGCGACCCCTGGACGGATAATCCCTTCAACCGCTACGACGCGCTCACCGGAAGAAGAAATCTCTCACTTGAACGCAAGGTCATCGAGCGGGCAGACCGTCTGATTTTCACTTCCGAAGAGACCATAGAAATCGTCATGTCGAAGTATCCTTCGGGCTGGAAGGATAAAGCGCGTGTGCTCCCTCACAGCTTCGACCCGGCTCTTTACCCGCGAGCCAAACGCGACCGGGCTTCCTGTTTGATGGTCCGCTACACCGGCGAATTTTACGGTCGGCGCACGCCGCAGCCTCTCATCAAGACTCTGCAAGCGATGCTCGCCGCAGACCCCTCTTCGCTCTCGGATGTCTGCTTCGAGCTGGTTGGACCAATCGACCCGCAGACGCTCTCAAGCTCCGGCCTTGAGGCTCTGCCCAATGGTCTGGTCCAGCTCATGCCGCCCGTCAACTACGCAGAGAGCCTCGCGCTGATAGCCGACGCCGACGGACTCCTCATCATAGACGCTCCGGCAGAGAGGAGCATGTTTCTGCCTTCAAAGCTCATTGATTACATAGGCGCGGGCAGGCCCATCCTCGGACTCACCCCGCCAGGCACGGCTGCGGATTTAATCACACAACTCGGAGGACAGGCGGCCCACCCGCTCGACATCGAAGCCATGATAAAGGCCATGCGGGATTTCCTGTCTCTCCTGCGCCATCGCCGCAAACTTGGCGAAGAGAGTTGGGGAGAGCCGCAAATCAGAGACGCTTTCACAGCCCCTGTAGTCGCTGCCGCCTTTGAGAAGATATTGAGAGAGATGCTTTGAGCGGGACGCTGGAGAGGAAAGCATCAGCGCGGCGGCGTGAAAGATGAAGTCATAGCTTGCTCTTGATCGTTCATCGCTGCCGCGTCTGCTGGACCACTCCTGCCGTCGCCGTGTTCAGTTCATCCAGATCGCAGCCGGTGTCCTTGCCGTCAGTCGCACGCCCGCTGTACTCGCTATCTTTCTTGAGCCTGTAATGGCCGCCCGCCGCGTCTTCAAAACCGACTTTGGCGAGCTTGGTCGGATAGAAATTGTCTTGAGGATATTGCGAAAAATCTGCGCCGATGATGAGGTTGCGCCTGACGCGCGCACCCGGAAAGTAGGCTCGCAGTGTGTTTGTCCCGGGAGATTGGTCCTGGCCGATGATGCCGTAGCTGTTGTGCTTGATGATATTGTTGGTGAAGACGAATCCGCTGTTGGCCGCGCCGTAGACCCAGATGATATTACCGCTCTGCATGACCGTGTTGTGGTCCACAAAGACTTCGGGTATCTGGCTCATCTTGAGAAACTCGCCGTCGCCGCCCCAGCGTTTTCCGTCCACATCCTCAAACATATTATTCACAATCCTGATGCGGCGACCCTGCCCCGAAGGCTGAGAAGTATCCTTGCCCAGGATGTTAAAGACATTCGGCGTGTGTCTCAATAGATTATTCTTGAACTCAAAGTCTTCAATCGTCGCCTGCGGCCCGCTGTCTCCGCGCACCGTCAGGTTAATCGCACCGTAGCCCCAGTGAGTATCACCCCAGCAATTTTCAAAGACGTTGCCCTCGACAATAACGCCGCGTGCGCTCTTTAGCTCAAAGAGGCTCTTGACCTGCCACTTCTTCCCCGCATACCCGTTCTCGCCCGCGCGCCATGAGAGAGGTTTGTAGAAGTGGTTGCGCCGCACCTCTATCTCGGACGGGACCAATCCGGGAATCGAAGGGGTCGCGCCGCCGAAGATAAGATTCTGGCCGGAAGCTTCGAGATAGTTGTTGATGAGATGAAATGGTCCAGGACCATTCCATCCGGCTATCGCCTGCGCATCCTGGTCTGTTGACTTAAACCCCGCAACATAACAGCCCGTGATGCTCGTCTCCGCGCTGTGCAAGGCTATCCCTCGCTTTAAAGTCTGTGTGGGGAAGGCCGTAATCAAACATCTGTCCAGAACCAGATGATGCGGGACCTTCTCGATTGAGTTCTGCGCTGACGAGCCGTCGCCCAGATTCACCAAGTCGTAGACGAAAGCCGCAGCATCCACGGTCCTCATCTCTATCCCGATGAGACGGTAGTGATGTGCTCCGGGCGCAGTTTTCAAGACGGCTTCGCCAAAACCTGGGGAGAGTAGTTTAGGCAAGAGCGGAGCATTGGCCGGAGAGATGCGAGTAGTGGAGGGCGGCAGATTTGTATCGGGAGTTGAAGTGCGAATAGTAATCCAGTCGGAAGAAGAGCCTTTGTTGGGCAGAGTGAAATTGCCAACGAAGGATGCGCCTGCTTCGAGCTGTAAAGTGTCTCCGGGCCGCGCCGCGTCAATCGCTTTTTGTAGATTGTCTCCGCGCTTAACGATGATGCTTCTCTGCGCGTCGCCTGAGACTGTTCGCCTGCGTTGCTGCGGCGCGGCCATCTGCCGACCCTGCGCGCAGGCCGTGAGAAAGCTGACGGTTAACAGGAAGGCCGAGAGCAAGAGGCGTGTGTGTTGGACCAGTCTCTTTAATTTCATCAAGCGTCTCAGGACTCTTTAGTCTGTTCGGATGTTAGCCATAGCTCAGCCGATAGTAAACGAGCTTGATATATTCACCGGCCACGCTCTTCCATCCGCGCAGGTGCAGCCACCAGGTGGCGGGCGGCGGGTTTTGCTGGCCCGGAGCGACTGCCGCCAGCCCCAGACGGATTCCGCTGCCCTCAAAGATATGGCGATAGGTCCAGAGAGAGCGCCGCGAGTGATAGGCTGAAGTGACAATCAGGATTGAGCGCAGCCCGTGCGCCGTCGCGTAGTCTCTGACCAGCAGAGCCTCTTCATGCGTGCTGCCGATTGGCTGCCGCAACTCTTCAATCGCATTTTCCGGCACGCCCGCGCGACGCAGCTCCATTGCGGCCCGCTCGATAAAGAGAGGATTTCGTTGCAGCTCATTGGACCAGCCGCTCTGCTGGTTGTCGTTGGTCAGGATAATCTTCTGCGCGCGGCCTTCATGATAAAGACGCGCGGCCAGCCCCGTGCGCTCCGGATAAGCGGTCGAGCCTGCGAGGACGACGATAGCATCCGCGCTCGATAGCTCGGCGCTGACCATCAGCGCTTTGGCCGCGAGCCAGGCCAGCAGCGCCCATCCCGCCAGCAAGAGCAGCGCGAAAAGAAGCAGACGCTTGAGGCGCTTTGCTTTTGAAGTCCGCAAGGAGCCGGGAAATCCTCCGCCGCGCTCTTCTCTGAGCATCTTGCTCCTACCAGCAGATTCCCTGGTAAGTCCCGCTCGATGGACGATTGTCGAAGAGCCGGACCAGATCAATGAGGGTCTGGTCGCTGCGCAGCCTGGCGGCCACGTCGCGAAACTCTTCGGCCTTATTCCCGATGACGAGGACTTCCGAATGGTCCAGAACTTCTTCCATGCTCCCGCGCATGAGTTGCGAGATATGCGGAATCTCGCGCTCTATATACTCTTTATTAGCGCCGAAAAGTCGCGCCAGCGAAACATCACGGTCATAGACGGCGAGCTGTAGCCCCTTGCCGATAAGCGTCTCTATGAGCGCGACCATAGGCGATTCGCGCAGGTCGTCCGTTCCGGCCTTAAAGCTGAAGCCGAGGATGCCTACGCGCTTGCGCCCCGTGCGCAGGACCATTTCGACGGCGCGCTCTATCTGTTGACGGTTGCTCTGCAAGGTTGCCGAGAGCAAAGGCACTTCGACATCCAGCTCTTTCGCCTTGTAGATGATGGCGCGCAAATCTTTCGGCAAACAAGAGCCGCCGAAGGCAAAACCCGGCTTGAGATAATAGGGCGAGAGGTTGAGCTTAGTGTCCTGGCAGAAAACGTTCATCACTTCGTGGCTGTCTATCCCGAGTTCCTTGCAGACGTTGCCAATCTCGTTGGCGAAGCTCACCTTCAAAGCATGAAAACAGTTGCAGGCATACTTGACCATCTCCGCGGCCTTGAGGCTGGTCACGAAACATGGCGCGTCAATTCCCGTGTAGAGGCGGCGAGCGAGCATCGCCGTGTCCTCATCGTCCGCGCCGATGAGCGTGAAGGGCGGGGCGTAAAAATCCTTGAGCGATGTTCCCTCGCGCAGGAATTCAGGGTTGATGCAGACACCGAAATCGCGGACGGCCTTTTTGCCCGAATAGACTTCGAGCGCAGGGATGATGACGCCCTCAATCGTGCCCGGCAGCATAGTGCTGCGCAGGACCACAGTATGTCGCTCGCGCTTTTGTTCGAGCGCCGCGCCGATCTCCTTGCAGACGCGTTTGATATAAGTCAGGTCCAGGCTGCCGTTCGGATTACTGGGCGTCCCGACGCAGACCAGCGAAAGCTCCGAATCCCTGACGGCCTCAGCCGAATCGGTCGTCGCGCGCAGGCGGCCCGCGCCGACCATCTCTCCGATTAGCTCTCCGATTCCGCTCTCGACAATCGGACTCTTGCCGCTGTTGATAATCTCCACTTTGGTCCGGTTGACATCAACGCCCCTCACCTCATGCCCCTCTTTGGCAAAGCAGGCCGCAGAGACCGCGCCGACATACCCCAGACCGAAAACACTTAATCTCATCTCAACTCCATTGCGATTAATTACGGGATGGACCGGAAACGATGAATGATCAAGAGCAAAGCCGCGGCTTCATCGTTCATCCCTTTCAAGCGCCCTGGCCGAGCACAGTCGAGCGCAGTCTTTGATAGATTGAATTGCCGAGCACGCGCTTGGCCGCGTCGAGCACGGCACCCTGCGCGCGGCGCAGACCCAAACCTTCGGCGCGGCAGATGCGCTCGAAATCTTCGATCTTCATCCCGCGCATGACGGGCACGCGCGAGAGCCTGAAGCGGTCCGGCGCTTGAGGGTTCACACCGATGCTGCTGGTCACGACGGAATCGTAACCGGCCTCGCGCGCGATGCGTGCGACGCGTTGGTCCCAGCGCCCGCCCGGACAGGAAAAGTGTACGACCGATTTTCCTATCAACTCTTCCAGCCTGCTCTTCGACCCGGCAATCTCCACGTGCAGCCTGTCCGACGCGAGGTCGGAAAGCAGGCTGTGCGTCATCGAATGCGAGCCGATTTCAAAACCCAGCTCGCTCAACTCTCTCAGTTGGCCCTTGCTCAAATACCCGCGCTGGTCCAGATGCGCGACGGTGACATAAAAGGTCGCCTTAAAGCTGAGCTGCTGAAGCAGCGGCGCGGCGACCAATAAATCGGTCTCGCACCCGTCGTCGAAGGTGATGACCACGGTTGGCCGATTTTCACTCGATGATGCAGGCCGCTCCGCGTCCGCCAGCGCAAGCGCCTCTCCGACGCACAGCCCGCGAAAATTGTTCGACTGAAGATGAGAGAGCTGCTGGCGAAAATCTTCCGCCCCGACGACGTAGCGGACATAGCCCGGCTCGCTCTCGCAGAGCGCACGCGTGGGCAGCTCAAGCTCGTGGTACATCAAATAGACGAGGCCGTCGCTCATCAGAATATCCTTCGCAGTTGCGACTTGATCGGCGCGGGCAGGCTCCGGCCCACGCGGCCGGACATCTTCTTAGCCTGCTTGAGAAGCTTCCTCAAGTGATGATAGCGGCTATTGATGCTCTCAAAGCGCGCGAGCAAATCTTTCGACAGCTCGCCGCTCGAAGGGAGCTGTAGCTTGCCCTTCATCGCGGCGTAATCGCCGCTCCTCATCGCGGAGAGGATTGCTTCGCGCGACGTTGATTCCGAGCCGATGAGATTGAAGAGACCGCGAAACTGCCGTTTCCAGTGGAGGTCCGTGCCGTAGAAGGCGCGCATCTCCGCCTTGCGTGCCTGAAGCCTTTGCAGCAGTTGAAACGTGCCCGCTCGCGGAGCATAACGACCGTCATATTTTGAGTTCCAGGTCTCTATCCCCTGCGGCAGCACCTCGAAGCTTTCGATCCAGGGAAACATCCTGTCCATCGGGTGCGCGATGACGGAGACGCCCCCCTCGGCTTCTATATGGCGTATGACTTCCTGCGGGTCTGTCGTCTGGACCAGAGAAGTGACGCCGTAGCCGAGCACATGCATACGCTCGTCGCACTCGTATTCAAGACCCGCGATAAAACGAAACCGCTCATCCGAAAGCGACTCGCATTCGGCGGTGTAAGCCTTGAGGCTCGCGGCATCGAAGAACTCTGCGTGGTCCGTCATGCAGACGAAATCATAGCCTTGCGCCAGGAATAGCTCTCGCAGCTCCGCAAGCGTACATTCGCCGTCCGAGTAAGTGCTATGGCAGTGAATAGCCCCTTTGAACATGCACGTCCTTTCCCGCCAGACCTTTCTTATTGAAACGCGCGGGCAGTCGCCTGAAAATAAAATGCAGCCAGTCGCCAAGTTCCGGCAGCGGGTCTCTCATCATAAAGTTATCGTGAAAAGTTCCGCCGACGGGAACTAAAAAATCCCGCAGCGTCTCAAGGCGTTTCGGAAACCGGCCCGGAAATCCCTCCGGCGCTCCGCGCCAGACTTCCAGCAGATGACGAAAATCTCCGAGCAGCCAGCGACATCTGACGCCTTCGCGGTACACGGGCGGCGTCTCAACCTCGCCATGCTCGGCTAGTTGGGCCAGGAGACCCGGAAAGTCCGCGCCCGCGTAGACGGCCAGCGGGAGCGAGTTCCAGAAGCGGCCATTGACCTCTAGAAAGACCGGCACACCGTCCGGCCTCAAACGAAATTCGACCATCGCCACGCCATGCCAGCCGAGCGCACGCAGGATTGACAGCCCGGCTTCGCGCAAAGCCTTTTGCGGCACGACGCTAGAGCGCACGGCGCTCCCCGAACCCGTCGGGCGGACATCGCGTATGCGCCTGTGCGCAAACTCCGCGCGCAGCTCGCCCTCGCGCATCAAGGCAAAGTAGCCTGCGCCCTCGCCTTCGACAAACTCCTGCGCGAGAACAGAAGACGAGCGGCGGCTGAGTTCATCGAAACCAGCGATCAACCCTTGCGCATCGCGCGCGTAAACGGGTGCGCCCGTCGCACGCACCTTTCCGTCCGCAGACATCTCCTCGGACATACGCGGCTTGAGCACGACCGGATAACGCGCCGCGACGGCAAACTCTTCCGCCTGCTTGCGCTCTAAGAGAAGCGAGGTTTGCGGCACGTCGATGCCGAGAGATGCCGCGAGCCGCGTCGTCTGCTGCTTGTCAAATGCACGTAGTACGGTCTCGTGCGCTGGCAGGACCAATCGCCCGCCGCGCTCAAGAATCCTGGCCCTTGCAGCCGACAGCGGCAACGTCGTCTGCTCTGTCATAGGCAGGACCAGCGTGCCCGCCTCTCGCCCGGCCTCCATAGCTATGCGCTCAACAAAAGCCGCCGCGTCCTGCTGCGGAGAGATGTATTGAAAGCTGCTATGCGAGAAGCGCGACCATCCGGCTTTGGACCAGGAGGAATCAGCGCCGACCGAGACACTATGCCCGGCACGCGCCAGCGAACGGACGCACGCGACCGATTGATTTTCATTGCCGTCGAGGACCAGTATTCTCATGCGTTCAAGGAAGCCTCTAAAGATTCAAGCTCGCGCACCCCGTCATGCAATTTCGCCACACGCGCCAGCGTCTCTTCAAATCTACGCGCGATGATGGACCAATCATACTGCGCCGCCAGCTTGCGCGCCGCACGCTCCAGCCGCGCACGCTCCTCGCCGTCGCGTAAGAGCTTGATAACGGAATCGGCAAACGCCTCCGCATCATCCGCCAAAAGTATATCCTGGCCGTGATGCACGTCCAGGCCCTCCGCGCCGATGGTAGTCGAAACGACGGCCTTGCCGGTCGCCATCGCTTCAAAGATTTTGAGGCGTGTGCCGCCGCCTATGCGTAAGGGCACGACGACCACGGCAGCCTCGCAGAGATGCTCCAAAACGGAAGGCACTGTGCCCGTGACTTCAACCGATTCGGATGCGAGGCGCTGGACCAGCGGGTGCGGATTGCGCCCGACGATGCGAAAGCGCGCTTCCGGCACAATGCTCCGGACCAGCGGCCAGACCTCGCGGCAGAAATATTCCACCCCGTCTATATTCGGCTCCCAGTCCATCGAGCCTAGAAAGAGAACGAGCCTATCTTTAACCTCCTGACCATCAGCGCGCGCCGCGTACTTGCCAGTGTCCACGCCCGTCGGGACAACAGTGATCCGCGAGGCATCCGTCATCGTAGACATCTGTTCACGGTCGTGCTCGGAGACGGCAATGACGTGTTGAAATCTTCCGACCGCCTCGCTCTCGTAACGGCTCATCCTGGCGGCTTCGAGCTTAAAGACGATGCGCCTCAGAATGTCTGGCGCGTGCTCTGCCTGCCTGCGCCAGAGGGCCGATTCAACGTTGTGTTGAAAGAGCACGGTCGGCGTCGTGAGGACGCGCGGAAAGTTGAGCGAGGCCGAGAGAAAATCGCAGACGGCGACATCAAAGCGGCGCTCCGCGAGCCATTGGGCGAGCAGGCGCTGGACCAAAGGCGAGGTAAATTTGGCGACGGCATAGGGCGCGCGCGCGGGTAGGCGGCTCAGATAATGCAGCCCTTGCCAGAGCATCCCGTCTTTTGGTCCAGCGGTGTGAACCGAGACGGCGCCCGGCAATCGTTGCTCAAGCTCCTCCTCGTAAGCCTCGTCGCGCGGACCTTGATAATAGGAGAGCAACACGGTCTCGTGCAGCGCGGCCAGCTCGCGCAGCAGGTTGTACGAGCGAATCTTCCCGCCCGTATCAACGGGAAGCAGCTTTCCGGCCTTGACCCACAGAATTCGCATCGCTTTTTATCCGGCTTCCAATCAAGCCGCGCTCGCCTTAAACAAACAGCGCGCGTTTTTCAAACCGGACTCGCCTTTCACGCCGCCGCTCACAGCCTATCTCATCATTGTCGCCGTCTCTTCCAACGCGGCCTTCGGCTCGGCTGGCTCCGCGCCATCAATAAAGCGTCGCATCCACATCTCGAAATTGACGAGCGACCAGAGCCTCTCGGAATGGTTCTCGCCTCCGGACTGGTGACGCTGGACCAGCCGCCGCACGTATTCTTCGTCAAACAATCCTCTGCCCAGCGCCTGCTCTCCCAGCACATACTCGTCTATCACCCAGCGATATTCTCCACGAAACCAAGCGCCGACGGGGACTGGAAAGCCCATCTTGCTCCGCGAGAGAATCTGTGCGGGCAGCACATCCTTCATCGCGCGCCGCAGGATGTACTTGGTCGTCAGCCCGCGCAGCTTCATATGCGCCGGAAGACGGGCGGTAAACTCCACCAGCTTGTGGTCCAGAAACGGAACGCGGCTCTCGATTGAGGCGGCCATGCTCATCTGGTCCTGCTTCATCAAAAGCTCTTGCAGATAAGTCTTCATATCAACGTAGAGCAATTTATCGAGGAGCGTCTGGGCATCCGTCTGCTCAAGATAATGGCTGACATCCGAGTAAGGGTCGAGCGCGCCCGCCTGCGCTCTGGCCTCGGGCGTGAAGAGTTCGCGCTGCATGGCGCGGGAAAAGACAGCGAAGTTGTCAAAGTAGATACTGCTGATGTCCGGCGGCACGGAGAGGAAAGTGCGTTTTAATTTCTGCCTGATTTTTGAGCGCGCGGGCAGCGCATCAACGCCCTGCTCGACGGCTCGACGTAAGGCTTTGGTGGTCCACTTGTGATAACGCGCGCCGAGCGCGAGGTTGTAGACGGTCTTCCGATAACGCCCGTAGCCTGCCAGCATTTCGTCGCTGCCCTCGCCCGTCAGCACGACCTTGACGTGCTCTGCGGCGAGCCTTGAGACGAAGTTGAGAGCGACGCTGGAAGGATGCGCGAGCGGCTCGTCTTCATGCCAGATAAGCTCCGGCAGCGCCTTGAAAAAGTCCGCGGGACTGACGAGGATTTCGTGATGGTCCGTCTTGAAGGCGCGCGCCACCACCCGCGCATACTCAAGCTCGTTGGCCTCGCGCTCGGCGAAGGCAACCGAAAAAGTTTTGACCGGAGCATCAACCATCCCGCTCATCACGGCGGCGATGGCGGACGAATCTATCCCGCCTGAAAGAAACATCCCGAGCGGCACATCCGCCATCAGCCTGAGACGGACCGAAGTGCTGAATAGCTCCATCCACTCGGCGATGTAATCCTCATCGCTTCTCCGGCTTGGACCAGAATTTTCAGCCCCCGAGAAATGAACGTCCCAGTATCTTTCGATCTTGATGAGGCCGTCGCGCCAGCGCAAAGTGTGGCCCGGCAGCAGACGCTTGATGCCGCGAAAGAGCGTCTCTTCGCCGCTCGTCGCGTGGTTTGCCAGATAATCCGGCAGCGCCCCGTGATTAAGCTCCGCCGCGAACGGGCGCGCCGCCAGCAGCGCCTTGATTTCGGAGGCGAAGTAGAGCGAGCCGTCTTCTGTGTAAGCGTAGTAAAGAGGCTTGACGCCCGGACGGTCGCGTGCGATGAACAACTCTCTAGCGCGCTGGTCCCAGATGGCGAAGGCAAACATGCCGCGCAGATGCTCGACCGCGCCCGCTCCATGCTCTTCATAAAGATGAAGGATCGTCTCAGTATCGCAGTGCGTGCGATAGACGTGCCCGCGCGCTTCGAGCCGCTCGCGGAAATCCGCGTGGTTATAGATTTCGCCGTTATAGGTGATGTGTAGCGTGCCGTCCTCGTTGGTCATAGGCTGATGGCCCGCCGCGACATCAACGATGCTCAAGCGCCTATGGCCCAGCCCCACGTTGCCATCAACGAAGAGGCCCGCATCGTCAGGCCCGCGATGCGTAATGACATCGCGCATGCGTTCAAGCAGGCGCACGTCCAGCCTCTTGCGAGAGCGGGCTGAAAGGGCTATTCCGTTAATTCCACACATATCGTTCCAGGATGTTAATCAGGCTGGTATCTCAGCCGTTTCTTTGCCTGCCATGACCTCTTGATAAAGCCTGAGCCATTCGCCGCGCACGGCGCTCCATCTGTACTTGTCACACTCGGCATGCGCCTGCCTCGCAATCTTCACAGCCAGTCCCTCTTCATCCAGCAAGCGCAGGGCCGAAGCAGCCAGCGCTTGATGGTCGTTCATCTGGACCATTAGTCCGGTCTCTTCGTGCCTGACCATGTAAGGGATGCCGCCAGCGTTGGTCGTGACCACGGGCAGCCCCGAGGCGAACGCTTCGAGAATCGAGAGCGGCGTGTTATCCACGTTGGAAGCGTTCAGGTAAACGTCCGCCTCGTCGCAGAGCGCCGCCATTTTTTCAGGCTCGACCAGCCCCTTGAATTCCACATTGCTTAATTGAAGTTCACGAGTAAGCCTCTCGATTTCCGGGCGCTGAACGCCATCGCCCGCGACTATCAGGCGTGCTTCGGGAAAGCGTGCTTGAATACGGGCGAAGGCGCGCAGAACGCAGGGCACGTTGTAAATCGGATCAAAATTACGGTTCGAGAGAAAGACAGGGCGCAAGGGGCTGCGCTCGCGGAAACGAAACTGGTCCAGCTCGACATGATTAAAGATGGCGCGGGCCTTCAAGCCCTGACGCGCGAAGACATCAACCAGCCACCCGGAAGAAACGGCCACAGCGTCGGCCAGCCTGATGGTCGGGATGGCCGTGCGTCTCCAGTCTCGCAGGTGCTCTTCGGCCTGCCCCGCGTGATAATTGAGCACGACCCTTTTGCCGAACAGCTTGCCGATGATGATGGCGGGCGTCGTCACCAGCATAAAGGATGAGAGCGCCGCCGAGGAGACATGAAGTATATCGCAACGCGGGACGCTCAAGAGGAGCTTGCCCAGGTAGATTGATGAAGTGATAGCTGTGCGCACATACTTGATTGACTGCAAGCGTCTGAGCAGCCCGGGCGCGCGCGGGTTGATGGGCACGAAGGAGACTTCAAGCGAAGGCTCTTTGCCAAACTCGCTGACAAGCTGCGCGGCATGTATGGACTGCCCGCCGAGTATGTCATGCGAGGGAGCCGTGATGAGTATGCGCAAAGGGATACGGCTCGTGGCAGCGCCCGCCTCGCGCTCACTGGTCCACTCGCCTGCCTCGCTCCATTGCGGCATAACTCTGTGCTCTCCTCGCGACATCAAACGCCCGTCCCCTCTATGCTCTTGCGCGGCGCATCCTTGAGAGGCGCATCCTTGAGAGGCTCATCCATGAGCGCGCCCCTTTGCGCGAGCAGACGCAGATATAGATTGAGCGTCTTTTGAAGCTGCGCCTCCGTAGAAAATTTTTGCTCGACGACGCGCCTTCCGCGCTCGCCCATCGAGCGCGCCAGCTCCGCATCAAGAAGCAGAGAGACGAGGCGTGCGGCCATCGCCTCGTCATCGGCTGGCTGGACCAGAAAGCCCGTCTCGCCTTCGGTCAGGGCTTCCCGCGCGCCGCCGACATCCGTCGCAACGACGGCGCGTGCGGCGGCCATGTATTCGAGAATCGAATTTGAAAACCCTTCGGCCCGAGAGCTTAAAACGCACGCGTCCGAGACGGCCAGCAGCTCAGCGATGCGCGTGCAGCGTCCTATCAGGAAGACATCTCGCTCCAGCCCAAGCTCTGCGGCCAGCTCAAGCAGAGGCTCTCTCAAACGCCCTTCGCCCGCCAGGACAAAGGCCGCTTCCGGCACAGCTTCATGCACGCGCCTGGCCGCACGCAGAAACATCCTGTGGTCTTTCACCTCGTGCTCCAGATTGGCGACAATCGTGACGAAGCGTCGCGGCTCTTCAACAGGCAGCCCCAGTTCCGCCAGCACACGCTCGCGCCGCCATCCGTCCGGCGGCGTGATGCGAGACAGGTCCAGCCCGTTATAAACGGTCACAATCTTACTCGCGCTGATGCCATCAAGCTTGAGTTGTCGTCCGACCGCCTCCGCGTTGACGATGACTGCGTGGGCCAATCTAAAGGCTTGAAGCTCAACGCGCCTTTGCGCGGGGGTGCGCATGCCCCCGGTCTCACGCTTTGAGGCGATGCGGACGGGCACGCGGGCCAGCCGCGCGCCCAGCATCCCGAAAACATTTGAATAAAAATCATGCGTCTGGACGACACCTATCTCATGCTCGCGCAGAAAGGTTGCGAGGCGGCGGAGCTGCTTGAGGGCGTTGAGATTATAAAAACTGTTCAGCGGATATTCGTAGATTTCGCCGGAGCCTATCTGCCGCGCCTCATCAAGCAACGCGCCGCTCGCATCAAGGCAGGCCAGGAACACACGACAGCGCCCGGACTCGTGCAAGAGCCGCGCAAGCTGCACGGCCTGACGCTCGGAGCCTCCTGGGTGAAAGCTGTTCGTGAGTTGTAGGACGTTAAAGCTCATAAGAGCAGTTTTCAGTTTTCAGTCTTCAGTTTTGAGTGGTTAGTTTTCAGGTTCATGGTTTTAAGTTTAGCATGATGACGCTAGGAGACGTTTTAAGCTGCGCTGAGTGTGGCGGCGTTAAGCTCCGAGTCGGTGCTGGTCCTGGCTGTATCGAAGAAGGTGCGATGCCAGAGTTCGAGCATGAAGAGCGTCCATATTTCTCCCGTGTGGTCGCGGCGGCCTCGCTCGCGCTCTTTGAACATTAGCTCTATGTAATCCTGTCTGAAGTAGCCGCGCTCAAGCGTGCGCCGGTCCAGCAGCACCTCGCGTATATAGCTGCGCAGCTCCTGGTCTATCCATTTTTGAATCGGGAGACCGAAACCCTGTTTGGGCCTGTCGAGTATCTCTGCGGGGACGAGGCCGCGCACGGCCTGCTTGAAAATGTGCTTGGTCTCAAGCCCCTTCATCTTGAGCGAGGCAGGGATGCGCGTGACAAACTCTATCAGCTTGTGGTCCAGCAGCGGGACGCGCGCTTCCAGAGAGACGGCCATACTCATCCGGTCCACTTTGGTCAGAATATCGCCCGGCAAGTAAGTCTTGCTGTCAAGATAAAGCAGCGTATCGAGCGGCTCATGGGAGGCGACACGCTGAGCGTGCTCCTCGAAGAGCTGGACGGCGCGGCTGTGGCCTTTGAGTTGAGAGCGAAAACCATCCGAGTAGAGCGAGCGTTTGTGCAAGCTCGTCAGAAAAGAGATGCTGTCAAGATAGCGGTTTAAGGGATCGAGCGCGACGTTGTGCAGATAGTTGCGTCCCCATGCGCCGTGCGGCAGGCTACGGCTCAAGGGCTGCATCAGCCCGCGACGAAGGAAGTGCGGGAGGTTCGCAAAGCCGCTCCGCTGCTTGTCTATCACATAGCGCGTGTAGCCCGCGAAAAGCTCGTCGCCGCCATCGCCCGAAAGCACTACCTTGACATGCTCGCGCGCCAGCTTTGAGACGGCATAGGTCGGGATGGCCGAAGAGTCGGCGAAAGGCTCGTCCAGATGCCAGGCCAGTTCGTCAATCATCCGGCAGATGTCAGGCGTGACGATGAACTCGTGATGCTCTGTCCCGAAGCGCTCGGCTGCCAGACGCGCGTAGCGCAGCTCGTCGTAGCTGTCTTCGTGAAAGCCTATCGAGAAGGTCTTAACGGGCTGGTCCATGTGCCGCGACATGAGGCCGACGATGCTACTCGAATCAATGCCGCCTGAGAGAAACGCTCCCAGAGGCACATCCGAAACGAGCCGCAGCCGCACAGCCTCCTCCAGCAGCGCGCGCAGCTCCTCAAGATAATCCTCTTCGGGGCGCTCCTGGACAGGCTCGTAAACAAAATCCCAGTATCTTTCAACCTCCACGCGCCCGTCCGCGAAGCTCAGATAATGGCCCGCCGGAAGCTTGTGTATCCCGCGAAAGATACAGAGCGGGTCAGGCACATAGCCGAATCCCAGATAAGCGTCGAGGGCTTCCGGGTCAAGCTCGCGCCGCGCTTCAGGATGCTCAAGGAGCGATTTCAACTCAGAGCCGAAGATGAATGTGCCTTCGGGCGTGAGCGTGTAATAGAGCGGCTTTTTGCCGACGCGGTCGCGTGCGATAAAGAGCTTGCGCGCCCGTTCGTCCCAGAGGGCGAAGGCGAACATCCCGCGAAAGTGGTCCAGGCAGGCCGGGCCGTACTCTTCGTAGGCGTGAACGATGGTTTCCGTGTCGGAGCTGGTCTGAAAACGATGTCCACGCGCTTCCAGTTCCTTCTGTAATTCGCGGTAGTTGTAAATCTCGCCGTTGAAGACGACCGTCGCGTTACCGTCTTCGCCGGAGATAGGCTGATGCCCTCCGGCCAGGTCAATAATCGAGAGACGGCGCATCCCGAGCGCCAATCCCTGCTGGACCAATACGCCCTGATCGTCCGGCCCGCGATGGCGTATCACGCGGCACATACGATTGAGCAGGGCCGCGCGCTCCTCCACCGTCATGCGCTCTCTGTCAGAGATAAACCCGGCGATGCCGCACATCTATCGCTCTCTCCTTAAAATCAGAATCAACCTCTCGCCAAGATAACGAATCCTTTATCTTAAAGGATTCGCTAAGACAAGGAATCCGCCGCGCGTTTCCAGAAGACGCGACGTTGCAGTTGGTCCACCTTGCCGCGCAGCAAATCAAGCTCTTCGACAGTCACGACGCGCAAGAGCAGGATGACCGCCAGGTAAGCCAGCGTGAACACCACGCCGCAGGCGGCCAGCACAAAGAAGGGCTTAAAGCCTGTCATCAACGAGCGCAGCAAAGCCGTCAGGATGCCAGCCGTCAGGGCTGCGACAGCGATCTTGCCCACATCTTTGAGCAGGAAAAGGTCGCGCCGCGAAACTTCCAGCACGCGCCCGAACTTGAAGATCATCGCCAGCCGCTCAATCAGGTTGACGAGCACGACGGCCCCGACCGCGCCGAGCAGTTGATAACGCAAGGACCCGTACCAGAGGGCCGCGACCAGTATAAAAAAGATCACGACGCGGACCTTGAGCAGAAAGTAGCGATGCTTGGCGTAGGCTCGCATGATGGGGTCGAGCGCGATGATGCTCAGAGGCAGGACGGTCAGGTTGATGGCGAAGATGGGCCAGCTCGGCAGATAGGCTGGCGTGAAAAGAAAGGCTATGAATTCGCGACCGGCGACGAGGAAGAAAACATAAACCGGAAAAAAGAAGGCCGCCAGCTTACGCATGACGCGCGCCGTCAACAGGATTATCTCTCGCGTCTCGTTCTCTTTCTGCAAGAGGCTGACGCGCGGAATCATGACGGAATTGATGGATTCGCGCAGCAGTCCGACCAGCGGCAGGTCCAGGCAGCCGACAGAATAGATGGCAAACTCGGCTGGACCAAAACGGTGCGAGACGAAATAGTTGTGCAGGTCCGTCTGGACCGTAAAGAGCAGCCCCGCGAGACCGAGAGGCAGCGCATAGCTCATCTGCACGCGTAGCATCTTCCAATCAAAGCTGCGCCAGAAATCAGGAAAGCGCGAGTTGAGATAAAGCAGGAGGAGCATTGTCTGCAAGATGCCCTGCGCCAGCGAAGCGTAGACCAGCGAGCGCAGTGTTCCGAACATCAGCAGCGCGGCCAGCATGAAGAGCGTCTTGGTGAGCTGCGCGCAGATGATGAAGGCGGTCGAAAGCCGCGTCTCCTGGTTGGCGACGGCGACCGTCTCCAGAAACGAAGAGACAACCCAGAAGAGTATCAGCACGCCGATCAGCGGCGCGTACTCGGCCAGCGTCGCATCGTTGAAGACGGCGGTCAGCAAGGACGGCTGGAGGACCAGCGCGAGGCAGCCCAGAGCGCCGACGAAGAGGCTAAAGAGTAGGACATTGAAGACGACCTGCTTGCGCTGCTCCGCCTGCTCGCGCGGCAGAAAATAGTAGGCGCTCATCCCGAAGCCGAGCGGAAGCACAGTGATGGCCGTGTTGACGACGAGAAAGATTTGCTTGAAGAGTCCGTATTCGCTCTGGCTTAAATGGCGTACAAGGAGCGGCGGCAGAATAAAGGTGAAGGCGAAGCCGAGCGTCTTGGCAAACATCAGCCAGAAGGCGCGCGCCGTCAGAGAATTCTCTTTCTTTAAGTCTTCAGCCATGATGAAAATCTCTAGCGGCTCAAGCTTTCTCCCTCGCTCGCGGCGATTGAAGACGCTCTGTTTGGCGCGGACGCGTTCTCGCGTATAGGCTCCCAGCGCGCATAACGCTCGCCGCGCAGGAATTTGTAAAAGGCCAGGAGCGAGGCCAGGTTGGCGAGCACGAAGTATTGCGGCAGAGCGAGCGGGCGATAGCGCACGCCGCATCGCTCAAGTATCCATGAGAGGAGCGCCGAGAGATAAAAGCAGCCCTGCGCCAGAGCCAGCAGTAGAAAGAAGAAGGAGCGCGGCGCGAGAGCGATTGAGGAGCTTAACAGGAGAAGCAGAAAGATGGGCGCAAGATAGCGTAGCACTTTATGAGAGATGAGCTGGACGGCGTAGAAGCCGCTGCGCAGAGGGTTCATCATTGCGCGATGCCGCCAGAGGTCCGTGATAGTTTGCGTGATGATGCGCACCCGCATACGCAGCTCTTTGTCCGTCCGCTTGTTGGTCTCTTCCGTGCAGACCGCTTCCGGCTCATAAACTGCGCGCAGGCCCTGCTCGACCATCTTCGTCGCGATGAGAAAATCGCTGCACGCTTCATGGTACAGAGGGACATAAGCCGAGCGCCGCACGGCGTAGAGACAGCCCGATGCGCCGATTAAAGAGCAGATGCGGCTCTCGTGTCTCTTCAGAAAAGTCTCGTAGCCCCAGTAGGAACGCGCGCCCTGCCCGACGCTGGAGCTTGAAGGGTCAACGTAAATCAGGCGTCCGGCGACGCAGCCGACCGCAGGGTCTGCGAAATTCGGCAGCATCACGCGCAGCACGTCGGGCTGATAAAGAGTCGTCGCATCGGAGAACAGTATGATCTCGCCGCGCGCCTCAAGGACGGCGGCATTCTGCGCGGCTGTCTTGCCCAGACGCTCAGGCTGGCGATAGAGACGCACGCCGCGCGCTGCATACGAAAGGGCAATCTCATCGGTGCGGTCGCTGGAGCAATCTGAGGCGACGATAATCTCCATCTTGTCCGGGTCATATTGAAGCGCGAGCGTGTTTTCGAGCTTGCCTTGAAGGTCTCGCTCCTCGTTGTAGGCCGTGATGATGACGCTGACGGTCGGCGTCCACTCTGCGCGTCTCCAAATGCGCGGGCGCAAACGGCTGACCAAAGCCAGCAACATCGGATAACCCGCGTAGGTATAAAAGAGGAGCGCCGCGCTCGACCAGAAACAGACCCGCATGATGAGATCAAGGCTCATACTCAACTTAAACGAGCGGCTCGGAAAGGACTCTGGCGGCGGATGGCGCGGGCTTTCCGGAAGCTTCCGCGATGCTTGTCTGACTGGACCACTTGCGGCGCGCGAAGACGCCGTGTGCGCCTTTGGCTTCGTAGAGCCTGTGCAGGCAGAGGGCATAGCCGACCAGATAGTAGACATACCACAGGTAAGCGACGGAGGCGAAGAAGCTGGCGACCATGTAGCCGATGAGGCTTGCCTGGAGCGCGACCGATAGATAGTAGATGCGCGTTTGCTTGCGCGTCTCAAGCGTCTCGCGCTCTATCTGCCTCAGTCGTTTGAGCGAAAAGAGCATGAACATGATATAGATCAGCATCGCCGGAACCCCCATCTCCGAGCCGACCTGCGTATAGGCGTTATGCGTCACCTGTTCATGTATCGAGAGGATGTGAAAATTGTTCATCCCGATGCCGAGCAACGGACGAGTCGCGGTCACGATGATTGATTTTAAAAGCAGGTTCTGCCGCGCGCCCGCAGACCCGCCGTCCAAATCGCCGCCGAAACTGCTAAGCAGGCGGCCTGTATAATCGTGCGGGACCAGCGCAAAGAACATGATGCCCATAAAGAGAAAAAGGAGCACGACGGCGAGCCTGTTGCGGCGGCCCAGTTTCCAGGCCAGAGTAAAAGAGGCGCAGGCCAGCGCGAGAAAGCCTCCGCGCGAAAAGGTGACGACCGTCGCGGCTGTCATCAAAAGCGCGCAGAGACCGTAAATCAGTTTTCCCGAAAGCGCGCGCGCCGCCCACAACAGACCGAGCGCCAGCGGAATCATCGTCACTAAGTGAAGCGCCAGATCGTTCGGATTATCGAACAACCCGCTGATGACCCCCAGAATACGATTCCCGCCAAGCTTGAGATTGCCCGTGCGATAGTCGTTCAAAGCGTTTGCGCTCAAGACAAGGCTCACCAGGAGTGCCAGCCAGATTATTTTCCGCAAGCGTCCTTCGGTCCTCACGACGTTGACCATCACGACGAACATTGTGACGACCTTGGCGTAATCAAGGAAGGCGGGCCAGGCTTCACCCGGCTCGATGGCGAAAGGAACCGAAAGGAGTCCTAACAGGCAGAGCAGCAGGACCAGCTTGACTTCACGCGGGAGCACGCTGAGCGTGCCTTCGACGGCCAACTGCGTGGGCAGAAAGACGACCAGCGTCGCGACCGCGAGCCAGAAGGCCATCGAGCGAAAGCCCGCCAGCGAGGAGATGAATTCGTATGGACGAAAATAAAGGGTCGCCGTAAAGAGCAGTAGCCCCAGGAAGCTGAGCGTGTGCCCGCGTTTGAGTATGGGCCAGCGACCCGCAGACAGATAGGCCGGCTTCTCTTTCTCTGGACCAACGCGCGTTGGCGGAGCAGCCTTTGAGATTTCCTCTCGAGCCAGTTCGTCATCGACGCTCTTTTTTCGGTCCAGGCTCTCGGCAGGAAATCCAGCTTCGGTCTCTTCCTCCCACAGACGCATACGCCGCGAGCGAGTCACAGGCTGATCATCGAAGGCTTGAGGTTTATAAGACATCTGCGGCACGGCTTTGACAGCAGTTCCGGCGCGGGCCGCCAATGAAGGCCACTTCCCTTGACCTCGAAAGTGTTTCCCCCGCGCCCTGTGGCCCGAAAGCCGTCTTCTTATCCAAAGCGCACGGGCGCTAAAAAGAGTTTTGAGCGCGATGCGCGCCCAAAACTCGCGTTCCAGGAACGCCTCTCCGAAGACTATAACGAAGGCTCAGCTTCTAATCAACGCGCGTGCTCCGCGCGGCTTAAACCGGAACTCCCTCTTCATCGCCCGCGAAGACCAGCGTGCGGACGCGCTCTCTCAGCGCCATCTCAAAACGGCGCGCTTCTTCCAGCTCGTTAAATGAGAGGGCACGCAGCTCCTGTTCAATCCGGCGGCGATAATCTGAGACGAGCGAATCGGAGACTCCGAGGGTCGCGGCCACCTCAAGCTGCGTCAGGTGTTGCGGGCTGAGATAACAATACCAGAGGACTCCCAGAATACGATTGTACTGCTTGACCTTGCCGCGCACAGTGCCTTGCAGGCTTTTCAAAAACTGGTCCACAAACCCCGCAGCCTCGCGCTCAGACTCCCTGCGCAGCAGACCCTGCTCAGGATTCTCGCATCCGTCCACAGGCTCGAAATGGCTGCCGTTCTCGTCGCCGTCATCGCCGTCAAGCGGGACCAGATAAATATCCATCACGGGCAGGCGCGACATCACAAGGCTTCTCAGCGTGCGCACGTCTATGGGTGAATCGGAGGCATCAAGCACGGAGATGATTAAATCTTCGAGGTCAGAGTTGCTGATGACGACCTGCGAGTCTCCGGTGCAGCCGACCATGCGCGTGTCGCGCTGGCGCACGGGGATCATCTGGACGCGCTGCTCAAGCTCGTGCGTCTCACGCTTTTTCTTCTGGTCCGCCCACTCGCTCAGCCCGTAAACCCGCTCGGCCAGACGACGATGAACGACTTCAGTCTCGCCTCTCAGATCGAAGCGGCGGAAATTGGCGCTCGATTGAATGAGCGTAGAGATACGGCGTGCCAGGCGATATGATTCGGGATGGCGCTTGCGCAGCTCTGCCGTCAGTAGGTTGGTTAACTCAATCTGCCCGATTTCGCATTCGATCTCGGCATCCGTCATCTCTGTATCCAGATAGTGCTGGAAGCGACCCTTGCTCAGGAGCTGTACGAAAAGCTCTTGCGTGAGGTCCGTGTGCGCATTGTGTGCGCCCTCTTCGACCAGCAGACCTGCGCTGCGCGAGGCTCGCACGAGCGGATGATGACAGACCAGACGATGCAGCTCGGCCCAGAGACGGTTGACGTCTGAATGGCGCAAGGAAGCGACCCACTGCCCGCTCCTTGAAGGGCGGCTCGTGGATTCCTGCGGGCGCACGGGGACGGGCTGATCCTCAAGGGCACTCATCGGGTAATCGTTCTGAGAATTATCGCTTGCTGGTTTCACAGTATTATGGCGACGCGGGTCGTCTGAGGTCAAAGATTAAAAGCTCTTTTGTTTTGTGCGGCAATTCGACATTCAGGCTCTCGGGTGCCGGGGAAGGCATTTGGAGGGTTGCGAGTAAGCGGCATGTTCCTGCCATGCTTGAAAGGAACAGCCGTGTTGGGCGTCTCGTGCCAGAAGGGTTGCGCACGTTGGATTGGCGGCGATTCTTTATCTACCTCTCACCTAAGAGATAACCACAAAAGGTCCGCAGGCTGTAAAGCTTCTGAAACCTTGCCGGGAGGAACTCGCGCCACTTGACCGCAAGGGGGAACGGCGCGGTCAACCGAGAAAGGAGAAGAGGGAGTTTTTGGTCTCCCTGACTGACGAAAAAGATGTTATCAGCAAAAAGCGATTTGAGCAACATCTTTTTACACACGCGCCAAAATATTGATATTACTCGACAAAAATCTCTCGGGGGCAAACAAACTTATGGAACAAATGGGTCATTAGAGCTTTCCTTTGGTTGACCAGGCAAAGTGCCCGGGCAGGGTGATGGTTGCGGCTCAGGCTTTTCTTGCCCCCCGATCCTTACTTATTTGCCTGCGCCGTCCGAGGGGTCTGCGGATCGAAATCTGGCGCTCTGAGAGCTTCTATGAAAAAGTGATGCGGACATTTAGGGGGAAGCTATGAATTCTTCGATGTTGGCCCGATTCTATAAACAAGCGACTTGCCCATCTTCCGAGCTGCTGCTGGCCTATCATGATTCCACTTTGTCCGGCGAATGCAGGTCCGAGGTCGCCGCGCACCTCTCGGAGTGCGATTTCTGCTGCGCAGAGTTGCGACTGCTGGCCGAGCATTACACAGCGCATGACGAAGTTTGCATGGCAGAGAGCATGCCTCTCAGCCTGCGCCATCTGGCCGAAGCGCTGCTCAGCCGCCAGGCTCTGAGCATGGAAAGATTCATTGAGGCGACCTACGAGAAAGAGGGGCTGACCTTAACGGACGCTTAAGCGGCCCACGGTGCGAATCTTTACTGCTTCCGGTTGATGATTCTGTCTGAAAAAGAAGCTACTGAAAAAGCTGGCGTGTCTCCCTTGAGAAACACGCCAGCTTTTTGCTGCCAGCCTCTTGAGCACGACCCGTAGGGGCTACTGTCTGCACTCTCGATTGGAATGCGCGATAAAGGTGCTGAATCTCTGCCGGTACTCTGCCGATGTCACAAACGCGCAGACCATCCCCTTGTAATTCCACATCTCTTTATTGTTCAAGACATTCAGCCAGAACTGGTATCCGCCTTCATCCGGGTCACGCTTGAGATAAGCGAAATACTGCATCAACACAGATGCTGAACTGTACTCCCTCGCCTTGAACTCTTCTAGGCTCTCTGCACGTCTCTTCAAGTTGGCCGTTTAAGCAGTGCCGCCGTACAGATCTTCAATCAGGGCGTGGTATTTCTGGTCCACGACGCGCCGCTTAATCTTGAGCGTCGGCGTCATCTCGCCGCTATCTATGGTGAACTCTTCCGGGAGCAGCGCGACGCGACGGACGCGTTCATAGTCGGCCAGCTCTGCCGTCAACCTCGTCACTTCGCGCTGCAAGAGCTTGACGGCTGCGGGCAGGCGGCTCAACTCTTCGCGCGTTGGCGGCAGGGGTTCGCCCTTCGCTTTTAAGGCTGCGCGGAGCGCTTCCCATTCGGGCACGATGAGCGCCCCCGGATGCTTGCGACCAGCGCCGATGATGACCACTTGATTAACCAGCTCGCTTTCCTTGAGCAGGCTTTCGAGAAGCTGCGGCGCGATATATTTGCCGTTCGACAATTTGAAGAGGTCTTTCTTGCGGTCCGTGATGAAGAGATGCCCTTCTTCATCAAAGTGGCCCACGTCGCCCGTCATAAACCAGTCGTCCTGCATCACTGCGGCGGTCGCTTCCGGGTGGTTGTAGTAGCCCTTGAGCACGTTTGGTCCACGCACCAGAATCTCTCCGTCCGGAGCTATGACGACCTCTATGCCGGGAAAGGGCAGCCCGACGGACCCGACCTTGTTGTTGTCAGGGCGATTGGCAGAGACGATGCAGGTCTCTGTCGCGCCGTAGCCTTGCAGGATGGGGATGCCTGCGGCCATAAAGGCGTAAGAGAGAGCGGGAGCCAAGGGCGCGCCGCCCGAGACGAAATAGCGTAAGCGCCCGCCGACGCCCTCGCGCCATTTTGAGAAGACCAGTCGGCTGGCTATTTTCTGTTGCAGCTCAAGCAGAGGGGGAACGCGCTCGCGCCTGTCCAGAAGCGCGGCATAACGCTGGCCCACGGAGAGCGCCCTGGTAAAGACCTTACTCTTCCATCCTCCTTCGCCCGTGCCCTTCTTGACGATTCGCTGGTAGACCTTCTCGAAGAGGCGCGGAACAGCCGTCATGATCGTCGGGCGCACTTCGCGCAGATGCTCACCGACCTGTTCAAACGAAGCGCAGTAATAAACCGAGACTCCCATCCGGCAGAAGACGTAGAAGACCGTGCGCTCGAAGATGTGCGAGAGGGGCAGGACGGAGAGCGCCACATCGCGCGCGTCTATGGGCAGCTCGTCCGAGATAGAGAGGATGTTGGCAACGAAGTTGTGATGCGTGAGCATGACGCCTTTCGGCTCGCCCGTCGTCCCTGAAGTATAGATGATGGTCGCCAGGTCTTCCGCGCTGACGGCATTTGAGAAAGTCTCGAAGGCTTCGGGGTCAATCCTCTCGCGCTCTCTGCCAAGCTCTTCGAGGGCCGCGAGCGTCATCACGCGCTCGCCGTCTTCGGCAGCTTCGCTGTCAAAGAAGACCAGCCCTTCGAGGCTTTCGACCGTCTCAATTCCGGCTCGCGCATGCTTGAAGACCTTGCGGCCCGAAATAAAGAGCAGCCGCGCCCCCGAATCTTCCAGAATAAAGCGCACCTGCTCGACGGCCTGCGTCGTGTAGATGGGCACGTTGACCGCGCCGAGGCTGAGGATAGCCAGGTCTGTGATGGACCATTCGGGGCGATTCTCCGAAAGCAGCGCGACGCGATCACCGGCCTTGATGCCCAGCTCCGCCATCCCCAGCGCGATGTACCGGACGCGTTCTATGAGAGCCTCCGCGCTGACGCTCTCCCACTCGCCTTCGCGCTTATGACTGAGCGCATCCGTCTTGGCATGACGGCGAATCGCGTCCAGGCAAAGACCCGAAAGCGTCTTCAAGACAGACGCCCCTTCGCCCACCGGACTGTTAATCATCTCGCTTGCTGTTGAGGCCATGCGAGGGCTGCTCCTCCTCAAAAGATTTTTATCTGCTAAGATTTCGTGCTCAACTAAAAAGCCTTCCGCTCTTCAAAAGCTCTCATCCCTCTCTATTCCGAAGATGCCGCGACAAAAGCGTTGGCCGCCGTTTCCTCTTCTTCGAGCGCACCCGCTGTGGCCGTCCGTTTCCCCGAAACGCGCCAGCCCGCGCCGCCGAGGATAACGACCTCGCTCAGACCCGCGCGGTCAAACCAGTCTGCCGCCTCCTGCCGCGAATAGCGATTCTCAATCGGCGCAGAGAAGCGGTCGAACTGGTCCGTATAGAGCACGCGGAAAGAATACTTCCTGTAATGCCCGAGCGGCACGCGGTCAGCCAGGGGACGTGTCGCCTCGAAGTGGTCCAGAGCGCGAGCCGGAAGCACAAAGATGATTTGAAAGATGGCCGCGATCAGCCAGGACAACTGCTTGAGCAAAGTGTGCGGGAGCCTTGTCGTGACGCGCCTCACTTGAGTCACGACCTTGAGCGCGGCGCGTTTCCAAGCGGGTTCGCCTTCCAGATTCCAGTAGAGATAGATATTCATGTAGCCGTCGCGTTTGAGCAGCTTGAGTAATCGCCGGAATCCCTTCTCGGGGTCAGGCAGATGATGCAGTACGCCGAGGCTGTAAATAAAGTCGAAGGAATCGGGAGGGAAAGGTGGATGATAAATATCCGCCTGGACGAAATGCGTGTTTGCGTTCTCCAGATTATTACGCGCCGCGACCTCTATCGCCTGGCTAAAGTCCATCGCGATAATCTCGCCTACGCCATCCTGGCGCGCCATGTGAAATGTATGGCGGCCCGTCCCGCAGCCAGCGTCCAGCACGCGCTCGGCCTTGAGACCTGTGGGCAGAAAGCGCTCGAAGTACCAGCGAAAGTTCGCTTCGTAATCGGGGAGCATCTCCGAGAAGGCCTGCCATTCATAACCGAAGCTCCGCGCCGTCTCGCGCTGCGACCTCAAAGCGCTCTTGTCCTCGTCCGAATTCGGGCTGAGACTTTTTTCCAGCAGCAGCTCTATCTCTTCCTCTTTCGGCAGCAGCTCGGCGGGGAGACGCTCGCGATACTGTTGAAAAAATTCCGGGTGCATCTCCCAGAGCATACTTTGAAGCTGCGGCGTGAGCAGTCTGGGGATACCCAGGATGATGGGATAGCCCGTGCGGCAGGAGATGCAAGACAACGCGCCGCTCTCTATCTCTTCGGCATTCGCGCGTTTGAACTCGCGACACGCGAGCGCGCCGCCGCAAACAGGACAGACGAGCAACTGAAGCAGGCTATCCTTCATCGGCTCTGCTCCCTCAAAACTTCGGGCGGCGCAGGGAGGGCCGCAGTCTCACGGCCCGCGCCAGCCTGCATGCTCGCCTGCGTGGAACGGCGACGACGGCGACGCCTGTGACCGTGCGTTGTTTGCTCGACGCGACCGTTGATGGTTGCGAGCGCCGCCAGGACCAGAAAGAGCAGCGCGTTCGAGGTCGTATGCAGCGTGAAATCGAAGAAGCTGTGGACCAGTACGGCGAAGCAGCCGGCGAGCGCGCCCGTCACGACGCCGCGCCGGAAAGCATCATCCGTCTCGCGCCGCTGCAAGCCCATGCGAAAGAGGAGCACGACGAAAAGAGTCCCGAGCAGAGCGCCCAGGATGCCCGCGTCCGACACGAGCTGCAAATAATCGTTGTGCGCCTGCTCAAGACGGAACATGCCGTTGCGCGTGTCATAACGCGTATAGACCACGCCGAAAGCTCCGAGTCCGGTGCCGATTAACGGATGATGACGAATGATGTCGAGCGTCACGCTCCAGAAGTGTGCGCGGCCAGTGGTCGGGTCGTTCGTGTTGACGGTTCCGACAAAGCGGCTCAGGGCATCCTCTCCGCCGAGCAGGACCGCTCCGACAACGAGCGCCAGCACGAGCATAAAGGCCAGCCCTGCGCGCACAGCCATCTGGCGCACGCGCGAGCCGCTCCCGCCATCCGCGCGTTGTCTCTCTCTGCCAGCACCCGGAGGGTCTTGGCCTTCCCTGCCGTGCCTCTCAGAGCCGTGCTCGCTGGCCCGCCTGCTGCGCACGAGGCCGAAGCCCGTCAGGAGGACCAGAAACAAAAGCTCTGCCCCGAGCGCGATGATACCGCCGCGCGAGCCTGTCATGATGAGCGCCACGCCCATCATCGCCGCCGCAAAAATATAGAGCACGCGTTTATCGCGCTCGATGGCGCCGGAAAAAAGCAGGCCCAGCGGCAGGGCTATCGTTAATTCCATATAGCCAGCGAAGTGATGACGATTGATAAATGGACCAAAGGGGGTGCTCTGCGCCAGCTCTCGCACCCAGTAAACTCTGGTCGGGCTGGTGAAAGATTGGATGAGACCGAAGATAGCGAGCACGAAGCCGAAGATGGCGATAGTGCGCACGAGCAGTCGCAGGCGCCCCGGGCTATCCGTGAAGCTCAGCGTCGCGGCAAAATAGACTATCAGTGAGAGCAGTTGGACCAGGACCAGTCGCGTTGAGTAAGGGTCTAGCGAGAGACTCCTGACAGGCGTGGCGCTGCTCAAAGCTGCTCCGTCGGCGGCGTTTCCGAGGGGCAGAAGCTGGACCAGTCCGAGCAGGAAGAGGCCGAGCAAAGGCCATTGCAGAGAGTTGCGACTAAAGCGCAGTGTGCGGCTGCGCCAGGCGTCCACGACCCAGAAGGCCACGATGAGCGCCGCGCCTAGTTGAAAGACCGCGAGCGCCCAGTAATGCACTGTGCCGTAGGCGAGAGTCGAGAGCACTATGGCCGCGCACAGGATCAGATAGATAAAGCTGCTCGCGACCGTGTGCCCGACCTTTTTAATGTGTCCTGCCCTCTCGCGCGCCGACGTTGCCGCTTCCGCCACTTGAGTTTCCGGGCTGAGCGTTTGCGCCGAGGCGTTGGAGGTTGAAATCGTCATACCAGATAGTGCCGAAGATTGGACAGGCAGCCCCTTCCATGTTGCAGGGCGCGCGATTCGTGCGCACGACGATGGCTTCCGTTTTGGCCGTCGTCTTAAAATCGAAAGTGACGCTCTGCCAATCGTTCGTGCCGACGGGGAGCGGCTTGCTCGCCGCCAGCAGGGCGTTGTCCGAGAGGTCCACAACCTCCAGCAGGGGCGCGCTCGCCGTCTTCAAATCGTCCGTGCGAACATAACATTCAAGCCTGTATTGTGTCGAAGGCTCGACCACGATGGTCTGCGAGATGAGATTAAAGCCCAGATTCGCGGAGGCGTTAAAGAGTACGCGGAGCGAGCGGCTGCCGCCGTGTGCATTCTGCGGGTCAAAGGAAATCTTCGCCTGCGAGACCGATTGCAGTTGCCAGCCAAAAGCATTACTCGCGCCCGCGCGCTCCTCGTTGCTCTCAAAGCCGCCGTTCTGAAACTGCCCTGCCTCAAAGCCTTCACCGGCGAGGTCGCGCGCCAGCCCCTGCGCCGCGCGATAACGATTTTTTCCCAGCAGCGAGGCGAAGAGTCCCTGCCCTATATCGCGCTGCTCGCGTTTCTCAGCCGGTCTGAGACTGGACCACAGGCTGAGGGCTTCAGTCTCGCGCCCGCGCTCTAACAGAAACGCCGCGAGCGCCGCACGCACGGCTGGCGTCTCGCCCACAGCGCGCTGCATCGCCGCTGTATCCTGACCAAAAACCTGCCATGCGACATTGAAGACCTGCGGGCGATAGGTCGCCGGGTTGGCTTCAGATGCGCGGCGCAGCTCTCGAAAGGCTTCGTCATAATTTCCTGCGCGGAGCAGCAGGTTTCCCAGAAACCAGCGCGGGTCTGCGTACCAAGGGGCCAGCTCGACCGCACGGCGCAGGGCAAGCTCGCCGCCCGCGCGGTCGCCAGCCTGCTCGCGCGCCACCCCCAGGTCCATCCACAGCCTGTACTCGTTGGGCGAGAGACTGACCGCCTTTTCATACTGCGGGACAACCTGCGGCATCAATTCCGTCAGCAGCGTCCTTTTCTCAAGGCTCGCTTTGGTCCAGTGCGTCAAAGGGTCATCGGGCGCGAGCCTGAGCGCCAGTTGCGCTGTGTCCAGCCCGCCCTCCTCCATCCCCGGCGCAACCTCCGCCAGCGTATTGCCCAGATACCAGCGCACACCGTACCAGGAGCACAACGCCGCGATGAGCAGAGGCGCGAGCAGCAGGGCGCGCTTGAGAGGCGCGCTCACGTCAAAGAGTTTTAGCTGGTCTACGTTTGCCAATTTAGGAATTTTGGAAATTGCGATTTTCTGAAACAGCCAATTTTTGAAGTTCCAATCCTAAGATCAAAAATCTGGAATCCAAGCTTTCAATCGCTCAGCTCTTCTATATAAATCCGCATGCGTTTGAGCACGATCTGTTCGGCTTGGCAGTCGCGCTTAATCTGGTTGAGGCGTTCTTCCGAGAGGCGCGAGCTGGAGATGAGCACTTCGCTGATGCGTTCTCTGCGGCAGATGCTGCGCAGCTCGCCGTTGCCACCGAAGACGCGCAGGCCGTGAATCACCTTGCCGGTCTTTTTGGGGTCGTCGTCAACGAAACCGACGGGCGTGTACGGCAGCTCTCGGTTATTAATCATCTCGCGCAGCAACAGCTCTCCGCCATCGCCCGCGCCGTATATCAGCACGCGCCGACCGTCGCGCGGGTAAGACGAAACGGGCAGCACCTGTCGAAAGAGTCGAAAGGCCATACGGCTGCCCGCGAGCATCATAAAGAGCAAGAGAGCATCGAGCACGAAGACTGTGCGCGAGATACTCTCAAAGCGAAACCTGAAGAGCACGACCAGTATGCTGGCGATAGTGCCGAGGGCGACGGCCTTGGCGAACGAGATGAGATCGCCGACGCTCGTATAGCGCCAGATGCCGCGATAGACACCCATCACGAGAAAGGCCGCCAGTTGCGCGAAGAGCAGGACGGGCAGCGTGTGCAGAAAGATGCTCAGCGTCTCGCTCCCGGCCATTGGACCAAACCTGAGCACGTATGCGCCGTAATAGGCCAGGATAATCAGCCCGACATCAAGCATCACCTCGAAGACGCGTCGCTTATAGGAAAAATCAATCAGGAAGGCTGAGAGCCTGCGTTCGCTCGCGGCCTTCGCTTGATCCTCTTCATCGTAAACCTTGACGCCCGCCAGATACACGCCGACCAGCGTGAGCATAATCGTAAATCCTAAGATGGCCGCAAAGCTCACGTCGAAATCCATCTTGCGCACGAGCAGCCCGAGCAAACCTGAAAGCGCCGCGAACCCGTAAAGCATCAAGACCGCGCCGCGCTCAGACATCCCTAGCGCGACCAGCCGGTGCGAAGTGTGGTCGCGCCCGCCCTGCGAAGCCGCCCGCCCGCGCAGCTTGCGCAGGATAGTGACAAATGTCGTATCGAAAATCGGGATAAAGAGAATCAGAATCGGCACGACCAGCACGGGCAGAAAGCTACGCGAGCGCCCGCCGCCCGTCACGCTCATCAGTGCCGCGCTCGACAAAAAGAAGCCTATAAACATCGAGCCGCAATCGCCCATAAAGATAGAGGCCGGGTTGAAGTTGTAAACCAGGAAGCCCACGAGCGCGGCGGCGAAGACGGCCAGGATGAGAGCTTCGGTCGGCTGGCCGCTGTCCAAGAAGTTGAGAGCCAGAAAGATGGAGGCGATGGCTGCGATGCCCGCCGCCAGCCCGTCCATGTTGTCGAGCAGGTTGACGGCGTTAGTAATGCCGACGATCCAGAAGATGGTGATGCCCATGTTGAGCGTCGGCGAACTGGTCCAGGGCAGGCTCAGCCCGTAATAGATGACGAAGGCCGAACCCATAATCTGGCCGATGAGCTTCTGGTAAGGCTTCGCGTTAAAGATGTCGTCAACCAGCCCGACAGCGAAGAGAAAAGTGCTCGCGCCCAACACGACCCAGCCATGAGGCGTGTGCGGCACAAAGAGCAGGTAAGTCAAGACGACCGAGAGCCAGATCGCCGCACCGCCCAAGAGCGCCGTCGGCTTCTTATGCCAGCGGTCGGTCTTCGGCTTGGCGACCATCCCCACCTTGCGGGCCAACACACGCACCACGGGCGCGAGCGCCAGCGCCAGCGCCAGCGACACGATGACTGCCACAATCTGCATCGAACGCAAAGGCATGGTTGGTTAATTAAGAGGGACTACGTGTCTGCTCTGAACCTGAAAAGCTATGCCAACAGCCGCGCGCAGGTCAAGCGCCGAAGCTCTATTTGAGAAGCTATCTGCGCTTCGCATCGAAAACCACTTCGCCCCCGATGACCGTCATCACGCAGCGCGTTTTGAGAATCTCCGGCTCGGGTATTTGCATGATGTCCGCCGAGAGCACCGTCAGGTCCGCCAGCTTGCCGACTTCTAGAGAGCCTTTGTCACGCTCTTCAAAAGCGGCGAAGGCGGCCCAGAGCGTGAACATCTTGAGGGCCTCTGCGCGCGAGACGGCCTGCTCGGGATGCCAACCCTCGCCCTGCTCTCCGCGTATACTCTTGCGCGCGACCGCCGCGTAAAATTCTATCATCGGCTCGCCGCGCTCGACCGGAGCATCAGAGCCTCCGGCGATGATCGAGCCTGACTTAATCAGGCTCTGCCAGGCGTAAGCTCCCGCGAGGCGCTGCTGGCCCAGTCGGCTCGGCGCGAAGAAAAGATCGCCGATGGCGTGCGAGGGCTGCATAGAGGGAATCACGCCCAAACGCGCAAAGCGCGGGATGTCAACGGGGTTGATAATCTGCGCATGCTCGACGCGCCAGCGCGGCTCGCGAATCTTTCTTTCTGCGGGCGGGACCGCTTTGAACGCCTGCTCGTAGAGATTGAGTATGATGCGATTGGCGCGGTCGCCGATGGCGTGCGTTTCGACCTGAATCCCGCGCCGCAGAGCCTCTTCAAACATCGGCAGCAGGTCCGCTTCCTTCTGCGTCAGAAAGCCTGAGCTGTCTGCGTCCGCGTAAGGCTCAAGCAGCGCCGCGCCTCTTGAGCCGAGAGCGCCGTCGAAGACAACCTTGATGGTCCGCACCGTCAAACGATTCCCTGCCGTCGCCAAGACTGGTCCATCTCGCAGCAGCCGCTCGGCGGAAGCCCCTGGTCCATAAACAGCATTATAAATCCTGAGCCTGACCTTTCCTTCCGCGTCAAGCTTCTGCATCCCCTCGACTTCCGCGTAGGAGCTGCCGGCGTTCTGAATCTCGCACCAGCCCAGCTCCATCTCGCGCCGGACGCCGAGCAGGAATGCCCGCTCAAGCTCCTGGCGCGTCGGCGCGGGGATATGCCGCGTGACCAGCTCTTTGGCGCTATCGAGGAGCATCCCCGTAGGCTCATGCGTCTGCCTGTCTTTGAGTATCTCCCCGCCGAAGGGGTTCTGCGTGTTTTTGTCTATGCCGGCAATCTTCAGCGCGGCGCTGTTAGCCACAGCCCCGTGCCCGTCCGCGCGCGTCAGGAAGAGAGGATTGCGAGGAGCTATCCTGTCAAGCTCCTGCCGGGTGGGAAAAACCGCTGGCTTCCAGAAAGTCTCTATCCAGCCGCGCCCTGTGACCCACTGACCGGCCTCCGTCTGGTCCACACGCGCCTTCACCTTCGCCAGAAAATCTTCCAGGCTCGTAGTGCCTTCAAGATTGAGATTTACTTCGCGCTGGCCTATGCCGAGGATATGGCAGTGAGCATCCGTCAGGCCAGGCAGGACCGTTTGGCCGCGCAGGTCTATGACGCGCGTCCGGCGGCCCATATATTTTTTCACGGCCTCGTTCGAGCCGACAAAGATGATGCGCTCGCCCCTCACGGCGATGGCCTCTGCACGCGGCTGCCGCTCGTTGACCGTATAGACATTGCCGTTCCTCAAAACGAGGTCGGCGGTCTCGTTTTGCGCGGCGGGGGCGACGGGCACAACCAGGCCGCAGCAGAGAAAGAGGACCAGTGCGAGCGCGATGAGCTTCATACTTTTACCTTTCGTGTGCCGGAGCAACGCGAGATTATCAAGAGGCTGACGAGACGAGAGCCATCCCATCCAGATGAGCGAAAGATGAGAGGCAAGCTATTAAGAGCACATTTCAAAACCAACCACCGCAGGCACAGAGACGCAGAGAGAAGATAAAAAAGGATGTGATAAGAGTTTTCAATACATCCTCCCTTCTTATTCTCTGTCTTTCTCTCCGTGCCTCCGTGTCTGCGGTGGCTCATCTTCCGGTTTTGAGTGTGTGCAGAGTTCAGCTTCGCCCGCTGTAATATTTAATGACGCTCTGGAGAATGCCTTCGAGCGACATGGAGGGGCGGAAGCCGACCAGCTCTCCGATCTTCGTGATGTCGGGTACGCGGCGCGGCATGTCTTCAAAGCCCTCTTCGTAGGCTTCGTCGTAAGGCACAAAGACGATCTCGGAATCCGAGCCGGTTTGCTCTTTGACGCGCCGGGCCAATTCGAGAATCGTTACCTCTTCATTCGAGCCGATGTTAAAGACCTGCCCGACAGCCGTCGGCTGGTCCATCAGCTTAATCAGCGCCTCGACCACGTCGCCGACATAACCGAAGCAGCGCGTCTGCTTGCCGTCGCCGTAAACCGTGATGGGTCGTCCGGCGAGAGCCTGCCTGACAAAGCTCGGGATAACCATCCCGTACTGTCCCGTCTGTCTTGGTCCAACCGTATTAAAGAGGCGGACGATGATGGTCGGCAGTTTCTTCTCGCGCCAGTAGGCCAGCGCCAGAAATTCGTCAATCGCCTTCGAGCAGGCGTAGGACCAGCGCCCCTTCGTCGTCGCGCCCATCACCAGATTGCCGTCCTCGCGGAAAGGGACTTCGGCGCTCAGCCCGTAGACTTCCGAAGTCGAAGCGATGAGCACGCGCTTCTTTTTCTTGTTCGCCAGAGCGAGGACGACTTCCGTACCCTTGACGTTTGTCTCTATCGTTCGGACAGGGCTTTCGACGATGAGCTTAACGCCGACTGCCGCCGCGAGGTGAAAAATCACATCGCACTGGTCCACCAGCTCGGCCAGCGCGGGCTGGTTGTGGACCGTGTCAATCGTGTAATGAAAACGCTTGTTGTTTTTCAGATGCTGGATATTCTCAATACTGCCTGTCGAAAGATCATCTATGACAAACACTTCATCGCCACGTTCAAGATAAGCATCGGAGAGATGCGAACCGATAAATCCCGCTCCGCCTGTAATCAATACTCGCAAGCTATTCAAGCTCCCTTCAAAATGAATCCGAGAGTCTAGAGTCTGGAGTCCAACTCTTGATTGCCAAACTTTGATGTAGAAGCCTGAGCCTTTGACTCCAATCTCTTGACTCCGACTCCCGGACTTTCATATACCAGCTCTCGATAGAGTTTGGAGACGTCCCTAAGCAAACGCTCTTTGGAATAGTTCCCTTCGACAAAGACGCGTGCGCGCTGGCCCAGCTCGCGCCGCGTTTCGGCATTCTCAATCAGAAAGGCCAGCCCGCGAGCGAATCCTTCAACATCACCGGGCCGGACCAGCAAGCCTCTTTCGCAAAGCTCTACTGCGCCCCTCTGGTCCAACGCTTCCCGCTTCCGGCCCAGCAGGTCAACCACCCCTCCAACGCCCGTCGCCAGCACCGCGCGCTCATTCGCCATCGCTTCGATGAGCGTGAGCGGCGTGCCTTCGTTGAGCGAAGTCAGCGCCACGATGTCGAGTGCCGGGTAAAAGTTCTGAGGGTCGTTGCGCGTGCCTGTGAAGATGACATCATCTTCAAGGCCAAGCTCCCGCGCCAGCCTCTCAAGCTCCGCGCGCAAATGCCCGTCGCCGATGACTAGGAAGCGCACACGCGGCACGGATTTCCGCGCGTCCAAAGCAGATTCCCCCGCCGTTTCCGGCGCACGCTCTTGAGCTTCTCTCTTGTAAAGCGCGGCGGCGCGCAGGAACAACGCGTGATTCTTAATCTCCGTCAGGCGACCGACGATGCCGACCAGCACCTCGCTCTTGTCAGCCTCAAGCTCCGCGCGCAGAACAGCGCGGCGGCTGGTCCAGTCTGCAAAGAGCGCGAGGTCCAGCCCCAGCGGGATGACGGCGAACTGTGCGGGTCGGCCTACTCCGAACTTTTCGTGTATCTCGTGATACTGCTGCGGGCTGATCACAATGATTTTATCGGTCACGATGCGCGCCAGCATCTTTTCGATAAAGAGGAAGAGGCGCGTCTTCGAGGCAGCGTAGTAGCTGTGAAAGATATGCCCGTGATAAGTGTGTATCAAGCGGCAGCGGCGCGGTCTCCCCAGCAGAGCGCGCGGCGTCAGCCAGCGATAGAGCATTCCGGCGAGGCGGCCCACAGTCCCCGCCTTGGCCGTGTGCGTGTGGACCAGACTTGGGCGCTCGCGCACGAGCAGCCGGTAGAGCTTCCAGACGGTGAGCGCATCCCTGTACGAAATCTCGCGGCTCATCTGCGCGATCACGTGCGGGCGCACGCCCTGCTCTTCGGCAAAGTAGCTCATGTCGTCCTCGCCATCGGGGACGACGCCCGAGACGAGGAGCGTGCTGAATTCCTCGCCTTCGAGTCCGGCTGTCAGCCAGACGACATGACGGGCCGGCCCGCCGACGTTAAGCCTGGCGATGATACGCACTATACGGACGGTTTTATCTTGCACGCCTGACATACCCGAAGGAGACTCTTCTTTACCTCTTGACAGGGAATTGAATATAAACGACTCGTTCGGCATCCTGCAACGAGTGAGGCCGGAGCGAAGGGGCGGCTGTTGTCTGTGGCCGCGTCCGATTGATCAGTAGCCCCAGCGGCCCACGACCGCGCCGATGATGAGGCCGCCGAGAGTCCCCATGATGAGAATCGGGGCGTAGGCCTTCGTGATAATCGCGTCTGGAAGGCTGAGCAATAGCCCGAAGATGAGGCCGCTGGCCCAGCCGGGTAGTGGCAAACGCGCAGCGCCGATGACAAAGCCTATCCCGAAGCGGCTGATGAAAGCTCCGAGCAGCGCCGCCGTCTTATCTGCAAAGGAAAGAGGAATCATCGTGGCAACCGCGATGGCACCGAAGATGAGGCCGCAGATCGTACCGAGAAGGATTCTGGACATTGAGAGGGGGTCTCCTGCTATGGAATCTATGAAGACTATCTACAGAGCTGCACATTAGAACACCGTCTCTTATCCCTGTCAGCTAACAGACCGGAAGCAAGCCGGAATCGTTCGCTGAAGCTCTCCCGGGTAGCTCTTATGTTTGTTAGCCCTGTGCGAGTTTATGTTAAGCTCGCGGAAATTTTATGCTAAAGGGATGGCTTTCGCTCGCGGGCGAATCGAACCGCAATCAGGCTATGTCAATGGCCGCCATGTTTCCTTTGTACCTCTGCGATTGATTCTTAATCGCGCTCTCAGGCTCTTTGTGTATTGATTAATGCGAAGAAACTGGATACTCAAGCTTCCCCTGCTGGCTTTCATCAGCCTCTTTTTCTTTCACTTTTACATGGTCGTCAAGCATTCCGTAAACGTGCCCTTCTGGGACGAATGGGACTTGCTGCACGCCGACGGTCTGCCTGCGGGCCTGCATCCACGCTGGCTCTTCTCCTTTCACAACGAGCACAGGATTGTTCTGACAAGGCTGGTCCACTGGCTCTCGTTTCAACTGTTGGGCCTCAACCTGAGAATACAGATTATCTTCAACTTCGCCATCTTCGGACTGGTCCTGCTGCTCATCGTGCGTTTTGCGAGGCGGACCGGTGCGCCCGCGCCGATGTGGGTCTTGTTTAGCTTTCTGATATTTCTTCTTTCGGCGAATAACCATGAAAATCATCTCTGGGCCTTTCAATCCAGCTACCATTTTTTCGTGCTCTTCTTCCTGATGGCCGCCTACTTTCTCTTCCGCGAAGAGCAACGACGCACATCTCTGTTGGCGGGGACGGTCTCAGCCATACTCTCGGCCTACTCGCTCGGAGGCGGCGAGGCTTCCGCGTTGGTCCTGCTCGCGCTCTTCTGCATCTTCAAGCTTGAGCGTCTTTTTTCTTCTGCCGAACCGCGGCGGCGAGAGTTGGTCCAATTACTGTTGGTCGCCGTGCCGCTCACGCTCGCGCTCGCGTTCTGGTTCACCGGCTTTCAGAAAGCCCCGCAGATTCCTCCGCTGACATGGCCGCACACCATCTTGTTCTGGCGATTTCTGGCGACTCTCGTCTCGCTGGCTTTCGGTTTTGATTATGTTAAGGGTGACAGGGATGCTCTTTGCCTGCTGTTTGTGCTCGCGCCTGTGGCGGGAGAAATCTGGAAGAGGCGCGGGCGGCTGCCGGCTTCCTCTTGGGCCGTCTTCGCCGTCATGCTGGGAACACTCGGAAGCCTCGGCAGCATTAGCGTGGGCCGCGCCGGTTTCGGTCTCGTAGAGGGAAGATTCGCACGCTATTTTGAAGCGGGGATGCTGCTCGTTCCCTTTTCCGTGCTGGCCTGGTCCATTTTTCTGAGGGAGTGGCCGAGACTCAAGATAGCCGCGCTCATCTCTCTCTGGCTACTCTGCATGGTTGGATTCCGCGACAACTGGAGACAGTTTCGGGCTTACGAACTGATTGCCGGACATCGCAGGGCGGGTCTCGAATGCACGCGCCAGTATTACGAGCAGGGCGGCGAGCCTTTCTGTCCGCAGCTTTATCCCGGACCCATCAAAGAGCAACTGGATTTAGCACGCCAGTTCAATCTCTCTTTTTATCGAAAGCAGAAAGGTAAGGATGAGCGAGGAATGCTGAAGGGCGAGCGAGGAATAAAAGAGCTTGAATAAAAGGCTCTGTCTTCAAGCTCTTATCACTGCCGCGTTCGTCTTTGTTCTCAGTCTTCTATTCTGAAGATGGTATCGGGGTCGTCTTCGTGGCGGATTTCGTCAACCGGCTCGTGTTTTCCGTGGCCCATGTAGAGGCGGTTGGGGCAGTTGATGACGATGCCGCTGGTGTGGCCTATGTTGCGGTAGGCGTGTGCGACGCCTTTGGGGATGATGATGCCCTTGGGGTTGTCTGCGCCGACAAAGAGCGTCATGACGTGGTTGTAGGTTTCGGAATCGGTCCGGTTGTCCCACATCCGCAGCTTGAAGTTGGAAGGGCCTATAAAGTAGAAGAGGTCGGCCTGCTCTGTGTGTTCGTGCGGGCCGCGCGTGATGCCAGGCTCTGTCGAAGAGATATAGGCCATCGCCGGATAAAACTCTTCGGCCAGTTCATCATGACGGAAAAGCTCCGCGAGCCACCCGCGCTCGTCCACAAACTTGCGCAGGTCGTAGACCACCACGTCGCGTATCTTGCCTCGCTTGAATCTATCCGCGGGCGAGGCTGGCTTCGGCTGCATGTGTCGTCATCTCCATGTTGTTGGCGCCCGTTTCGGCGACGAGGTTTGAGGCGTGCAGGAGACTCTCAAACGTCCCGGCATCGGTCCACCAGCCTTCAAGCTCATCCCAGGTCATATCTCCGCGCTCGATGTAGATATTATTAACGTCCGTGATTTCCAGCTCGCCGCGCCCGGAAGGTTTTAAAGTCTTGACGGCATCGAAGACATCCGCGTCGTACATGTAGATTCCGATAACGGCATACTCGGATTTTGGGACCGATGGCTTCTCTTCAATACGCAGGACCTTGCGGCCATCCAGTTCGGGCACGCCGAAGCGTTGCGGGTCCGGCACTTTCTTCAAGAGAATCTTTGCGCCGCCGCCCTGATGACGGAAAGAGCGTACAGACTGGCGTATGTTGCCCTGTATGATGTTGTCGCCGAGGATGACGCAGATGGGGTCGCCCGCTGCGAAGTGCTCCGCCAGAGAGAGCGCGGCGGCGATGCCCCCTTCGCCCTCCTGGTAAGTGTAGTTGAGATGCTTGAGGCCGAAAGCCTTACCGTTGCCGAGCAGCTTGAGGAAATCGCCCGCGTTGTTGCCGCCCGTCACGATCATGATGTCGGTGATTCCGGCATTGACGAGGGTTTGAATCGGATAATAGATCATCGGCTGACTATAGACGGGCAGCAAGTGCTTGTTTGTGACTGCCGTCAGGGGGCGCAGGCGCGTGCCCAGTCCACCGGCTAAGACAACACCTTTCATTCACGGTTCCTCCGGGTCAATTAACGTACAGCGTAAATCTTCAAAGAATCTCCGAGGCGGCTGGCGTTGAGCAGCCCATTGACCATCCTCTTGACGGCGCGGCGAGAAGGGCTTTTGGTCATCGCCTCGTTAAGCTGATAGCTGGAAGCCAGGCGACCGGAAGCCGCAGTCTCTTGATGACTGGTCCGGCCTTCTGTCTCTACGGCCCCGGCTGGACCGGTGGAGACGCCGCCGCGCTCTCCTCTCAAGGTGCGCCAGACCTCTACGGGATTCAAGCCCTGCGTATCAACGTGGACCACTTGAAACCCGGCCTTGAGCATCAATCGTTTTATACCATTCCTGGAAAAAAGATGCAGATGCTCGGGCGGGCTGATGACCTTCCATTCAAGCCCGAGCAGCCGCGAGGATGCTCCCTTCGCGTGCGGAGTCGTGGCCCAGAAGAGACCGCCCGGACGCAGTATGCGCGCAATCTCGCGCAGCAGCGGCAGAGGGTCCGGCACATGCTCCAAAAGCTCGCTCGCCGTCACCACGTCAAAGTGGCCCGCGGGGTAGGCGGCCTCCGACAGTTCTCCGCAAAAGACCTCGAAGCCCTGCTCGCGCGCAGACTCCACAGCCGTCCGCGAGACTTCCACGCCGAGCGTCTGCCAGCCCGCGCGCGCGGCGGCTTGAAGCAGCGCGCCCGCCCCGAAACCGACTTCGAGCAGGCGGTTCGTCTGCCTGTAAGCGTCAAAGCCGGCCACTATGTCGTTCAGTCGGCTATGTATAAAATCGGGGACGGTCAAATTCTCCGCGCTGTAATAACCGTCGTAATCCTGCGCGCCCGTCGAATCCGGCAGGCTCGAGGTGTAGAGCGTGCCGCAAGTCTGGCAGCGAAGCATCTGAAAGCCGTTACGCTGACCCTGCTCCCTTCCGCGCGCAGCATCGCACGCCGGACAATTACGCTTTAAGATTTGGGCCTTGGCCTGAGACATAAGAGCTTCTGCAATTTCGGTTGAGGAAGTGTCAGCGAGCGAGCGTCTTCAATGCTCCGGCCCCTCGCTCTAATCAATAAACCTCTCGAACCATAGCTCGAGCATCAACAAGGTCCAGAGCGAGTGCGAGTAGTCCTGCTCGCCAGAGGTGTGCTGCTCGATTAATCGCCTGACCGTTTCGGGCTTGAAGAAGCCGCGCCCGAGGGCCTTTTCGGAAAGCAGGTTGTCGCGCAGAAAGCCCTGCATCTCGCCGCGAAACCAGTGGCCGATGGGCACGCCGAAACCCATCTTCGGGCGCTCCAGATTTTCCGCAGGCAGCAAACGCTTGAGCACGCGCTTTAAGATATACTTGCTCGTCAACCCCTTGAGCTTGAGCTTCTCAGGCAGAGAGGCCGCGAACTCTATCACGTGGTGGTCCAGAAAAGGCGAGCGCGCTTCCAGAGAGACGGCCATGCTCGCAATATCAACCTTGACGAGCAGGTCGTTGGGCAGATAGGTCATCGTATCTGCGAGGAGCGCCGCGTCAACCACGCCCGCGCCGTTCGCCTTTGCGAACCAGGGTTCTAGAAAGCTGGCGGCGTTCAAGTGCTCTGTCCGGTGTCTGAATTCGTCCGAGTAAAGCTCTCGTTTGGCCGCAGTGTCAAAGGCGCTGATCCAGCGCAGATAACGCTCGACTTTAGGGAGCGAGGCCGCGCGCATAAATCGCTTGGCCTTCGTCAAAGGGCTGCGATGACCGCCAGCCTCCGGCAGCCAATCGAAAGTCTGCTCGATCAGAGATGCGCGCAGGATGCCAGGCAGTTTGTGATAACGCTCGGCCATCCGCATCGCCATGTAGCGCTCGTAGCCTGCGAAGCATTCGTCGCCGCCATCGCCGTTGAGCGCGACCGTCACATGCCTGCGCGTCTCTCTTGAAACATAGTAGGTCGGGATGGCTGAGGAGTCCGCGTAAGGCTCGCCGTAATGCTCTACGAGCGTGGGCAAGACTTCCATCGCGTCCGGGCGCACGATGAACTCGTGATGCTCCGCGCCGACATGCTCGGCGATGCGCCGCGCGTGATGCAGCTCGCTAAAATCCTGTTCCTCGAACCCTATCGAGAAGGTCTTGACAGGCTCGCTCGAAGTCTCGCTCATGAGGGCGACAATCGCGCTCGAATCCACTCCGCCCGAAAGGAAAGCGCCGAGCGGGACTTCCGACATGAGACGGACGCGGACGGCTTCGCGCAGGACTTCCAGCGCACGCTCGCCCGCCTCCTCCTCGCTGATTTTAAGCTTCTTCGAGAAGTCAGGCTGCCAGTAACGCTCTATACGCGTCTCGCCCTTGTGCCAGCGCAGGGTGTGGCCCGGCTCAAGCTTGCGTATGGCGCGATAGGCCGTCAGCGGTGCGGGCACGCACATGAAAGAGAGATAGTAATGTATGGCGTCAGGCTCTATCTCGCGGCTGATGTCGGGGTGGAGCAGGAGGGCCGAGAATTCCGAGCCGAAGATGAGCTTGCCATTGACCTCAGCATAAAGGAGAGGCTTTTTGCCAACACGGTCGCGGGCCAGCAGTAGCTCCTCTTTCTTCTCGTCCCAGATGGCGAAGGCGAACATGCCGCGCAGGTGCTTGGGACAATCCGCGCCATACTGCTCGTAAGCATGCACAATCGCTTCCGTGTCGCTGTGCGTGTAGAAGCTGTGGCCCAGTTTTTCCAGACGCTCGCGCAGCTCGGCATAATTGTAGATTTCGCCGTTGAAGACTATCCAGGCCGAGCCGTCTTCGTTATGCATGGGCTGCTGGCCGCCCTTGAGATCAATGATTGAAAGGCGGCGCATGGCAAGCCCGACCGAGCCTTTGAAGTAGAAGCCGTCTTCGTCCGGTCCGCGATGGCGTATGGCTTCGCACATGCGCGAGAGCAAAGCCTGCTCAACCGCAGCTTGATCACTATGAACTATGCCGACGATTCCACACACGTTAGGTATTTGAGCATGAGAGGGGAGCGATTGGCGAATCTCTTTCGGCCTCCTGCGCTTCCCTGCATGTCTCGGTCCTCTCCGGACATGACTTTCATCCTAGATTTGCCTATATTATCGAACGCTCGTGTTTCTGTCCAAAGCGTCTGTGATAAAGAGAGCGGTTTGGAGGCTCTCGCCGAGAACGCTCTGGCTGTCCGGTCCGGGTCAAAGCCACGCAGGTAATCATCCGTAGACGCGCAAGAACTATCTTTTCGGGAAGATGCCTGAGAGGGCTTCTGAGGGGTTTGCTCTATCCGGGCGGCGCAGGACGATTGATGATGGAGTCCGGCTCAAATTAAATTGAACCGCATGGAAACGAGTAGCAATCTTTCTCTACGAGCCAGGTTAAAGCGGGCCGCGGGGCGGCTCAAGGCCAGCCATTTATTGTTGGCGGCGGCCACCATGCATATCGTCATGGTCCTATTGATGTTCTCCATCGGGAGAGCGCAACTGTGGCCTTCTCACTTTGACGATAACGGGCTAGGCATCTTTGCCGCCGATAGCTACATATACGAGAACGAGATCATGTATCTGGCCCGGCTTCTGAAGACGGAAGGATTTCTCGCCTGGGCCATCGCGCCGAGCCAGCTACACCTCAGGCTCTACTCGCTTTTCTATGCACCTTTCAGTTCCTGGACCAGATTCAACATCCTGACCGTCGAGCCGTTGAACCTCTTCTATTATCTCGCGTCTCTGGTCCTGGTCTTCAAGGTGGGCCGTGAGATTTACGACCGCCGCGCTGGACTGCTTGCCGCCACCATCGTCGCCCTCTGGCCTTCGCTTCTGCTGCACACGACGCAACTGCTCAGAGACCCCTTACTCGATGTCGTCATGCTGGCGCTGCTCTTAATCATGACGCGCGCCCTGACCAGTAAATACTCCTGGCAGGCGGGCCTTCTGTCGGGAGCCTGCGCGTGCCTCACGCTCATCCTGCTCTATATCGTCCGCGCGGCGATGTGGGATGTCGTGCGCATCATGGCGGGTCTGGGCTTCGTGCTCCTGCTCATACGGATGTGGCGCGAGAGACGCTTGCTCGCGGGCAGCCTCATAGTGTCTTTGGCGCTTTTGTGCTCTGCGCTGATGATTCCCAAATCAGGCGGTTTTTTTAAGAGCCAGCAAATGTCGCCGTCTGAGAGAGGTACTACTTTCATGGAAAAGATGCAGGCCGCGCCGTTCTGGCAGCGCGTAGCCGAGCGCCGAGAGAAATTTATCAAAGAAAGCAGGCGCGCAGAGGGTCAATCCAATCTTGATGATGATGTCAGCCTACGGAGTCTGGGAGATATCGTGCTTTATCTGCCACGCGCGGCGATCATCGGGTTCTTCGCTCCGTTCCCGAATATGTGGATGAGCGGCAGGCTGAACATAGGTCTGCTCGGCAGCCTGTTGGCCGGGCTGGAGACCCTCTTGATGTACCTGAACTGCTTTTTCATCATCGTCGCGCTCAGAGAGAAGTATCACAATCTGGCTCTCTGGCTGGTGCTCTTGACGGCTGCGGCGGGGATGCTGGGGCTGGGACTAATCGTCGTCAACGTCGGCTCTCTGTATCGCCTGCGTTATATTTACTGGATACTGCTGGTCATCTTAGGGGCCGGAGGCTTTGTCCGTCTCTGGTCCAGAACAAAATTTTTGGAAGAGCTTTTTTAGAACGGATTTCAAAATCAGCCGCCGCAGGCACGGAGAGACAGAGCATAAATAGGAAAGATGTCTTGAAAACTCTTATCGCATCCTGATTTGTCTTCTCTCTCTGTGCCTCCGTGCCTGCGGTGGCTAAGGTTCGGTTTGAAATACTCTCTTAAAGAGCGCGAGTTGTCATTTTCGGCTTTCGTTCAACTCGCGCGGCGTGATTGGGAATCTGATTGATTAAGCTAAGCTTCACTCTCGGTTGGCTGGCGATCTGCAATGCCGCGCTGGCGATCCTCATGCCCTGGTATGTCGTGACCCGACTGGGCGTCGGGGTCGAGACGGATGCCTTCTTCGCCTCGGGAGCATTGCCGCAGCTTATTTTCCTGGTCATCAGCACCTCTCTGGCACACGTCCTCGTGCCCTTGCTGGCAACCGAAGACGAAGAGATTTTTCGTCGTGATGCGCTGAGCTTTTTTCTAGGTATCACGCTGCTTTTTAGCCTCATCGCCGTCCTGCTCTTTGCGACATCGAGCTACTGGGTCCCGCTGCTCGTGCCCGGATTTTCCGTCGCCGGTAAGACGCTGACCGTGAGGCTCACCAGAATCCAGCTCATCAGCATGGTTTTTAACGCCAGCGTCGTAGTCCTCTGGTCCTTTTATCACGCGCGCCAAAAATTTATCTGGGCCGAACTCTCGCCCGTGCTGGCGAACATCGTCTCGCTGCTCTTTCTCTTCTGGACGCTCCCGCGCTTTGGCATCTACGCCGCCGCCTGGACCATAGTTCTCAACAACGGTGTCAAGATTGCGCTCCTGCTGCCCGTCATGGGGCGCTGGCAGCGTCCAAGCTGGCGCTCGCCGACGATGAAGGAAGCGTGGCGGCGGACGAGGCCCTTTCTGCTCGGCCAGACTTATTACAAGACAGACCCGCTGATAGACCGGCTGCTAACCTCGCTCGGCAGAGAAGGCGGCCTCTCGCTGCTCTACATCGGACAGCAGATTTACGCCGTCAGCAACCAGATTATCAACAAGGCCATCTCCGCGCCGATGGTCCCGATGCTGGCGATTGAAGCCAAGGCCGGAAGATGGGATCGTTACCGTCGCATCTATCGAGAGCGACTGTTATGGATGGCCGTGCTGACGGGCACGGGCTGTCTATTGTTGCTCTTGATGGGCCAGCCCATACTTCATCTGGCCGTCGGTCACGGCGGCATCACTGCCAACAACGTGCGCACGCTCTGGCTCGTGATGATCGCGTTGTCGGGAGTCCTGGCGGGCGGCGCGGTGGGCCAGATAACTTCGGTCGCCTTCTACGCCATGGGCGATACCCGGACTCCGACCAGATTATTTATTCTGACCTATACCTTTTACATCCCGCTCAAAATCATGATCTACATCCGCTACGGAATGATCGGGCTGGCGATGGGGACGAGCTTCTACTTCCTGTTGAATTTTGTGCTACAGATTTTCATCCTCGAAAGGTCCACGCTGAGGCGTGAAAGAGGATGGGAGGCGAGCAATCAGATTAAAGCCGGTTCGACTTGAAGCTTTGGGCCAGTGTGGAGCTTTACGAAGCTCCATAACTTGCGCGGGCGGGTTTAACTGACTCCGGCCTTCTCTCTTCCGGTCTCGTCTTCGACAACCAGCGTCTGTGTCCTGGTGCGCAGCCCACGCACTGCCAGCAGCCTGTCCTTCTGTTCCTGCAAGGCCAGAGCCTGCCGTCTCTTTTTATCTTCACGCTTCTCCATAAAGAGGACGTACCCGACCGCGATAAAGATAAAGTAGAAGATAAGGAGCTGCGAGCGCTGGCGATAGGCCGTGCCCACGTTGCCCTGGAAGAGTGAGTAAGCAAAGGTCAGCATGCTCGTAAACAGCAGAATCGGAGAGACCTGCCGCAGCCGATATTTGATGGTAAACCAGAGACCGAGGATGAGCAGCGGGAATGAAAGCCACCAGACAATCATCTCAGGCAGCGTGATGCTTTGCCTGAGCGAAGCCAGTTGCCAGGGGAATGGAGCAAACAGTAGATAGGTCATCCCGACCGGAATCGCGCTGAGCGCTCCCGAAGCTGTCGAAACGTCCGCCTCTTTGGCAAAGCCCGATTTTCCAGTCTGCGCCGCGTCGAGGCGGCTGCGCTGGACCGCCTCAAGATTTCCGTAATTCTCTATCTGCGTGCTGGCAAAACGCGTCATCCCGAAATAAGTGAAGGCCAGCCCGATGGCGATGATAATAAGGAACTGCCGGACGAAGCTCTGCGCCGTCATCGGACGCATACCGATGACGAAAGCGCCGCCGATGGCCGCCGCCATCAGATAAAAGATATAGAAACGCATGCTGAAGAGGGCCAGCAGCGAGAAGATGAGCACGACCAGATATTTTAAGTTCAGCTTTTCTCCGAGCTTTAAGGTAGCGAGCGTCGAGAGGGCCAGCAGGAAAACGATTGGTCCATCCTTCAAACCCTGCGACGACCAGAGAATGAGCGAGGGGAAAAAGGCCGTAAAGAGCGCGGCGATGCGTGCTACCCTGGTGTTGCCGAAGATGTGATGCGAGATGTAATAAATGATGGGCGCGGTGGCCGCGCCGACCACCGCGTTGACAAACTGTATGGCGAGCATATTGCGCCCGATCAGCCTGTAGACTCCGGCGACCAGATAGAGCATGCCCCAACCGCCGCCGCCGCTCCCTCCCGTGTACATATCCACCAGCGTCTGGTAGAACCTGTCGCCGTCCCAGGCTCTGATTAAAGCATCGCCGAAGAAATCGTAAGTCAGCGCGTCGCCGCCGAAGAAATCCTGCAAGTTAAAGATGTAGATGACCGTGCCGAGAACCATCCTCAGCAGCAGCCCGCCCACAAAGAGATGCGTCAGAAACTGGCCTTCCCCGCCGACCTGCGAGAGCAAAAGGAGAGTCAAGACGGCTGCGGGAACGCACACCAGAATGGCCGTCGGCCCCTCCGACGGTAGGAGCAAGAGAATAGCCGCGCAGAGTGCCAGCGAGAGAAATGTTAACAGCCCGTTCATAATAAGGATAAAGGTAGAAGCGATGAAGGATGGCAGAGGATTGAAGAATTGACTCGCTTGACTCATCGAAAGATTAATTCATTGTCTTACTGGACCAATAAATCAATGCTTCGACGAATCAACTCTTCATCGCTCCGTCTTCATCCTTCATCCCTTAAATGTCCTCCGGCAGATCGGGACGCGTCTTGCGCTCGATCAAAAACTTGTCCTCTTCTGTCAACTCCTTGATGACTCTGGCAGGCACGCCTGCGATCAAACAATGTTCGCCCTTGAGCTGTTTGGTAATCACAGAGCCGATGCCGACGATGCAGCGCGAGGGTATCGAGCCGCCCGGAGCAATCCGAATCTCCGACCCGATATAAGCGAGCGAACCGATCTCTATGGGGCGCGTGCGCTGCCGGTTATGCGTCCAGAGAGATGAGTTGCGCCCGCCCAAAATGGTCCGGTCTCCGATCTCTACGCGGTCCGTAAAGTCTATCTTATGGCCCGTGGTGATGATGCTGCCCGCGCCGAGCAGAAACCGCGGCTCGACAGGGTTGACCACATCCGGGTCTGGAATCGAGTTGATCTCGTTCATCCGTATCAACTCGCTGTAACGCGCCAGACGCACTTCATCGCCGCCGCGTATGATGTTCAGATGCCCTATCCGCACGTGGTCCCCGAGGCTCAGCTTTTTAATCCCGATGAAGATGTTCAGGCTGCCGATGCACACGTCATCTTCAATCGTACACTCTTTGGCATCTATGATGCTGAGGCCGATATGGACGCGCTTGCCTATCCGGTAGCCGAAGAAGAGACGATACAGCGGACGCTTGAGGAAAGACGGAAGCAGCGCCACGACTGCCAGCATCAAGAGCCTGAGACGCATCATCAAGCCACGCGGCGGCGCGGCCCGCGCGCGGCTCTCCTCCGGCCCTGCGGCGAGAGCTTCAAAGGCCGTCTGCTCCTCAATCATCAACTCTTTTCTCTGTACTTCCAACTTCCAGCGTCTCCGAAGTGAACAGCGGGCAAGATAAAGTTATCGGTCATCTGTCATCAGCTTTGCTTCTTTACTGCTTATTGCTGACTGCTCACTTCCTCTTGCTCGCTTAGCCCCGCCGCTTCGCGCAACGCCCGCGCCAGCTTATCGGCCTGCGCAGCGACCGTGTAATGCTCCAGCGCGTGAAGGCGTCCGGCAGCTCCCATCTGCCGCCGCCGCTCTTTATCCGAGAGCAGCGCGGAGAGATGCTCTCGCCACTGGTCCGGCGTCGAGGCTGAGAGATGTGTCAAGCCTTCCTCGCCTATCTCTGCGCAGGCGGCGATGGGCGTCACGACGTAAGGGATGCCGACCGCCATATACTGTATGGCCTTAAAGCCCGATTTGCCCGCGGCCCAGTTGGCATACGTGCTCACGTCAATCGGATAGAGGCCGATGTCGAAGGATTGAAAGTCCTCTATCTCTCTGTTCAAATCCCAGTCGAGGCTCTGGACCTCCACGCCCGGCAGGTCCAGATGCTCGCGCCCCGCGCCGACCACCTTGAGACGAAAGCGATGCTCGCGTGCCAACTCCCTGAGCGCCGGAAAGACCATTTCCAGATAGGGGAAGGTCGAATGCGTCCCGACCCAGCCAATCACCGGCGGGTCATTTTCAATCAGAGGCGAGCGCGGTCTGAAAAGCTCCGTATCCACAACCGTCGGGATTATCCGCGCGCGGCCTCCGAGTCCTTCGACATATTCCGCGATGGAGCGATTGCCGCAGGTCACGACGCTGGACCAGCGTATCAGGTCGTTGGTTTTACTAAACCACTTGAGCGCGCTCCCCAAACGTCCATACGTGGGGCTAGTATAGGAGATATACGTTGCATCATCCAAATCAAGAATCATCGGGCGACCCATCAATCTCGTCGCCAGCCATTCGATTACGGGCGGCCCGAACATCATCGCCTCGCGCTGGACCAACACGACATCCGCCCCGCGCACATCCAGCACATCACCTAGCCTTCTCAGACCGGACCAGCCAAGCCCTAGCGCCGTGCGCGGCAGCTTCCCCCGCTTGTAAAGCGAAGCGAAGAGGCGCGAGTCAAGAAACGGGCGCACCTTGAGCCTGATGCCGCGCTCGGCCAAAGGCCCGACAAACTGTTCGAGCCTGTAGCGCGTCGCAGCAGCTTCCACAGGATATGACGCTAACGCCAGAACGTTCATCAGAGTCTGAGAGTCCGAAGAGTCTGGAGTCTAGGAGTCAAAAGCAAAAAAAAAGATTTGGCTTCGTGCCTTCGACTCCTAGACTCCAGACTCCAGACTCAGGACTTCCTCATATAATTGCGCGTAACGCTCGCGGCCCACGCTGCGGACATCGAAGAGCCTTTCGGCCACGTCTCGTGTGCGGCGGCGCGTGGCATTGAGGTTCTCCTGAAATTTCATCAACAGCGCGGCAGCTTTCGCGTACTCTTCATCATTAAACTGCCGGACCAGCGCGCCGACGCCTTCGCGTGTGACGAGCAGGTCCGAATCTCCGACGCCCGCGTTGAGCAAGAGCGGCAGACCGCAAGCCAGGTATTCCGCGTTCTTTGTCGGCGAGGAGGCGAGCTTTGAAAAGCACGGCTTGATAAAAGCTATGCCCGCGTCGCTCGCTGACAGATACGAGGGCACATCGCTTGAGCTGGCGGCGTGCACAGTGTAACGCGCAGGGTCTACCCGGCGCTCGCGCATCATCCTGTCGAGAGGCTCGCGGGCGGTTGTTGTGAGCCACAGGAAATGCGCGTCCGTGCGCTCTCTTAAGAGCGCGGCGAAAAAGTCCGCCATCTCTTCGGTCAAGTACCAGCCGCCGATGGAGCCGCTGTAGACGAGGACGAAGCTATCTTGAAGTTTCAGCTCCGAGCGACGTTGCTCGCGCGATGCCGAGTCAAACTTGAAGAGTTCAAGGTCCGTGCAGCAGGGGATGACCTGGTGGCCGAGTGTGCGACCGCGCAGCCCGTCCCACTCTTTAATAATCGGCCAGATGCTCTCGGTTAAAGTGACCACGCCATCGGCAGCTCGAAAAGCGCGCCGCTCCATCCGCTTGGTCAGGCGATAGGGGACGCTGCCCTCGCGCCAGTGGCCCGCGTCCACATACTCTTCAGCCATCAGCCCGCGCACGTCAAAAATCATCTTGAGCTTAAAACGCTTTTTGAGGCCGAGAGCTATCGTCGCGGGGATGTGGCTGCGCGCGTGGACCAACTCTATGGAGTTGCGCCGGGCCAGTCTTTGCGCATACCGCAGGCCCGCCATCACGTCGTAAGCGGTGGCGGGCAGCGAAGGCCGACGATGATAACGCAGCCAGTGCCATTCAATCCGGTCGCGGGCCAACTGCTCTTTCAAAATCTCGCAACGCGTGCGGCCCGCAGGCTCGAAGGCCGCGTCTCGCTCAAAGCTCAAGAGCGTAAAGCGCACGCCCTCCTTGCTCAATTCGCGCAGATAAGGGATGACCTGGCTCTGGCCCAGCGGGTCGAGCATCCCGTTATAGGAGATGAAGAGCACGCGCCTGTCTTTAAGCGCCATTGCCGACTCCCAGAGCCTCGCCCGACAGATGCAGCTTGTCTTTCAAGAGCCAGTCAAGCGTGCCGACGAGCGCCGCCGCATCGAGCGTGGCAATCAAGGGTACGAGCAACAGCAAGCGTAAAGCGTTGCGCCAGGGGCTGGCAGGGAAAGCCCTGCGATTGCGCCTGAGCGCAACCACAGCGCGGGCCGCGAGCAAGATGAGCCAGAGCGCGGCGATGGCTAAGAGCCAGCGCGGGCCGAGCCACAGCGCGGGCGCGGAGAGGACCAGCAGCAACGCGTAGCGTCTGAAGATCGCCGCCTGCCATCTGGTCCACAATCCCGCGAGAATGTTGTGGCGTGAATAAGAGACGAAGCGCCGGAAGGTGCGCCAGAAGGTCGGCTGGACGTGCCAGCGGACGAGGGCGCGCGGCGCACGGGCGATGCGAAAGCCCGCCTCCTCGACCCTCTTCATAAAGAGCAGGTCTTCGGCAGAGCGTAGATGCTCTGGAAAGCCGCCCGCCGCGCGCCAGACCTCTCTACGCATGAGCGCGGAGACGATGGCCGGAGGGCGTATCCAGTCTCCTTCAATCAAGATGGGCGGCGGGACATAGGCGATGGCCGCGCACTCTTCAAAAAGAGTGTCCGTGACAGGCTCCCATGCTCCGTAAACGACATCGGCGTTTTCGTTTTCCGCGCACTGGACCAGAGCCGCGAGCCAGTTTTCCGCCGGATGGTTTCCGGCATCCGTAAAAGCCAGCCACTCGCAAAGGGCTTCGGCGGCGGCCAGATTGCGCCCGCGTCCGGGCAGGGCCGCGCCCGCGCGAATAAGACGCACCCGTGCGTCTCGAAGCTCTATAAAGGATTCGATCATGGCGATGGTCGAATCGGTCGAGCCGCCGTCGGTCAGGACAATCTCATCGGGTGGGCGCGTTTGGGCCAGCAGCGCGTCCAGCAGCGCATGTATCGAGTCCTCTTCGTTGCGCACGGGCACGACGACGCTGATGCTCATTCGATGCTGGTCTGGCTGTGGGCTGGAATTTTGCACTACGGAGGATAGCTTGGATTTGATGGCAGAGGACAAGGGGCGAAAGCCTTGAAGGATGAAAGTGTGGCTATTTAAGCTGAGCGTTTCGACGCAAGCTGAGCTTTCATGCTTTCTTTATCACGCAAGGCTTTCGCCCTCGCTCGTCCTCTGCTCTTAGACGGCAGCGCCAGCCGGGGAGACGGCCTGCTCTTGCTTCTGGACCTGTTGCTCTGCGGATGAGAGCCGACCGGCTTTGCCCAGTTCTCCGGCGATCCAGTGATAGGTACGCTCAAGGCCGTCTTCGAGCGAAATCTGCGGCTCCCATTTGAGCACCTCACGCAGACGCGTGTTATCGCTGTTGCGTCCGCGCACGCCCTGCGGCTTGGTCAGGTCATACTGCTTCTCGATCTTCTTGCCGGCAATCTTTGAAACGATGTCAACCAGCTCGTTAATCGAGATCATGCGGTCCTGGCCCAGATTCAAAGGCTCGCGGTAATCGCTGCGCATGAGGCGATAGATGCCTTCGACGCAATCGTCTATGTAGCAGTAGGAGCGCGTCTGCTCGCCGTCGCCCCAGACCTCTATGGTGTCAGCGTCTTTCGCCAGCGCAATCTTGCGGCACATCGCGGCGGGCGATTTCTCGCGCCCTCCGTCATACGTGCCGAGTGGTCCAAAGATATTGTGAAACCTGACGACGCGCGTTTCGAGGCCGAAGTCTTCCGTGTAGTGACGACAGACGCGCTCCATGTAGAGCTTCTCCCAACCGTAGCCGTCTTCGGCATCGGCAGGGTAGGCGTCCTCTTCTTTGAGGGGCGTCACGTTGGCATCCTTTTGCAGATAGCCCGGATAGATGCAGGCGCTCGAAGTGTAGAGATAACGCTTGACGCCGTTTTCGCGCGCGGCCTCTATGGTCTGCATGTTGATGAGCGTGTTATCGCGGACGATGACGGCCTTGTTATTCTCGATAAAGCCGATGCCGCCCATATTGGCGGCCAGACCGTAAACCTCGTCTATCTCGCGTGTCGCCTGTAGACAGTTTTCGCGCCGCGTCAGGTCCAGCAGCTCGAACTCGTGAGCAGAGGTCGGCTCATACTCAGGCTCTTTGACATCGACGCCGCGAACCCAGTAGCCGCGCTCGACCAGATACTTGACGAGGTGATGGCCGATGAATCCGCCCGCGCCCGTCACTAAGACTCTTGTTTGTTTTGACATGAAACTTCTTATCTCCTGAAAATTCTTCCGTAAGGCTCTGAAAAATGAAAGAGCAGTTTAGCAGCCAAGCTCCTCAATCGTCTAACGCGCGAACGCGTCAATAGCTGAACTGCCTTTATCTTGATTGGCGCTTTGAGGACTGATGCGTTCAAGAATTGCTTGTGACCGTTTTTGAGAGGCGACGGAGGCAGCCCCAGAAAGACCTCTCGGTCAAGCCTTCCGGGTGCGTGACGAGAGCGCGCAGCAGCCAGCGCGCTCCGTCCTGAATCTTTCCGGCCTCGCTCGCCTCGTAGGATTTGCGCAGGAAACGCGTCGCGCGACACCAGCGCCTGTCAGCCCCCTGCAACTCCGCCTCGTAGTGCTCCGCAATCTGGTCGAACTCTTCAAGCTGCCTGTGATTCTCCGCGACCGTTTTGCTCAGGGCATGCAGGCGATAGGCTGCGAAAGGGAGCGGGATGTACTCGCATTTGTGCCCGGCGAGCAGGAGGCGTATGTACATCTCGTGGTCAAAATCGTAGTTCCAGCGTTCGTCAAAACCGCTCTGGACCAGCGGCAGTTTCCAGAAGTGGCCGGGCTGCGGAGCCTTGTAGGCCCACGAGAGACAATGCGCGGCTGACCTGGGAACGACCGAGCGGATTAGCTCCGTCTCGTGTCCTTCGCCAAACATGATGGTATCGCCGCAGACCCACTCGCAACGGGGATGACGCTCGAAGTAATCGGCCACGGCGTTGAGCGTGCCGGGCAGATAAACATCGTCGCTGTTGACGAAGGCGGCGATCTCGCCGGTCGCTCTTTCCAGCCCCTTGTTGATGGCGTGGACCTGCCCGCGGTCCTTCTCGCTGACCCAGTAGGCCAGGCGGTCTTCGTAGCGGCGTATGATCTCGACGCTCTCATCCTTTGAGCCGCCATCAATAATGATGTATTCGAGCGGCTCGTAATTCTG
>DASWMI010000020.1:0-35687 GCA_036399835.1 Pyrinomonadaceae bacterium | reverse complement strand
AACTTTTCCGCGACATGGATTGCCTGGTCCAGAAAACCGCCTGGATTACCGCGCAGGTCCAGAACGAGCGAGGTCATTCCCTGCCCGTGCAGTTTTTCCAGAGCCTCTGTCAGCTCGTCGGTCGTCGTGTAATTGAAGCCGCGCGTCATATCTATATAGCCGACGCCGGGCTTGAGCATGTAGGCATCCGGGACGGAAGGCTGGCCGACGGCATCGCGTGTAATCTCCACCGTCTCGTTACGGCCCGTCGAGGCACGCTCGACGGTAATCTTTACTATAGAGCCGCGCGGCCCTCTAATCTTATCGCGGACATCCGAAGAGGGCTTGCCGTTCATCCTGACGCCATCAACCTCTATAATCTTGTCGCCGAAGCGCAAGCCAGCTTTGGCCGCGGGCGAATTATCAAAGGTGGCGAGGATGTAGGTGTCCGTCTGCTCGCCTGTGGTCTGATTCTGGATGGACGCGCCGATGCCGAAATATTCCGAGCGCTGGTCCGTCTTCAGCTCGTCAAACTCTTCGCGGTCGTAAAAGTTCGAGTGCGGGTCGAGCGAGCGGAGCATACCTATAATCGAAGATTTGAAGACGTTGTTATAATCAATCTTGTTACCTTCGATATAGTTCTCTTGAACAATCGTCAGCGCTTCGGCAAAATCCTGCTCGATGGCAGAGGTGGCCGCCGAAGCAGAGCGCGTGCGCGTCGGCGTGCGCCGCGAACCCGGCACGGGCGCGCCTGCGCGGTCCGGGATGTTGGTGCGTCCCTGGCTCGGCGTCTGCCCCTGCTGCTGCGCAGAGACGAAGGCCGGAAGCGTTAGGGCGATTAGGAGGAGCGTTGATAGGGCGAGCGAAAATCTGTTCTTCACTGCTGGCAAGCCTCTTGAAAATTGGTCCGAAGTAAATAAAATCGCCGCGTCAGGCCCTCTCTCTTGAAGTGCCCACGGGCGAGCCGTTACGGTGCATAGTACACGGATGCGGGCAGGGGCGGCAAGGTTGCAAAACCAGTCGCGGTCTCGGCCCGAAATGGACCACAAGGCAAAGTCTTTTATTCCGTAATGTGATACTGTCTGACAAAGGCTAACGAACTATTATGGCTAAGAAGAATGAGAGAAAGTCGCCGCCCGCCGCCGCGAAAAAGAGGCGCGCCAGGGAAGGCTCAACCGCTGCGTTGAATCGCGGAGAGGCGGCGTTTGAGGCCCAACTGAGGCAGGCCATTAGCATGGTCGATGTGGCCGATGCGCTGACCGCGCCGCTCACGCGCTCGATTGAAAACCTCTTGCGGCTGGCCGCATCCTCTGTCGGCTCGGATGAAGCCAGCGTGCTTGTCAGGGACGGCAACGAGGGGGGGCTAAAGTTTCTGGTGGCAATCGGCGAGGTGGCCGAAAAGTTGAAGAAGGTGCGGATTCCGCCCGGGCGCGGGATAGCAGGCTTCGTCTTCTCTTCGGGCCAGCCCGTAGTGGTCGCGGATGTCGCGCAGGACGAAACCTTTTACGCAGAGGTTGACCGCGAGACAGGCTATTCGACGCAGACTATCCTGGCGACCCCTTTGCGCGTCGAAGGCGAGACCGTGGGCGTGCTCGAATTCGTCAACCGGATAGGCGAGCCTCCGCACCAGCCTTTTTCGCCGGACGAAATGGACCAGGCCGCGCACTTCGCCGATGCCATCGCAACGCTCGTCGACGCGCACGAGAGAGCCGGATTGATTGAGACGCTTTTTGAACGCGCGCTTGAAAAAATCAAGGAAGGGGGCGGGGGCGGTCAGGGGCTGGACCTGCTCCAATGGCTCAAGCGCACACGTTCCGCCCCAGAGCATAGAGACCTCCTGTTGATGGCAGTCTCTTTGCGCGAGATTACGGAGCGCGGCGAAGAAGAGCGCCGGTTGTGCCGCGAGCTGCTGGCGGCGCTCGCCAACTATACTGAGAAGCATGCCGCCGCGAGCACGAGCTATTTCGGATTTTAATCATCAGTCTGTGTAAAAAGGTGGGAGAGCAACAGAGCATGACACAGTCTGATGCAGCGCTCGAAGCGGCGAAGATGGTCGCAGACCTCTGGGCCGCCATCAAACCCGATACGACATGGAAGGGACGCACGGGCCGCGGCGTGCGCGTCGCGGTGGTTGACAGCGGGGTGGACACAAATCATCCGGCGCTCGAAGGCAAGGTCCAAAGCTCCGTCGAAGCCCTGGCTGAAGGAGGCAAGATCAGCTTTCCGGCTTCGACTTCGGGCGATGTCGCAGGGCACGGCACGGCCTGCGCCGGGATTATCACTTCAATCGCGCCCGACGTGGAGCTTTACAGCGTCAAGGTGCTCGGCCCGAACGCTTCCGGCTCCGGCGAGATGTTTCTGGCCGGACTCGACTACGCCATCAAACAGAAGATGCAGGTCATCAATCTCTCTCTGGGCACGACCAAGCCGCAGTATTTCGCACCTCTCCATGACCTGCTCGACCGCGCCTATCACACCGGCTGTATAGTCGTCGCCGCCGCTAACAATCTACCGCAGCCGAGCTATCCTTCCATCTTCTCTTCTTCGCTGGTTTCCGTCAGCAAGCACGAGGATACGGACCCTTTCAAGTTCGGCTATCGTTACGGCGAGGTGATAGAGATGGTCGCGCCCGGTGTACAGGTGCGCACGACCTGGCCCGGCGGCGGTTATCGCCAGTTGACCGGCAACAGCTTCGCCTGCCCGCACATCGTCGGCATCATCGCGCTTATCCTCGAAGCCTATCCTGACCTGACTCCCTTCCAGGTCAAGACGATTCTCTACACCATCGCGCGACAGAACCGGGAGGCGGGAGATAGCCTGGGCGGATAAGTTTTGCAGATAAATTTTCGGCCTGGACTGGTCCAGCGCCGGAGCATTTCAAACAGATCGCAGGAGGTAAACTTTAATTCATGCATGAAGACCTGTTGAGTCTCTTTCCGATGAGCAATTTGACCCGCCGTGGCTTCGTCGTCACGAGCCTCGTCGCGGGCTTCGCGCTGGCCGTCCAGCCCATACAATCTCAGACCGTCATCACGACGGATACAGAGGGCCTCGTCGCGGGCGAAGTGAAGATACCCGTGCGCGATGGAGAGATGCCCGCCTATCGTGCGATGCCGGACAAGGGCAAGAGCTTTCCCGTCGTCCTGGTGGTCCAGGAAATCTTCGGCGTCCACGAGCATATCAAGGACATCTGCCGCCGCTTTGCCAAGCTGGGCCACATGGCGATTGCGCCCGAACTCTACGCCAGACAGGGCGATGTCTCGCAGCTCAAAGAGATGAAGGATGTGATGTCCATCGTGGCGAAAGTTCCCGACGAGCAGGTCATGTCCGATCTTGATGCGACGGTCGCTTATGCCAAAAAATCAGGCAAGGGCAACACGGGCAAGCTCGGCATTACGGGTTTCTGCTGGGGAGGTCGCATCGTCTGGCTCTACGCCGCGCACAATCCGAAGGTGGACGCGGGCGTGGCATGGTACGGGCGGCTCGTCCCTTCAAAGCAAGCACCCGCCAACCCGCTTCAGCCGCAACACCCGATTGACATCGCCGCCAAACTCAAAGTCCCCGTTCTAGGCCTCTACGCGGGCAAGGACCAGGGCATCCCGCTCGATACGGTCGAGCAGATGCGCGCCAAACTCAAAGAAGGCAAATCAGGCTCTGAGATTATCGTGTATCCGAATGCGCAGCACGGATTCCACGCCGATTACAGACCGAGCTACAACAAGGCGGACGCGGAGGATGGCTGGCGGCGGCTCCTCGCCTGGTTCAAAAAACACGGCGCGGCCTAGACTGGACCTATTTTCAACCAGGCCCTCTCCGTGCCCGTTCAAGAATTAAGTTGAGAGGCAGACTGGGAAAGCATCTTTTATGAAGAAAGAAAAATTGACAGACCTTGAGCGTCTGGCCGTGCGCCAGCGTCCGGAAGGCCAACCCATCATGCATCAGGTCTGGGCCAAGCTGCTCTTTATGCACTGGCGTATAGATGAAAAGCAGCTTCGCCCGCTCATCCCTCAGCAGCTCTCGATAGACACCTTCGATGGCTCTGCCTGGATAGCCATCACGCCCTTTACCATCCCGACGATGCGCGCCCTGCCACCCTTTATGCCGGCGCTGCCCGGCATCAGCTCGATGCACGAATTGAACGTGCGCACTTATGTTTACCTGGACGGTGTGCCCGGCGTCTGGTTCTTCTCGCTCGACGCGAGCAGCTCTCTGGCCGTGATGGCCGCGCGTATGCTTTATCATCTGCCGTATCTCAACGCGGACATCAATCTGGACCAGCAGGATGCGACGATTGATTATTCACTACGCCGTACGGATTCTCCGCCCGCAGAGCTTGATGCGAGCTGGACCATCGGCGGCAACCCTCACTACGCTCATCCGGGCACGCTCGAATTCTTTCTCGTCGAGCGCTATTGCCTCTATGCGGAGAACAACGGCCAGCTTTATCGCGCCCGCATCTATCATGAACCCTGGCCGCTGCAAAAGGCCGAGCTAAACTTGCTGAGTTCGACCATGATTGAATCACACGGCCTCAAGACGCGCGGCGGAGACCCCCTCCTACACTACGCAGAGGAAATAGACGTAGACATCTGGCCGATAGCAAAAGCCGAATAAAAAGTTCATTTCAAAATCTAGCCACCGCAGGCACTGAAGCACAGAGAATAAGCAGGAAAAGATAAGTTGAAAAGCCTTATCACATCCTGATTTATCTTCTCTGTGTCTCTGTGCCTGCGGTGGCTAAGTTTGAAACACCCCCTTAATCTGACCTGTCTCTAGGGTTGGCCGAAACGCGAGCGATATTCGGTCGAAGTGATAAAGGCTTTGACCATTTCGGCTGCGCGCCAATCGCCGCCGAATGAGTTGAGCTTGTTGAGCCAGAAATTATAGCCGCTCATGTCTGTGTTCGGCGGGTCGTCCGGGTTGCGTCCGAGATAGCCGAAATACTGTATGAGCACGAAGGCCGGGTTCTGCTCGGCCTGTTTTAGTGCCGCGTTGTTTTCGGAAATCTTACGCAGGACCGTGGCCCGCGTCTCCGTCTGGTTGTTGAGGCCGTCAATCAATGCCTGTCTTTCGGGCTGCGCCGTTGTCCCGGTGGCATTGACAAGCAACGCATCAACATACTGCTGGTTGTTCAGCGGGTCATAGATGTTGCGGAAAGCCTGTCGCCTGACAAAGGCTTCGGCAAACTGCCGCTTGTTCTCTTCGAGCTGCGCCTGCCAGTTGCCCTGATTGACGATCACGCCGCGCCCGATTGACTGCGTATCTGGGAGAAATTCCGCGAAGCGCGGCATACGCGCAAACGAGGCTTTGTAGAAGCGATGGACCAGAAAGCCCGTTTCCTGAAATTCAATCGAGACGAAGAAAGCGCCAGAGACATCCACGCGCTTACGCTCGATGCAGGCCGCCTCCGTCTCGCCCGCCCCGCGATTGGCCGGGTTAGCACACCTGTTAATCTCGTTGGTCCAGAAAGCGAACCCGCCGTTGTCCGGCTCACGAGTAAAGAAATCCAGGTATTGCTGGCGGACGAAGAAGTTCGTGTCGTCTATGGAGTTCATGCGCGAGGCCACGTTGTCGAAGGTAGCCGTGCACAGAGCACCGTTATTGTGGCTCGTGACGGCCAGTCCGATGTAGGCATTCCTCGCCATGTTGATGTGGTCCGTGCCGACTAGAGTCCAGTTCACGCCGTCGGCGGAATTATAGGCGCTGAAGTCATTGAGCTTGCGGACCAGCTTGACCCAGATGGGAGCCGTGCCGCCCGCGCCTGTGTGTGCGCTCGCGCCGCCCGTCGCGTAACGGCGCTGGAAGGCCGTCCCGTTGCCAGCCGTGACGACCATCATGGCATGAGGCGAGTTGCTCGTCAGGCTTTCGCGGATCATCACCCCGGCCTTGGCCCAGGCGTCCGTATTCGTCAGGCTCGCCACGCGCGCGACGATCTGGCCGTCGCCGAGAAGCGGGTGGTAAGCGTAGCGGAATGAGTCTGCCGTGTCCCAGATGTCAGAGCCTGAGCCTGTCAGCGTGAAAGTCCCGGCCACGTTCGGATTCGGACTCGAATTACTAAAGCTGCCAGCAAGAGCCACATTGCCTATGTCGCGCGAAAGACGCGGGAAGGTCGAGCTTGGGTAAACGTTCGTCCGCTGGACACCCTTGAGACCGCTGCTATCCGTGACGGTCAAAATCAGCTCGTAGAAGAATGTGCCTTCGCCGTGAAACTCTACCGGGAAGCTTCCTCCGGCTCCCGTGCGCGTCCATTGTTCGTGTACGTGCTCGTTGTGATGCAGGAGCAGCGTCCAGCTAAACGTCTCTGGAGCGATGGTCTGGTCGGGGTCAATCGCCGCGCCTGTGTAATTGACGGAATTGCCCATCGGGACATGCTGGCCCGGGCGCGGATAAAGGATGGTGGCGGTCGGCGGCAGACTCCCGACAGTGATGTTGATAGTCTTCGAGGCGCTCACGCCCTGCGAGTTGGTCACGGTCAGCGTCGCCGGAAAGACCGCGACGCCTGCGGCGCTGTAGGTGTGGACAGGATTGGCAAGGTTCGAGCCCGTGCCGTCTCCGAAATTCCACTGGTAAGTCAGAGCAAATCCGCTTGGGTCGCTCGAGCCTGCGCTGGAAAAGTTGACCGTGAGCGGCGAATAGCCGGCGGAGGGCGTGGCCGAAGCGACCGCGGTCGGGGTGTTGCCAAAACGTATGCGGCGCACCTCGCCCGTCACTAAAGCGATGTAGTAGAGAGAGCCGTCCGGCCCCAGTTCGAGCGAGACCAGATTGTTAAAGCCCTCGCCAAAGAGTATGGGCTGGCTCTCGCTGCCCGGGACCATACGCTTGATCCAGCCGCGACCATAGTCTGCGAAGAAGAAGTTGCCTTGATAGGTGGAGGGAAATTGAGTCGCCGTGTAGAAAGTTCCGCCGATGACAGTGTTTCCAACGTCGCGGCCATAAGTATAGAGTCCGAAAGTGATGTCCGAGGTCGAGAGCCTGTTGCACTCCGCGAAATTCTGCTGAGTGTAAAGCGGCTGTCGCCCTCCGCCTTCAAAACAGGGCCAGCCGAAATTAGCTCCGCGACCGCGATTGACCTCTTCAAAACTATCCCAGCCGACATCACCTATGTAAGGCTCGCCCGTCGGGTGCAGCCCGAAGCGATAAGGATTGCGCAGTCCATAGGCGTAGACTTTGGACCTGACGGAGTTTGTGCCGTCATAGAAGGGATTGTCGGTCGGCGCTGTGCCGTTGGAGTTGATACGCAGGAGTTTTCCATTATAGCTATTCAGGTTCTGCGCACGCAGGGCGAGCGGGGTGACGCTGCAATAGGTCGCTCCATCGCCGATGCTGACGAGCATCTTTCCGTCGGGCGCGAAGCGGACCGTCCCGATGGTGTGAGAATCGGAATCCGAGCCGATGCAGTCAGAGCCTTCTGCATACTGGCTGCAAGGCGGCGTGCCGAGGCTTCCAAGAATCACCGTTTCGGTTTCCGGCATCGCCACGTCAGGATTGCTGGGATTAGCGGTGACGCGCGTCAGGCGCGCGGTCTTGGGAGCAGAGTCGTTGGGGTTGCCCGCGTTCTCGTAAGTGTAGAGCAGATAAGCGTAGCCGTTTGAAGAGAAGTTGGGGTCGAGGGCGAAGCCGAGCAGTCCCCTGTCGTTGACCGTGTTGACATGGTTGCTGATGTCTATAAAGGGTGTCGGCAGGAGCACGCCGTTTTTGTAGATGCGGACAAAGCCGTTCTCCATCCAGATAAACATGCGTCCGTCAGGGGCGAAGGTCAGGCCGACGGGCTTGAAGGCGGGCAGTTGCGTGACGGTATCAATGCTGAAGCCCGGATCAACAATGGTTTGCGCCTGAGCGCGAAGCGCGACCGAGATAAGGCAGACAAACAGGACCAATCCGGCGGCGACGAGTTGCGTGGCGTGGCTGGATATTGGACCACTGCCCAGGCTTGCGAAGCGCACTTGCGGCCTGATTGTGCGGCGGCCATCTGAAGCCGTCCGTGAATAAGTTACAGCGAGGCCACTGGTGAAGTTCATGAGTAGCTCCTTCAGGATAAGGGTCGGTTGTAGAGTTGAGTAACAGCGAGCTTCGGGTGCCGCCTGGCTTCCCTCTTGGATGTGTGCTTGAAGATAAGGAAAAACCGGGGAGAACTGTTACTTGATTTAAAGCAGCTAACGTGTGCAGAGTAATTCCCGCGAGCAACCCTGTCAAGATAATTTACTGGGCCGAAACGGCTGGATGTTTCGCTGGTCCAAAACCGGACCAAAGCTCGAATAAATTTCAAGCCTGCGCGCTGCGAGCAACCCTTCACCGCCCAGGGCTTTCCGGGTTATTCGGTCCGCTCGAGCGGCGGGAGCACGGCGGAGAAGTCTTCATCGAAGCGCCGCGCGTACTGGTCCAAAAGCTCCTGCACGCGATTGAAATCCGGCGAGCGCACGACGAGTCCGACGTGATGCCGCTTGCCGACGCGGTAAAAAATCTCCGTGTCAGCATAAGCGGAAGTGTCCGGCCATTCCTGTCGCGCCAGCGAAAGCACTATCCCGCCATACTCCTCACGCGTGGGCTGCGGCGTATAACCTCGCTCGTCCTCGGAAAGCTCCAGCCTGGCCCACTCGCGCCAGAGATTGAGGCCCGTCGAGGCTTCGAGGATTTCGGGGATATACGCCCCGCCGATGCGCGCCGCGATTTCCAGGAAATAGAAGCGCCCGTCTTCAGCCGCCCTGATAAACTCCGCGTGCGTCGCGCCGCGCTCAAGCCCGAGCGACTGGACCAGTTTTTGGTTAATCTCGAAAAGCTCTTGCTGCTCCGGCGAGCCGTGCTCAATCGTGTAAGAGATAAAGACGCCGCCCTGGTGCGCGACATCCATGGGGGGTCGCCCGTATCTGTTAGCCCCCGCGAAGACCGCGCGGCCCGCTTCAACGATAGAGTCCACGTGGTACACGTCGCCCGGGATGAACCGCTCCAGCAAATAATAAGAAGGACGCTCACGCAGCCGCTCGCGCGCGGCCAGCTCATCCAGAGCGCGCCAGACCTCTTCCGCACGGTTCATCTTCCGGATGCCGACGGCTGAAACATCAGAGCGCGGCTTGAGCACCCAGGGGGGCGGCACGCGCTTGGTGTACTGGTCCACCTCCACATGATTGAGCGCGTGGACAAACTCCGGCACGAGGATGCCGGCAGCCTGCGCCCTCAAACGCATGGAGAGCTTATCGCGGAAGCGGCGCGCAGCAGTCGCCGTCATCCCCGGCAGGCAGAGGTGCTCGCGAATCAATCCGGCTGTGATGACATCATACTCTTCGAGCGCGATGATGCGGTCAATCTTTATCTGGCTGGCGAGGTGGCTGGTGGCCTCTATAAAAAGCTCCGTGCTTGATTCGTCCGGCAGTGCCAGCAGCTCGTCCAGGCTCTCTCGTGCCCATTCTTCTCTGAGCAGCTTTTCCTTCGTGATGAGAAAGACGCGCGCTCCCATCCGCCTGCACTCGCGCAGGAATTCGTTGCCCTTGAAATAGCTTGCCAGACAGACGACGTTCAAAGCCCGCGCCCCCGATTCGGTCATGGCTTTACGCTCTCAAGCTCGAGAATGAAAGATCGTTTATCGCGCCTCAATATATACTTTCCGGTGTCGCAACGTCACTTTCTTTATCATTAATTGAAAACCGCTCTCAAGTAATTTTTCAGGCAGCAGCCGGAGGAAAAGCTGATATACTCTGCCCGCTCTTGGCGCTTACCACTTTCTGTCCACTGTCTGCACAGGCTTCCGGCTTCTTTTAAAGATGATCTTTCGTGGACCATACACAGACGTTGAGATTCCAGAAGTCGCGCTGACGCCGCTTGTGCTGCGTCAGGCCGAGCGGCTGCCGGACAAGCCCGCTTTGATTGAAGGCTTGAGCGGGCGCGTGTTGACTTACGGCGAGTTGGCTCGTCACATCCGGCGCGCGGCGGCGAGCCTCTCTCAGCGAGGGCTGGTCAAGGGCGATGTCTTCGCCATCTACAGCTTTAACTATCCGGAATTTGCCGTGGCCTTCCACGCTGTCGCCCTGCTCGGCGGTATCAACACGCCCGTCAATACGCTCTACACTGCGGAGGAGGTGGCACGGCAGCTCAAAGACTCCGGCGCAAAATTCCTGCTCACTGTCCCGCAGCTTCTCGATAAAGCTTTAGAGGCCGCGCGCGCGTCCGGCGTGCAGGAGGTCTTCGTCATCGGTGAAGCTGAAGGGGCGACCGGCTTCAACGCCCTGCTCGAAGGCTTGGGCGAGCCGCCGCTGGTCCAGATTAATCCGCGCGAAGACATGGTCGCGCTTCCTTATTCAAGCGGGACGACAGGGTTGCCCAAAGGCGTCATGCTGACGCATCGAAACCTGGTTGCGAACATCAGGCAGATGGAAGGGCTGTGCTATTTTTCAGAGGATGACACGCTCGTTTGCGTGCTGCCGCTCTTTCATATCTACGGCCTCGTCGTCATCCTCAACATGGGCCTCTACATGGGAGCGACCATCGTCACGCTGCCGCGCTTCGAGCTTGAGCAGTTTCTGCAAACTCTTGAGACTTACTCCGTGACGCTGGCCCATCTGGTCCCGCCAGTGCTTCTCGCGCTCGCCAAGCAGCCCGTCGTTGACCGTTACGATCTCTCGCAACTCAAGACCATCTTTTGCGGCGCAGCGCCGCTTGGCGAAGACCTTTCGCGCGCCTGCATGGAGCGCCTCGGCTGTCACCTGCGGCAGGGCTACGGGATGACGGAGACCAGCCCCGTGACGCATTCCACCCCGGCTGACCCCGCACAGTTCAAGCACGGCTCTGTCGGCACGCTCGCGCCCAACACCGAATGTAAAATCGTTGACCCTTCATCGGGCGCTGCGCTCGGCACGCATCAGGAGGGTGAAATCTGCGTGCGCGGGCCACAGATCATGAAGGGCTATCTCAATCGCCCTGACGCGACCGCCGAGACGATTGACGAAGAGGGCTGGCTGCACACGGGCGACATCGGCTACGCGGATGAAGAGGGTCACTTCTTTATCGTGGACCGTGTTAAAGAGTTGATTAAGTACAAGGGCTTTCAGGTCGCACCGGCGGAGCTTGAGGCGCTCTTGCTCTCTCATCCATCGGTCGCGGATGCTGCCGTCATCCCTTACGCGGATGAGGAGGCCGGCGAAGTTCCGAAAGCCTTCGTCGTCCTCAAGCCCGGTCTGGAAAAAACGGACGCGACTGCCGAAGAGTTGATGGCTTACGTGGCCGCGCGCGTCGCGTCTCACAAGAAGATTCGCCTGCTGGAGTTTATCGAGCAGATTCCGAAATCGCTTTCCGGAAAAATCCTGCGCCGCGTTCTCAAGGAGCGCGAGCGCGCGAAGAAAAAGAAGGAGTAAACGAGCATGTCACCTGAAATGGTTGCGAGAGCCGTCAAAGCCTACTTTGCCGCCACGCGCGAGATGAAGACGGATGCCTGGCTCGCCACCTTTGCCGAAGATGCTTTGAGCTACGACCCCGTTGATGCGCCGCCCCACAGAGGCCACGATGAGCTGCGCCGCTTCTTCGATGGCATCGTGGGCGCGTTCAAGGAGGTCGGCCTGCATGAAGAGCATGTCTTTATCGTGGGCAATCAGGCCGCCGTCAAATGGACCGGACGCGGGACTGGCAAGAACGGCCGCAGCGTCCATTTTGAAGGCATAGACATCATAGAGGTCAACGAAGACGGCAAGATTCAAACCATCAGGGGCTACTGGAATCCGCTCGAGCTGATGGGCCAGCTTCAGAGTTAAGCGACAGGCTCAAACCGAGCGGGGGCAGCTATGAATAAAAGATAGCTCGCTTGCCGTGCATCATTCATCGCTGCCCTCTGCTTTTGCTCTGCCTTCTCAAACTTGACGCTTTTGTTCCCGACGGACTATCTTCGATTTTCCTTTCCGAATTTTCTGACTTGATCTCTGCTGGAGTTGTCTTCGATGTCATCAAAGCTGTGCAAGCCTTCTCCTGCCTGGACCATTCCGGGCTATCTGGAGGCCGTAGACGGACACTTGACGATTAACGGGGTGGACGCGCCCGCGCTGGTCCACCAATTTGGCTCGCCGCTCTATGTCTTTTCAGAGCCGCGCATACATGCCAACATCGCGCGGCTCAAGCAGGCCGCCGAGACGGTCGAGCGTCCCATCAAGTTCTGCTACGCTTCCAAGGCCAACTCGAACATGGGCGTGCTCAAGAGCGTCCGCGACGCAGGCGTTGATATAGAGGTCAACAGCGGCGGCGAGCTTTATAAGGCGCTGCGCGCCGGCTTTCGCGCGGACCAGATTATCTTTAACGGCACGAGCAAGACCGCCGCCGAGCTGGACGAGGCCGTCGCAGCCGAAATCTACTCGATTAACGTTGATTCCATCTACGAGATAGAGCTGGTCGAAGAGGCTGCGCGTCGCATCGGCAAGCGCGCGCGGATAGCTCTGCGGCTGACGCCTGAGATCGGCACGCGCTCGCACCTCGGCTTGCAAACGGCCCTCCTGACTTCCAAGTTCGGCATCTCCTATTCCGAAGTCCCCGAGGCGCTGCGGCGCGGGCTACGTCATCCGGATTTGGTCCACCTCTGCGGCATACACATACACGTCGGCTCGCAGACCCCTGATGTCGAGCCTTATGCCGAAGCCTTCAAGACGATGTGGGATTTTCTCGTCGCGCTGCACCGCGAGACGGGCCATACTCTCGAACACATAAATTTAGGCGGCGGTATTCCCGTTAACTACCTGCGCGACAGCTCGCAGGCTGACCAGCTCCCCGAACACGAGCGCGACATGCTCGGCGCAAACCTGGAGCCTTCCGTGGTTCTCTCTGCGGCCCTCAATATCGCACGCGAATCGGCGCGCGATGCCGAGGCCGAACACCTCCTGGACCGCGTCACCATCCTGCTTGAGCCGGGCCGCAGCATCATCGCCGATGCCGGACTCGTCCTGACGACCGTCCAGAATATCAAGCGTAGACCGGAGACCTGCGATGTGTGGCTGCTGACGGACGCAGGCTTTAACCTGCTGCTCTCTATGACGACTTACAACTGGTACTATCATCTGGTCTCGGCCACGCGCGCAGACCTGCCGCACTCGATTAACTACAAGGTTGCTGGTCCACTGTGTGATTCGGGCGATGTCTATTTTGATATAGAGCGGGGCGGGCGGCTGCCCGACTATCGCAGGCTGCCGGAAGCGGTCCAGCCCGGCGAAGTTTTCGCGCTCCTCAATAGCGGCGCTTACACGCTGGCCCAGAGCTTCCCCTACAATGGCCGTCCGCTTCCGGCCTGCGTCATGGTCCGCGAGGGAGGCCGCGTGGACCTGGTTCGCCGCCGCGACTCTTATGAAGACCTGCTCGCTGGCGACGTCTGGTAAAGCCTCTTCAAGCAGAACATCAGCCACCGCAGGCACAGAGGCACAGAGAACAAAACTGAGAGACAGAGCATAAGTAGGAAAGATATATTGAACAGTCTTATCACATCCTGTTTTGTCTTCTCTCTCTCTGTGCCTCTCGCGTCTGCGGTGGCTGATGTTGAAATCTGTTCTTAATATTCTTGACAGGCTGCGGATTGGACCGCGAGCCGGGCCTTCGCATTAGGCCGCAGCACACGAACATCCTATGTCAACACCTGCACCGAGTAACGTCACGCTGATACGCGGCCTGGGACTCGTCGCCGCCATCTCCATCAACGTCGCCAACATGATCGGCACGGGCGTTTTCCTCAAGGCACGCGTCATGACGTGCAACGTCGGCACGCCCGGGATGGTTATCACAGTCTGGATCGTTGCAGGGCTGTTGTCGCTGGCGGGCGCTCTGACCTACTCGGAATTGACCGCGATGATGCCGCAGGCGGGCGGCGAGTACATCATCATGCGCGAGGCTTACGGGCCGCGCTGGGGCTTTCTCTACGGCTGGACGCAATTTCTCATCGCGCGCACGGCATCTGCGGCGGCGCTCGCCGTCGGCTTCGCTATTTTTCTTAATGACCTGCTCGGCGGCGCGCTCAATGTTACTTATTACTCTATCAATATCTTTGGCAGCGAGATTCCTTTCGGTCGAATACAACTAATAGCGCTCGTCGCCATCGCCGTGACGACTTTGATTAACTGTGCCGCCGTCAAATTCAGCGGCGGCGTCGCTTCCTTTCTGACCTTTATCAAAATCGCTCTCGTCTTCGCCATAGGCGTCGGCGCGTATCTTTACCAGGACGGCCACTGGTCCAACTTCGCGCTCGCAAATTCGGGCGGCGCGTGCGAAGGCGTCAGCCCCATCGGCGGCGGGCTGGTCGGATTCGGAGCGGCGATGCTCGGCGCGCTCTGGGCTTACGACGGCTGGAATAACGTCTGCTTTATGGCTGGCGAGGTAAAGAATCCCGGACGCAATTTGCCGCTCGCCTTAATCGGCGGGATGTTCATCGTCGGCGCGCTCTACATCTTCGTCAACATCAGCTACTACTATGTGATGACGCCGACCGAAATCGCGGATGTTCCGGCGGCCTCATCCGTCGCGGCGGAAACGGCCAAAAGATTTCTAGGCCCGCTGGCCGTGAGCTTTATGGCGCTGGCGATGATGACCTCCTCCTTCGGCGCACTACATACTTCGATTCTCTCAAGCGCGCGTATTCCCTACGCCATGTCGCGCGACCGTCTCTTCTTCGAGAGACTCTCGCGCCTCAATCCGCGCTCGCATGTACCCGTCGCCGCGCTCGTCGTGATGGGCGTCTGGTCCTGTGTGCTGGCCCTCTCAGGTTCTTACGATACCCTGACCGATTACGCTATCTTCGCGCTCTGGCTCTTTTACGGCCTCGTCACGGCTTCCGTCTTTATCTTTCGCCAGCGCATGCCGCAGGCCGAGCGCCCCTATCGCACCTGGGGCTACCCGGTCGTCCCCATCCTGTTTCTGCTCGTGACGACAGGTCTCATCGGCATCACTATCTGGAACACTCCCAAGCAATCGCTCATCGGGCTGGCGCTCATCGCGCTCGGTCTGCCCATCTACTTCTACTGGTCGCGCCACAACCGCGTCACCTACATAGAGCCGACGACCGATGAAGAGGAAAGATAAAGGACGGGTTAAAAAGCCTCTGCTGGATATGTTCCTGGCATTCTGGACCACCTTGCCCGGAATACTGACCGGACTCGCGGCTCTCATCACAGCCATTGCCGGGCTGTACATAGCAGGCCGACAGGTCTCTCAGACGAACGCGAATATTAATCCGCCGCCGACGCCGTCTCCGATTGCCAGCCCTTCCGTTAAAGCTGATTCCGGCAGGTGCTACGAAGAAGAGTTCTCCGCAGCCGATCAAATAGAAGAGGGTGGGAATGATGTTCTACATCACAAAGATTACGTGATTAGAGTCAAGTTTACGGATTCAGGCGAAATCGTCGGCGCGCTCAGGTTAAGATTCCATCCAGGCTCAAGCGCTGCATATGCTTTATTTAAAGTTGAGAAAGCGTTTGATGCTCAGTGTCTGGAGGTCGAAGACTTCTCAAACTTTTCGCTCGGCGGGGTTGTTGATAAGCATACCTTGAATAATTATAACCGACTGAGAATCCGCTTCGGCAATCGTTACTATATCTTTACGCCGGATTTTAACGGGACGACTATCACCGCGAGGTTTGTCAGAGCCACCACCTAGTCTGGTCCATTTACTCAAATGACTAAATACTTCATCAAACTCAAAGCCGCCCCCTCTCTGCTTCTGCTGGTCTCTCTCTGCGTCGGCCTCTACGCGCAGAGCAGCCAGCCCCAACGCAGTAGTAGTGCCAGCTCAGCCGAGGCGCAGACCTTCACGAACCCTTTGCTGCCGACGGGCGCAGACCCCTGGAGCATCTATCGCGAAGGCTTTTACTACTACATGCAGACGACGGGTAATAATCTAACCATCTGGAAAACCCGCGACCTGACGAATTTGAAAAACGCCGAGATGAAGGTCGTCTGGACGCCGCCCGAGAAGCAGCCCTACTCAAAGGACATCTGGGCGCCGGAGCTGCATTTTCTGCAAGGCAAGTGGTACATCTACTTCGCGGCGGATAATGGGCGCAATGCGAGGCATCGTTTATGGGTGCTCGAAAACAGCTCGGCGGACCCCTTGCAGGGCGTGTGGATGATGAAGGGCAAGCTCGCAGACCCTTCGGACAAGTGGGCCATAGACGGCTCGGTCTTTGAGCACGAGGGACAACTTTATCTCATCTGGTCCGGGTGGGAAGGCAATTCAAACGGCCAGCAGGACATCTACATCGCGCGTTTGAAGAACCCCTGGACCGTTGAAGGCAAGCGCGTGAGGATTTCAAAACCCGAATACAAGTGGGAAAAGGTCGGAGACCTCGGACTGGACAGAGACCCCGAAGACCCGCCTCACGTCAACGTCAACGAAGGGCCGGAAGTCTTAAAGCACGGCGATAAATTGTTTCTCATCTACTCGGCCAGCGGCTGCTGGACCGACAGCTACGCTCTCGGCATGCTCACGGCCTCGGCTAAGAGTAATCTGCTCGACAAGACCTCCTGGACCAAATCCCCGCAGCCGGTCTTTCAGCAAGCGCCAGAATCCGGAGCCTACGGGGCTGGACACAATTCGTTCTTCAAGTCGCCAGACGGCAAGGAGGATTGGATTCTCTATCACGCCAACCCGGAGCCGCGCGAGGGCTGCGGCAGTCAACGCTCGCCCAGGGCGCAGCGCTTTTACTGGAGGCCGGACGGCACGCCGGATTTCGGCAAACCCGTCCCCATCGGCGTCCGCATCCCGAAACCTTCGGGCCAGTAGCCAGGCTTAACCGGAGCTGGTTTCGTTCTCTTTGGACCAGGACTGCGCGGGGAGGCTTTATTTACGGCGACGCACGACTTCGATGAGCGGCGAGTGCTGCTCATCACTGGTCGTCAGCAGGGCCTTGCCGTCAAGTCGATAACAGATGGCCTCTCCCTGCTTACGCTGGCCGAGCGCGATGATTGCCATCGGTCGCTTCCAGATTTCATCAAAAGATTTGTGAGCACTCGCGGGTAGCTCCAACTCATAGCCCTGCATGTAATCGCAGAGCGCCACGCGCAGGCCATCGGGCGAGATGTCTCCGCCCGTGATGGCCCCGCCAAGGATACCGGGCACGCTCAGATTGCCGAGCCGCTCAAGCGTTGTGACGGCTGAAGCGTTGAGCGGGGCCGCGGCCCTATAGACTCCGGGGTTGTCGAGCAGAGTCTTGGTCACGATGTAGAGGTCGCCCGTCAACGGATGAATCATCAGAGCCTCCGCATCATGTTTGCCGTCAGGATAGCGCAGCCGGAAAGCTTCAACTTCCGTTGCCGTGCGCGGATTGCGTTTTGTTGAAGAGGCATCTTCGGGCTTGAGGGCGGGTTCTGGGATTCGATAAACGGTTATCTGCGCGCGCTCTTCGTCATTGTCCCCTATGTCTCCGATGTATAGATAAGAGCGGCCCGTCTCCGGTCCTGGACCAGCTGCGAGGTCTTCCCAGTCCACAGCTTTTGCGCCCGTCACCTGCCAGACTCCGAGACTCTTTCCCGCGCGGTCGAAAGCATAGAGATACGGGCCTTGGCCCGAATCGTTGTGTGTCCAGAAGAGATTCTGGTCCAGCCGCGAGGCCGCCAGCCCGCTGCTCTCCTTGATCGAGGGGTCTTGCAGAGTGCCCAGGAGCGCTGGTGGACCATAAGGATTGGGCGGCCTGTTCGTCTCCGCAGACGTTTTCTGACGATTGTCTAAAGATGGTGGCGTCGCCGCAGGCCCTGCCTGTGTGGAAGCGGGCGCGGGCGCGCAGGCCGTCGAGCACAATAAAGGGAGCGCGATAAAGAGTAAGAGTTTGGAGTTCATTTCAAAAGCAGGAAAATTAGCCACAGAGAAGTATAAAGGTAAAGCTATTGAACCTTTGATTCATCTGTTTATTGCTGTACCGGGTCGATGAACCTGCGAATCAATAAGTTAAATCTTCATCGCTCATCCTTCATCCTCTTCAGCGCCTCGCTTGCCACCTCTTTATCGTCGAAGTGAAAAACGTCTTGACCGATAAGCTGGTAATCTTCGTGTCCCTTGCCGGCAATCAGGACCAGGTCGCCCGTGCGCGCTTCCCTGATCGCCTCTTGAATCGCCGCGCGGCGGTCCGCAATCTTCCTGTAGGGCTTTGAAGTCGTGTGCAGGCCAGCTTCTATGTCTGCGAAGATTCGTTCAGGGTCTTCCGTGCGCGGGTTGTCTGAAGTGAGAATCACCACGTCGCTCAGGCTGGCGGCGGCCTGGCCCATAGGGGCGCGCTTTGAGCGGTCGCGGTCGCCGCCGCAGCCGAAGACCGTGATAACTCTCCCGACGGCGACATCGCGCGCGGTGCGCAGCACGTTCAAGAGCGCGTCATCCGTGTGCGCGTAGTCCACCAGGACGGCGAAATCGCCCGCGTGCGGTACGCGCTCGAAGCGTCCAGGCGCGCCCGTGCAGGTCTCTATGGCGCGCGTCATGGCATCCAGCTCGTAGCCAAGCTCAAGACCGCAGGCAACCGCCGCGAGGATATTGTAGATGTGCGGGCGACCGACGAGAGGCGAGTGAAGCTCGCGCTCGCCGAGGGGCGTGTGCAGGCGAAAGCGCATCCCCTCAAGCGAGTGCTCGACGCCGGAGGCCGTGACATCAGCCCCCGCTTTGAGCGCGTACCGCACGACGCGCGCTCCGCTCTCCTCAAGCTCAAGCGCAAGTTGCGCGCCCCTCTCGTCGTCCATATTGATGACGCAAGAGCGCGGCGGCTGGCCCAGACTCCCGTCAAAGAGTCTGCGCTTGGCGGCGAAGTAATTATCCATCGTGCCGTGATAATCCAGATGGTCGCGCGTCAGGTTGGTGTAGACGGCGACCGAGTATTGAAGCGCGTCGCAGCGATGCAGGTCTATGGCCTGCGAAGAGGATTCCATGACAGCCGTGCGACAGCCAGCCTCGACGGCCTGTCGCAGCAGGCGCTGCATGTCTGTCGCTTCGGGCGTTGTGCGCTCGGCCTTTTTCGCGCTCTCGTCACCGATCAGATACTCGACCGTACTCGTCATGGCGACCTTCTCGCCAGCGGCCCTGGCAATCGCCGCGACGAGATAGGTGGTCGTCGTCTTTCCGTTCGTGCCCGTGATGCCGACCAGACGCAGTTCGCGCGAAGGATGTCCGTGAACCTCCGCGGCGGCCAGCGCCATCGCCCGCCGCGCATCCCGAACCTGAATCCAAGCGCCGTTGAAATCTTCCGGCGCTTCACGCTCGGAGATAATGCCGAGCGCGCCCTGCTCCATGACCTGTTCTATAAACTTGTGCGCGTCCAGATGCTCGCCCTGGATGGCGACAAAAAGGCTGCCCTCGCGCGCCTGCCTCGAATCATGCGTGACATCCCGGACTTCCAACTTCTCGTCGCCCTTGAGCTTTCCCGCGACCGCACGCGCCACTTCACCGAGCGTCGCACGTCTCTTCTCTTCGATAGCTTCGGCCACTGTTCACCATCCGTCTCGAATTTTTATCAGGACACAAATCGCTTCTGTGATTATAATCTACGCGAAGCTACTTGCCACTTATCCGAAAACAATAAACGCGGGTTTATTTGAGAAGACCGGAGCGAAAAGAGAAAACAAAGTGTCATTGATGTTGGAGGAGATTGCCGAGCAGCCTGCTGCTTTGGAGCGGACTATCGCGGCGGAGCGCGGCAAGGTGTCGCGGCTCGGCGCGTTTTTGAAGCAAAGGGATGTGGACCTGATTGTTCTGGTCGCGCGCGGCAGCTCGGATAACGCAGCTCTCTTCGGGCGCTACCTGCTGGAAATCACGACGGGTATTCCCGTCTCGCTCTCCGCGCCCTCCGTCTACACGCTCTATGATGCGAGGCTCAAGCTCAATCGCGCGCTGGTGATAGGCGTTTCACAATCCGGCGAAGGCGAAGACATCAATCGCGTGCTCGAACGCGCTCGTTCGTGCGGCGCTTACACCGTCGGCATCACTAACGAGTCTGCTTCATCTATGGTCGGCCTCGTAGATGAAACTCTACTGATGCACGGCGGGCGCGAGCGTTCCGTGGCGGCGACAAAGACTTTTACCGGGCAGATGCTGCTCTTTTACATGCTCTCGGCGGCGCTCGCCGAAGGGCCGCTCTCTGTCAGCTACGAGGCTATCCCGGAGATGGCCGCACGCGCCCTCGAACATCAGGAGCGGATACGCCAACTCGTCGAGCGCTATGTCTTTATGGAGAACTGCGTCGTCGTCGGGCGCGGGCTGCTCTACGCCAACGCTTATGAACTGGCGCTCAAGCTGATGGAGACCTGCTACGTCGTCGCCGAGCGTTTTTCCTCCGCCGACTTTTTTCATGGTCCACTGGCGATGGTCGAGCGCCATTTCCCCATACTCATCTTTGCGCCGCCGGGCATCACGCTCGAAGGCGTCAAGCTGCTCTTGAAGCGCCTGCGCGAGCTGCACGCGGAGACGCTGATTATCACAGCGGACGAAGAGGCCGCAGGGCTTGCCACGCGCGCTATAGTCATGCCCGCAGAGGTCGAAGAATTTTTAGCTCCGATTCCATACATCATCCCGGCACAGCTCTTCGCGGCCCTGCTGGCCGATGCCAAAGGGCTGGACCCGGACGCTCCGCGCTCTTTATCGAAAGTGACTCGCACGCTTTAAGAGGGCGCGCGGCTGGTCCGGTTATTAATCCTCTCTGCTAAACTCGTTCTCTGGATGCGAAAGGCTATGCTGACTCATCTTAAATTCCCTTTCATCTTCGACCCTCTGGGACTCCGCGCCGACCTCGAAAAGATTTCGCCGGACGAATGGATTCCGCATTTCAACAGGGCATATTACGAGGGCGAATGGAGCGCCGCAGCCCTGCGCTCTATCGGCGGCGTGTCCACGCAAATCTACCCTGACCCGGCGGCGCAGCAGCCCTTTGCCGACACACAGCTTCTGGACCGCTGCCCGTATCTACGTGAGGTCTTACAGACCTTCGAGTGCCCGCAACAGTCCGTCAGGCTCTTAAGGCTGCGCGCCGGATCGAGCATACGCGAGCACAAGGATTACAACCTGGGGTTTGAAGACGGAGAAGTGCGTCTACATATTCCGGTCCGCACGGATTCCGCCGTCGAATTTTTTCTGGCCGGAGAGAGAGTCTTGATGAACGAAGGCGAGACCTGGTATCTAAACTTCAACCTCCCGCACCGCGTCGAGAATCGCAGCACGCAGGATCGCGTACACCTCGTCATTGATTGCACCGTTAATGATTGGCTGCGCGGCCAATTCGATACGGCGCGGGAAAGGTCTGCGTGAGAAGCTCAGGGGGCGCGTCATAAAGACAAAGGCTTTTCAGTTGATCGTTTATCTTTGTCATCGCGGAGAATTTTTTGATGTCTCAAGAAAGCCTGGACCAGTTTCGCCTTTTAGTGCTGGAAGATGTCTCTCTTCAAAAGCAGTTGCGGGAAACGCCCGACCGTGACAGCTTTCTCAGGCTGATGCTGCAACTTGGAGAAGAGCGGGGCTACAGTTTTACGGCGGAGACGGTCGAACAGGCTCTGCGAGACGAGCATCGCGCGTGGGTCATGCGCTGGGTCACGGCATGAAGATAGAACAGCTCAAGGGCTGGATGCCTGTACGCGTCGCGTGGGAACAGGAGCGCCCCTTTGTCGAGTGGTGCTTGATGGGCGAGCAGCGATTTACGGAGCCTTTTTTTGAACAGACGATGGGAACGCTCATGCGGCATCCCTTCAACCTGCTCTTTCGCCGACGGACGCCGCTTGAAACACTGGTCCAGTGGCAGCGGGCCAGCCCAGGACTTCCGCCGACGGCCTTTATCTTTCACATGTCGCGCTGCGGCTCGACCCTCGTCTCGCAGATGCTGGCGACGCTCCCGCGCAACATCACCATCTCCGAGGCCGCGCCGATTGATTCAATCATCCGCGCTCATTTGCGTGACCCTCGCATCGAAGAAGAAGAGCGCATCATGTGGCTGCGCGCGATGGTTAGCGCGCTCGGGCAACAGCGCCATCCAGAGGAGAGTTGCTTCTTTATCAAGTTCGATAGCTGGCACACGCTGAGCCTGCCGCTCATCCATCGCGCCTTCCCCGCAGTGCCCTGGATTTTTCTCTACCGCCAGCCGATCGAGGTCCTGGTCTCACAACTCAAGCATATGGGAAGCCAGATGCTGCCCGGTGTGATTGAGCCGGAGCTGTTGGGGTTTGGGATGGCAGAGGTCCGTGGTCTGACGACTGAAGAATACTGCGCGCGTGTGCTGGAAAAATTCTGCCGCGCGGCCTTGCAGCATTACAATCTGGGCGGCGGAATGCTGCTCAACTACAGGCAGCTACCGGAAGCCGTCTGGAAGCTGCTGCCGGATTTCTTTCGCGTCCAGTATACGGAGGACGAGCTTGCAGCCATGCGCCAGGCATCCAGATTTAACGCCAAGAGTCCTTCGATGCCTTTCGCAGACGACACGGAAGCCAAAAACCGCGCCGCGACAGATGAGTTGCGACGCCTCTCAAAGATCTGGCTTGACCCGCTCTATGAACAACTGGAAGCTTTGCGACAAGAGCAGCGTTATTCAACGATTAATCAGGAATAATAAAAGATGAACTGAAGAGATTGGCCCTTTGATTTATCGGACCACTTGATAATAGCTTTTCCTTCATCGTTCATGCTTCATAGTTATTTATGGACCAGCCAGCAAGCTTTTCATTCTTTTACGAAAGCGGCCCGCCCGAGAGCCGGCAGTACTATTCCTACACCTTGAACGGCGCGTTCTCTGCAAACAGCCTCTCCTGCCTTTACGAGGAGACGAGGGGCGAGCAGAAATCCGCCTGGAGCGCGACGCTTGAAGGCAGGGATTACGAAGATTGCCTGGCGCTTATCAGAGACACAAGCCTGCAAACGGGAACGCGTGATGTTGGCGGCTATCGGCTCACGCTCGTCGCTGCCGATGGAGAGAGCTTGACGGGCCAGCCCTTAAACGCAGCTCAATGGGTGGAGATGCTGAGCAGGATAGAGCGGATTGGACCAGGAGCCGCGAAAAGAAAGCAGATGTTGTTCTGGGGTCTCGGCGGAGGAATCTACATAGGCTTTCAGCTCCTGCTCATACTCATCTGGCTGCTACTCTACATCTCAGACCTCGGCGGCCCGCTCGTACACCTGCTGCTGGTCCTGGCGCTCGTGCTGGCCTTCGTCGGCGCGATTGCCGGGACAATCCTCTGGCTGCGCTCCGTCAGGAAACGTTGAACCCGCGTGCGCGTCTACAGCGGATGAGAAAGAGAGACTTTTTTAAAGCAGGTCTGTAAAGGAGAGCTGTGCGTTGTTGTCTTCGGCTTCCGTATCCTGTCGGCGCATGCGCGAGGAGCGGTGCGTGCCGTCCAGGGCTTCGCGGACGGATGGAAGATGAAAGCGCAGGAGTCTAGGCGTCAGTCGGACAGAGGGGATGCGCCCGTTGCGTGCGAGGCGGCGCACGGTCGCCTCGCTCACCTGAAGAATAGAGGCGAGCTGGCGTGCCGTCAAAAACTCTTCACGCGTGTCAGGCTGTGGGGGTGTCGCAGCTTTCATCGAAAGTCACCCCTCGACCCGCCTTACTTCTGAGCGGGAGGTAGAGAAAGCGCTATGCGGTAAACCGCCGCGCCGTCCACTTGAACATCTTTTGAGAGAGGCCCTGCGCCATCCATCTTGACGGACACGCGATAGGTAGCGGTTTCAGGTAAGAGCCTGAAGACGAATGAGCCAGTCTCGCTGGTCACGCGGCCATCAATCTTTTTAACCGTGCCGTCCGGCTGAAGGCGCGCGATCTCGACGCGCACTCCTGGGGCGCTACGCCCGCTGGCCGTAAAGACGCTGCCGCGTATAAAGGCGAGCGACCCTTCGTCAACCTGTAAGACAAGGCGGTCCGATAGCTCGCGCACCTTTCCGGCGCGCACTTCCACGCCTTCGAGCGTGCCGACGCGCAATCCCGGCTTGCGAAAGGTCAGCCCGTAAACACCCGGCTCAAGACCTGATAAAACAAACTCGCCCTTGTTGCCCGTCGTCGCATGGGCCACTTCTTGCTCGCCCCTGCGCGCAATCACGGCCACGCCCGAAGCGGCAGAGCCATCCGCGCCGCGCACTTTGCCTTTGACGCCGCCCGTCGTCGCACGCTCCTGCCCGAAGGCGCAGGTCGCTGCCAAGAGCAACACTATCAGGAAGCTGAAAGCTTTAATTCTGTTCATCTCTTTAATTCTTGATCTTGATGAGAACCTCTCTCGCTCATCAAGCTCTGGAGACACGGAAATATTACACCATACGCAAAACCCGCGCATCCCTTTGCCAGCGCGGGCTAGATGAATTGATGCTCGGCAGGCTGGACCATGTTGCCTCGCGCAGGGCAGACTGGACATCTGCGCGCAGGCGACAGCAACCGCTTAGAATCGTCCGACATCTTATGTTATCTTCCATCCGAGTGCCCTTGATGCCTAAACCCTTTGCTCAATTCCGATACTTTGCGCTGCCGTGCTGCGGCCTCATACTCTGCTGCCTGTTTGCCTCTGGTCCAGTCGTCTCACAGGAGAAGAAAGAGCCGCCGCGCACGGAGCGCCCGCGCCGCGTGTTGACGCCCGAAGAACAGGGCGCGCCGGATGAAGTGCTGCGCGTGGACACGGACCTCGTGCCCGTGGACGTGACCGTGACGGATGCGCTGGGCCACCCCGTGCGCAATCTACGGCAGGAGGATTTCAAGCTCTACGAGGACGGCGTCGAGCGGCCCATCTCTTTTTTCAACGTCGAGAGAAGAAACGGCGCAGAGCGCCCCGTCGCCATCGTCTTTGCGCTCGATACTTCGGGCAGTATGACGGCGGAGGAGATGGAGCGGCTGCGAGGAGCGATGCGCGTTTTCTCAAGGATGGTGACGGAGCGGCCTGCTGTCTTCGCCGTCATGGCCTTTGGGATGAACGTCAAGACGCTTCAGAAATTTACAGACGACCCGCAGAAGCTTGACCGCGCCTTCGACCGTCTGACGCAAGAGCCGAACGGGCTTTCAACGCACACTTATGATGCCGTTGACGACGCGATTCGCCTGCTTGTCCGCCACGCGCCGCGGACACGCGAAAAACGGCTGATGAAACGCGCCGTGGTGGTCGTCACAGACGGCTTCCCTGTCGGCGATATAGTCTCTGCGCAAACCGTCATAGAGCGCGCCAATGCCGCTGATGTCAGCATCTACACCGTCACGCTGCCCTCTTTTTCGAGGATGATTGTCTCGACCGAGCGCCAGCCCTTACCGACGCCGCTCGATGTCAGCGGGCTGACGGAGAAAACCGGCGGGACCAGCGTCTACGCCAGCGAGAGGGATTACGAGCCGCTCTTTCGCGCGCTGGCCGCGGAGGTCACATCCGCCTACGTGCTGGCCTTCTACCCGCCTGAAGAGAAAAGGCGCGACGGACGCTTTCACACCATCAAGGTCGAAGCGCCGCGCGGCCTCAACGTCCGCCAGAGCCGTCCGGGGTATAAGAGTAATGATAAGTAGATGCGCCAGCGCGTCAATAGAAAAACCATTTCATTCATTGACGCCTTGACGCCTTTACTCAATACTCATCTTCATCTTCATCAAGGTCGTCAGCATCTTCTTCGACAATATCAAGCTCGACGGGGTCTAGTCCGACGACCTCAAGGTCAGTCCCGCATTCTTCGCACGAGACGATATCACCCTTATCGGTGTCCGTATCAACATGGACATCAGCATCACATTCGGGGCATGTTCCGGTCGGCACTTACTTTTCCTCCTGCGCTCATCATGCGGCAGTGGTACACCCGCTTGTTCCTGGGGGAGACCTCCACCCGTGTTTTTCTGCTTGAACGCCGACAATCTAACCGCACGCGCAGGATTTTGCAAGATTTGTTTGAGAATAAAATAGGTTCGCCGCAACAAATTTTTTGACCCTCCCGTGGGCCGTCTGCAACTATTGAAATCAGGACCATTAGAGAGCCGTTTTAGCCTGCTGAATTTAAAGCATTTTGGACCACCGAGAGACCCTCCGAAGCTATGCAACCTTGAGAGGCTTTTATGAATCTTATTTTCCGGTTGACAACGATTCGTGACAACGCGGTGTTATAAATCACATCGAACTTGAGCGGTTAAGCGCCTTCATCTTGGTTGTTTTTGAGCACTCTTAAACTCACCTGATTCCGAGAGTTTGGCAAGTAAAGCCGGAAAGAGTTTTTCCTACAGCCTAGAGCTTTGCGCGTTGAAGCTGCTATTCCCCCTCGGTCGCACGGTTTTCAAGAGAGTCTGACAGAATTTCTGTCGCGTTCAATCTGAGGAGAATTTAAGTAATGAAGTTGATCCCTGATACCCTTCGCCCCGCTTTCGCAACCCTGCTGACCATTTTGGCCCTCTCAGTTATCTCGCTGGCCCAAACCCCTCGACAGGTTGTTCCGTTCAACATCAAGATTAAGAATTTCGGCCAGATGGACGAGCGATTCTATCGCGGCGCGCAGCCCAAAACGGGGGATTATCAAGACCTTGCGCAACTCGGCATCAAGACCGTGATTGACCTGCGCGATAATCCGACAGATTACGAAAAGCCTGCGGTCGAGGCGCTCGGAATGCATTATGTCAATATTCCCATGAGCGATAAGGACTATCCCAGGGAAGAGCAGATCGCTGCGTTTCTCAAGCTCGTCAACAATCCCGAGACCGGCAAGTTTTATGTACACTGCGCCGGTGGCCGTCATCGCACCGGAGTCATGGGCGCGGTTTATCGCTTCAACCTTTATCACTGGAACTACGATCAGGTTTACAAAGAGATGAAGGATTACGACTTCTACACGCGTTGGGGTCATGGCGATATGAAGAAGTACGTGGAGGATTACTGGCAGCGTATACAGGCAGGGCAGGTGACGCCCACCGCGGACGCGACACACGCGACGGCGACCAGGTAGCTAGAGCAACAACTTCATGACAAGACGGCCGCTCCATTAAGAGAGCGGCCCTTTTGCTTTCAGCCCTGGCCTACTTGTAAATATAAGAGATGTTCTCTTTTTGATTCCACTCGACGGCGTCAATATTATTCTCATCGGATGCGAATATCTCTTCGCTCAGACGGTCCGTGCTGACGGAGGGACTGATGTTGACGTGATAGACAATCTTGCCAAGAGGGTCTTCCTCATCCTCTCTATCGAGCGCGCGCAGTTCCGCAGTGAACTCGTGCTTCTCGAAGATTTGCCTGAGTATCTCCTGCGCTGCGGCGACGTTGCGCGTTGTGACTTTGATCTCCATCGCGCGGAGCACTAAACCTGTTTCGTAGTATTCCAGAATCCAGAGCGTGAGCAGCACAAAGAGACTGAGGATGATAGCCAAATCCCAGCGGCCCACTCCTGTCGCCAGCCCGACGGCGAGACAGATTAACAAGACCGTTATCTCTTTCGGGTCGCGTATGTTGGTCCTGAAGCGGACCAGCGAGGCGGCGGCGAAGATACCGAAGGCACGCGCCGCGCTGTCGCCGACGACCATCATCAAGGCCGAAGCGACGACCGCCAGCAGTATCTGCGTCTGCGCGACATAAGGGTTGCGCATCGTTATTGGAACCCTCTTACGCGGTCTGAAAGCCAGCATCGCCGTGAGCAAAGAGGCCAGCGCAAATCTCAAGGTGACGCGCGCGACCGTCGAGAGCCAGTGTTCGGCACGCGTCTCTTCAGGGTTTGATTCACCGGAGCCGATGAGGCGCGAGAGAAAGGAATCATCCTTGTCGGCGGCCCTGCGCGGCTGCGTCGCGCTCGTACCGGCAGGCGAGGATTCCGCGGCGGCGGGCTGCGAGACAGATGCGCCCTGCGTCGTTGGCCCACTGGTTCTATTGAACAGCAGATAAGAGGCCAGCGCGCTCACGAAGAGAACGGCCAGGAAAACTGCTATCAGAATTATCGTCTGCCTGTTCATGCCCTTGAGCGGTCCGGAAGTCATCAGCGGCCATCTCCTGTTTGGGCTGGAAGCTGGACCAGCTCATCCACCCTTGACCGCACGGCCTCGACCAGCAAGCGAATCTCGTCCGGCTCATAGTTGGCTGCGCGGAAAGCGTCCCTCAACTGTTGATCGCTGAGGCGCGAGAGCCAGCCTCCGATCCATCTGGCCTGATTGATGGTAATGTCCTCGAAGACATCCTGTTTCTTGCCGCCGTAATGGAAATAGACCATCCCGTTCTTCACATCATCAATGAATTTCGAGTTCGCATAATCTTCAGGATTATTGCGGCTGCGCGTGATACGCCAGATGATGGGCAGGCTGCCGGTCTTGCCGAAGGTTGCGCCGAGGTCGCTGATGATGTAATGGAGTTGATTACTCTCGCCGCGACCGCCGCGTATGAGCAGCATCTGGTTATTTGAATCCTTGATGTCCCAGTTATTAAAGAGAAGCATCATGACTTTGAGGCCCTGAAACTGCTTCGTGCCGACAAAAGGGTTCTTTTCCCACTTCCATTCGTCGAGCCGCTCTATGCTTTTGGGTCTCGCTTCAAGCCTGACATTCTCAAAGATGCCCTTGCCCGGAATACGCAGGCGCGGGACCAGATAATTGACCTCCGTCATATACCCCACGGCCCAGAGCAGACGCACGGCAGCCGTCTCAGACTGCGCCTCTTTACTGACCTTCGCCACCCACTCGCGCCCCGAGCCGTCGCTGATGCGAAACTTTTTCGAGTATCCGCCCTTCTCCTCCTTGATAAAACGTATGCGCCTGAGATTCGGTCTCATCGCCGCGCCGCCCGGCCCCAGCAGAAGGTTGCGCGAGCCAATATCGTCAGGCTCGCGCCAGAGAACGGGTGTGCCCTTTGGAGTCTCTTTCTTCTTTTTCGATTTTTCTGGACCAGCGAGGGCGGGAAATGAAAGACTGAAGATGAGCAGGATGAGAGCCGCGCTCGATCCCCTCACGCGTTTTGAAAGGAGCATCTACAAAACCTCCGCTAGATAATCTTCAAGCTGGCCCGCGGCGCAGAGCTTTGACAGAAAAGGGCCGGACAGAGACTTCGCTAGCTTAGCGATTCAAATGATAACTCTTCGACTATTTCGGAAGATTGACCAGCTCGTTGATTCTCTCTCGAACGCTGTCCGCGAGCAGTTGTCCCTCTTCCGCGCTGTAATTGGCTGCGCGAAAGGCATCCTTGAGTTGCTGGTCGCTCAAGCGCGAGAGTAGCTCGCCGATCCATCTGGCATCCTCGACACTGATGTTGCGAAGCAAGTCTCCGCTCTTGCCGTGATAATCGAAACGGACGCGTTTGCCGTCAATCCTCTCAATAAATCCGGTCTTGACGTAGTCCTTCGGCTGATTACGATTATGCGTGATGAAGTTGCCTGTCTTGCCAAAGGTCGCGCCGAGGTCGCTGACGATATAGCGCAGCTCTTTCCGGCCCGTCTGCTCGTCCGTCGAGAGGAGAATCCTGTTGTTGGAGTTCTTCAAGTCCCAGTTGTTGACGAGCACCATGAGAATCTTTAGCCCCTGCAACTCTTTTGAACCGACAAAGGGGTTATCTTCCCACTTCCATTCGTCGAGCCGCTTGACGGCTTCGGGCCTCGCCTCGAACCTCACGTTATCGAATGCGCCCTTGCCTTGAATCTCTACGTGTGGGACCAGATAGGTAATGTCGGTCTGGTAGCCGACGGCCCAGACGAGTCTCGTGACGGCTGTTTCAGGCTGCGCTTCCTTGCCGATTTTAACGACCCACTCGCGCCCCGCGCCATCACGGACGCGATATTTAGTCGAATATCCGCCCGTCTCGTCCTTGAGATATGTGACGCTGCTCAGGTCCGGCTGCATCGCATCGCCGCCTGGTCCAAGAAAAAGATCGCGGGTGGCTATGTCTCCAGGGTCGGTCCAGAGAACGGGCGTGCCGTCCGCCGTCGCCTTATCTTTCTTCCCCTTCTGCTGATCTTGAAAGGCCAGCGCGGAGGTTGAAAGCCCGAAGAGACAGAGCAGGCTCAGGGCCAGCAGTTGACGCGTCCTGTTTGAACCAAACATTATCGAATCCTCGAATAATATTCCCGCGAAAGTTGTTACAAGAGGGCTTCTCTTTCCTCTTCTTCAAAATAGAGCTGGCTGTCAAAACGCTCCTCGCCCGGCGCAGGCTTGATGCGCTCGTATGTGCCGTCCGGGAGGAGCCTGCGCGCCTTGGCATTGTCGCGCAGGTATGCCGACAGGACTTCATCCTTGAGATAATGCTTGAGCTGCCGGTCATAGACGGGCGTCACGACTTCGACGCGGCGGTCAAAATTGCGCGGCATCCAGTCTGCGCTGCCGATGTAGAGTTCTTCATCGCCGCCGTTGGCAAAATAGTAAACGCGGCTGTGTTCCAGAAAGCGCCCGACGATGGTCCTGACATTAATCGTCTCGGAAAGACCCGGTACGCCCGGACGCAACATGCAGATGCCGCGCACGATGAGATCAATCCGGACTCCGGCCTGCGAAGCTTCGTACAGAGCGCGAATCACTTTGGTATCAGCCAGCCGGTTGATTTTCGCGGTGATGCGCGCAGGACGACCCGCACGTGCGTGCGCCGTCTCGCGCTCGATGAGCGAGAGCATGCGCGTGCGCATGGCGACGGGCGAGACGAGCAGTTGACGATATTCCGTCTGCCGCGAGTAGCCGGTCAGGAAGTTGAAGAGGTCCGTCGCATCCGCGCCGATCTCTTCGTTGGCCGTGAGCAGCCCGAGGTCCGTGTAGGTGGTGGAGGTCGTCGGGTTGTAATTACCCGTCGCGATATGTACATAACGACGGAGCGCATCTCCTTCGCGTCGCACGACCAGCGTCACCTTGCAGTGAGTCTTGAGACCGATGAGGCCATAGACGACATGCACGCCGGCGTGCTCAAGCTTCTGCGCCCACTCGATATTGTTCTCCTCGTCAAAACGCGCTTTAAGCTCGACGATGGCCGTCACCTGTTTGCCGCGCTCGCTGGCTTCAATCAGGGCCTGTGGAATCGGCGAGTCTGGACCTGTGCGATAGAGGCAAATCTTGATGGCAAGCACTTCCGGGTCTTTCGCCGCCATGTGTATAAAATCCGTGACGGTCGAGTAGGAAGTGTAAGGATGATGGAGCAGGACATCCTGATTTTTAATCACATCGAAGATGGGCTGATCCCGCTCGAAGAGCGCGGGAGCCGTCACGCGCAGCGGCCTGTCTTTCAACTCCGGCCTGTCAATCTTGTAAAGCGACATAAGACCGGAAACATCTAGCGGCCCTTCTATCGAGTAGACGTCATCAAGGGTCAGCCCGAGAGACTGTCTCAGATAATCAACCATCTCGCGGGGCATCGTCGAAGCGACTTCGAGCCGGACGGGTGTGCCGAAGCGCCGCCTGCGAAGTTGCTGTTGGATGGTGCGCAAGAGGTCGTCCGCCTCGTCATCCCTGATGTGTATATCCGCATCGCGCGTGACGCGAAACGGGTGGCACTCAGCCGGTTGCATCCCGCGAAAGAGAGACGTGCTATTGGCCGCGATCAGCTCTTCCAGATAAGTAAACCGGGTTCCAGAGTTGCCGACCGGAACCAGTCGCGGGACGACGGGCGGAACCTTGATGCGGACAAAGCGCGGCTCTGTATTCCCATTCGGAAATTCCCTGAGTCCGTGCGCGTCCTCCGGTCTGACCATCAATCCCAGGTTGAGACTCAAGTTAGAGATATATGGAAACGGATGCGCGGGGTCTACGGCCAGCGGCGTGAGGACCGGAAAGACCTTTGCCATAAAATAGTCATTCAATTCATCGCGCTCGGCAGCCGATAGCTCGCTGTAGGGCGCGACCACGATTCCCTGTTCCGAAAGTTGTGGTAAGACATCTTCGCGCAAGCAGCGCATCTGCTCCGAGATTAAGGAGAGCAGCCGCGCCCTGATGCCCCTCAACTGTCCGGCGGGCGTCATCCCGTCCGGCGATAAAACGTCCACCGCCTCGTCCAGCTCCTCTTTGAGCGCCGAGACGCGAATCATAAACAGCTCGTCCACGTTGGACGAAAAGATGGAGAGAAACTTGAGCCTTTCGAGCAAAGGCTGCGACTCATCAAGCGCCTCTTCGAGCACGCGACGAAAGAACTCTATCAGGCTGAATTCGCGGTTGATGAGAAGCTCTTTGGAATGGCGTATGGTTTGAGGCAGCGCGACCCTGCGGGCCTCTGCGGGCCTGTTATCCTGAAGCGCGTCCTGGCTTAGAGCTGTTGCCATTAAAATTTCCCTTAAACGACTCTCTGATAAAAGGTCTTACTAAAAGAGCAGATTCCGGGGAGAACCTGTATTGGCGTCTGTCTTGCGAGCAAATTATGTGCCTGTTGGACTCTCTGAAGAGGATTATACATAAATAGTTGCTTAACTTGATTATTGAAGAAGTGTCACGAGATTATCTAAAGCCTCCTGCTGCATGAAATTGATGCTCTCGCTGTGCCTCTTCGGTTCATCTTGAGAGCCGTCGAAAGTCTTTTCACTCAGTCTCATACGCGGTTTTTCGCGCACCGTCTGTGCTCATCGAGATGCGCCTGACCCGCGCTGTCAACATCCTGCGAGAGCTTTCCGGGCCTTCAGGCGCGGCGCGATTCGACGCTGACTAATTCACTGGTTTCAATGATATAGCTCGTCAGGCGATGGCCGTAGACACAGCCCGTATCGAGGCCCAGAGCCTTTGGCCCCCGGCGCGGCTCAGCAGAGGGCCAGTGGCCGAAGATGACCGTTTTTTCGCCCTCATAAACATCGTACCAGGGCACGCCCCGACGGCTGGTCCGGTCCGGCCCGAGCGTGCGCAGCTCCGTTAAATCCTCTACGGATTGCTCCTTGATGGCGACGCCCGGACGCACGCCCGCGTGCACGACGAGATGCGAGCCGAGGTCAATGAGGAGCGGCAAAGATTCCAGATAGGCCGCATAGCGCTCGCGGTCCGGCTTGAGTTCTTTGCGCGTCCTTTTCTGCGCAGCCTTGAGCTTGACGGCCTCGCCGCGCCAGTAACGCAGCAGGGCCAGGTCATGGTTGCCGATGACGGAGGAGAAGCGCGCATCACCCATAAAGAGGTCCAGCACCTCGCGGTTCTGTTCTCCCTTGACGATCAGATCGCCGACCGCTACGACGCGATCATCCGCGCCCGCGCGTAGCTTCTCCAGCAGGTCCAGAAGCTCGTCATAGCAGCCATGAATATCTCCGACAATAATTGTCCGGCCCATCGTTCTCTTCCCGCTTTATCCTCTTCTTCTCTGCGCAATTCTATACTCTTGCCAAAGCATTTGCAGCCAGCGAACAACCCCCTTAATAAAAGATGCAGCCAACAGAAACCTGTCGGCTGCATCCGGGTTGAGAGTTGGTCCGGCGCGTTAATCAGCGCTTTGCAGTTAACGCGGGCACTCTTGATTGCTGTGTGTAAGCACGGAGCTAAAGCGTTCCTGGTACTCGCGTGAGGTGATGAATGAGCAGACCAGCGCGTGCTGTCCAGGCACGTTTCGCAAAGGATACCTGTTGATCTGCTTCAACCAGAATTCAAAGCCTCCGGTCTCCGCGTCACGTCGCAGGAACCCGAAATACATCGAGAGGATAAAGGCAGGGTTATACTCCTTATCAACGAAGACTGAGTTGTCCACCACCTTGCGCAGCACGCTGGCAGGCGTCTCCGTATTCGCTATCAATCCGTTGACCAGTGCATCTCGCTGCGCCTGCGTCAAGGAGTTGCCCGTATTGGCATTCAGAGTGTCAACGTAGGCGGCTGGGTCAGCCGGTAAGTTGAAGGACGGGCGCTGGACAAAGAGTTCGACAAAGGCGTCCTTTTTCTGGTCCAGGTTCGGGCCTGCGATGACTCGGCTGCGATCAGGCATAAACTGCGCGTAGGAAGGACGCGTGCCGAAGGATGCCTTGTAGATGCGATAGACGAAGAACGCTGTATCCTGATATTCCGTCTCGAAGAAGAAGGCGTTGGCAACGTCTATGCGATTGCGGCCAATACACGGCTGGTCCGAGCCGCACTGTGTTATCTGGTGCATCCAGTAGGCCAGCCCTCCCGGGTCAGCCTCGCGACTAAGGAAGTCATGATAAAGCTGGCAGACAAAGGTTTGCGTGTCGTCAATGACGTTGGCCGTCGGCGGGTTGACAGTATCGTTGTCAATGAGCGTCACGGTAGCTGTGCTTTGAGTCCCCAGCAACACGCCGCCCGTCTGACTGCCGAGCGTCAATGTGTACTGTTCATTGCCCTCAACATAGCTGTCATCATTGACGAGGACGGTGAAAGTCTTGCTCAGCTCGCCAGCAGCAAATGTGATTGTGCCGGATTGAATCGTGTAGTCGGTTCTTTGTTTGGCCGTGCCATCGCTGGTCACATAGTCAACGCTGAAGGCCAGACCGGGGTCGCCCGTCCGCGTCAGGGTAATCAGCACATCATGGCAGCCTTCGGGCGTATCATAGTTCGCGGCATTGAACTGGACCACAGCAGGCGACGCAGACGGCGATGGTGATGGCGATGGCGAAGGGCTAGGCGAAGGTGTCGGTGCTGCCCCGGCTATGTAGCGGGCGAGCGCGAAATCCGAGCTGCTCCCTGTGTCGGTAAAACCGCCTGCGACGACCTTGTTGTCGGGCTGGATGATGACGGCGGCGGCCTGGTTGTTGATGCCGAAAAAGTCCGTGATGGTTTTGCCGTCGGTGCAGAAGGAGTTATCGAGCGAGCCGTCCGCGTTGTAGAGCGCGAGCGCGAAGAATACGGATGCGTCGCCGAGAGCGGCTGGCTTTCTCTCCTCCTTCGATGCTTCGGAAGTAGTAATCGGAAAGTAAAGTCCTACCGCGACGATCTTTCCATTGGCAAAAAGGGCTAGGTCCGCAGCGGTGTCGAAACCGCCGAAGTCTGTCGTGACCTTGCCATCCGTGTCGAACGAGACAGCGGGGTCCGCGTCCGAGTTGGTGTCGAGCGAGCCGTCCGTGTTGTAGCGCGCGAGCGCAAAATCACTATTGGAGCCGGGGATAGTGGCCGAACCGGCTGCAACCAATTTACCATCCGGTTGAATGATAAGCCCTGCGATGGCGTCCGGGCCGCCGCTAAAATCTGTCGTGACTTTGCCGCCAGTGCCGAAGCCTGTCGTGACGAGGCTGCCGTCAGTGTTGTAGCGCGCGAGGGCGAAGTCCGAGTTGGCGAAGCCAGCCGCGACAATCTTGCCGTCAGGTTGAATCAAGACAGCGCTGGCTCCATCGTTAGCGCCGCTAAAATCTGTCGTCACCTTGCCGCCAGTGCCGAAGGAGTCGCCTGGCGTCGAGTCGCCTGCTGTCCCATCGTCTAGGCTGCCGTTGGTGTTATAGCGCGCGAGGAGGAAGTCGTTGCCATTTCCCCCCGCGACGACGATTTTGCCGTTGGTCTGCAAGGCGACGGCAAACGCCATATCGTGTGTCGGGCCGAAGTCGGTTATGACCCTGCCGTCGCCATCAAAACTGGTGTCGAGCGAGCCGTCCGTGTTATAGCGCGCGACGCCGAAAGCTGTGTCAGTGTTACCGAACTGGCTGAGGTGTGGTCCGGTTTGACCGACGACGACGATGCGCCCGTCTGTTTGAATTGCGACCGCGTTAGCGAGATCGTCTCCGTTTGTTGGGAAGTCCGTTGAGACCAGCCCGCCCGTGCCGAAGCTCGTATCGAGCGAGCCGTCCGTGTTGTAGCGCGCCAGCTCGAAGTTGGGGTCTTGCGTCTGGATGATACGAATCTGCAAATTGGCTCGACCGACCGCGACGATCTTGTTATCCGTCTGGAGGGCCAGCCCCGTGACGGCATCTTCGTTGAGGGCAAAGTCGGTCGTCACCTTGCCGTCGCCATCAAAACTGGTGTCGAGCGAGC